>CALMSN010000241.1 GCA_937872325.1 uncultured Xanthobacter sp. | reverse complement strand
GGGGGGGTGGATTTGGAGCCACCCCCCCTTCTGCTTGGCGGAGGGCCGGCGGGAGAGCACCTGTATGTGGGGGGCGAGCACCGCCACTTCCGCCCCGCTCTCCTGGAAGATGGTCCAGATCCGGGCCTCCTGCTCCATCTTGGTTTCCTTCGTCACCGGAAGGTAATGGAAGGGGATGCCGTCGAAATCGAGATGGACGTAGGTCTCGCGCGGATAGTTGGAGATGATGCCGGCGATCTCCATGGGGATCTCGCCGATCCGCCAGCGATAGACGAGGTCGGCCAGGCAATGGTCGAACTTGGAGGCCAGCAGAAGCACCCGCCGCTTCTCCGCCGCATCGCGCAGCGCCCAGGTGAGGGCGAAGCGCTCGGCCACCGGGGCGAAGATGGCCTTCAGCCGGTCGAGGCAGGCCTCGCCTTCCACCACGTTGAACAGCACCCGCATGAAGAAGCGGCCGCTCTGGGTGTCGTCGAACTGCTGCGCTTCAAGGATGTTGCAGCCGGCCTCGAACAGCACGGTCGAAACCCCTGCCACGATGCCCGGACGGTCCGGGCAGGAGAGGGTGAGGATGAAATGCGGGAGCGAGGTGGGCATGGGGCAACCTGGAAACCATGGAGAAGCAGGCAGGACCGGTGAGGTCGCGGAGAAGACGCAAGGCGGCGGCCTTAAGTCAACCTCGGATGCTGTCGCAGAAGCGCACGCCGAAGGCAGCAGCGCTCACCGCCAGCCAGCGGGTGAAGGCCGGGGCGAAGGAGCGCGGCACCGCGAAGCGGTAGCAGGGCGCATCTTCCCCCTGCATCCGCCAGAAGGTCAGCGCCACCTGGGCGACCGAGGTGGAGGCCGCCGCCCCCGGTGGAAAGGCGCGCGGATGCAGGTCGATGCCCACCCCTTTGGCCAGCGCCTCGGCCGCCTGCGCCCCGCCGATGTCGAGGATCATGAGGCCGGCGCTCTGGTCGCACACCGTGCCGGCGGGACCGGCGAGGGCGGCGAGGCGGGCGATCAGATCCTCCGGCGCCGTCCGCTCGGCGCTCACCAGCCAGCGGCCGGGGGCAATGCCGACCCCGTCGAGGCCGGGACCGGGGGAGAGACGCGGCGCATCCGTCAGCGCCCAGCCTTCGGCGGCAGCGGCGGCAAGGAGCTGGTCGCCCGCGCCGCGGCGGGCGATGAGGGTCGCGAGGGCCATGCCGTCGTGCCGGCGGACGGTGACGCCGGTTTCGTCCGGCCGGCCGTAATGGCCAGCGGGCACCGGCTCGGCGGGGGAAAGGTGGGCGAGAAGATCAGCCACGCTGGCGCTCCCCCTGCGGATCAATGAAGGCCGGTGCGCACACCTCCACCTCGATGTCGGCGCCGCGCACCGGATCGAAGGCGCGCACCCGCTCGCCATGGCGCTTTGCGCCGTGCTTCAGGAAGCCGAGACCGATGGCGTGGCCGAGGGTGGGGGAGTGGCAGGCGGAGGTGAGGTAGCCCTCGTCATGGGCGGTGGCGGCCGGGGCGCCGATCTTCAGGAAATGCGCGCCCGCGCGCAGCACGGCGGCGGGATCCACCGGCTTCACGCCCACCAGCATAGGCCGGTCGGGATCCGCCAGCGCCGGGCGCTCGCTCATGACGCGGCCGATATGGTCCTTCCTCTTCGAGGCCATGCGGCCGAGGCCGAGATCGGCGGCGGTGGTCTGGCCGTTCAGCTCGTTGCCGGAGACGTGGCCTTTCTCGATCCGCATCACCCCCAGCGCCTCGGTGCCGTAGGGGGTGATGCCGAAATCGCGCCCCGCCGCCATCAGCGCCTCGACGAGGACCGTGCCGGCGTCGGCGGGCACCGCGATCTCGTAGCCCAGCTCGCCGGCGAAGGAGAGGCGGAAGATCCGCGCCCCGATGCCGCCGAGCACCGTCGCCTCGATGGCGCCCATGAAGGGCAACGCGGCGTCGGACACGTCCTGCCCGTCCACCACCTGCGCCAGCACTGCGCGCGCGTGCGGCCCGCTGATGGAGATCTGCGCCCACTGCTCGGTAACCGAGGCGAGGGTGACATCCAGCTCCGGCCACAGCACGTCGAGGCAGAAGGCGAGGTGCTGGTAGACCTTGGCGGCATTGGCGGTGGTGGTGGTCATGATGTAGCGCGCATCGGCGAGGCGGCCGGTGGTGCCGTCGTCGAGCACGAAACCGTCCTCGCGCAGCATCACGCCATAGCGCGCCTTGCCCACCGGCAGCGTCGAGAAGGTGTTGATGTAGACCCGGTCTAGCAAGGTGCCCACGTCCGGCCCCTGGAGGTCGATCTTGCCGAAGGTGGAGGCATCCACCAGCCCGACGCCGGCGCGGGTGGCGTTGACCTCGCGGTCGACGCTCTGGCGCCATCCGCTTTCGCCGGGCCTGGGGAAATACTGCGCCCGCAGCCACAGGCCGGTCTCGACGAACACCGCGCCCTGCGCCTTGGCCCAGCCATGGGTCGGGGTGGGCCGCACGGGGCGGAAATCGGCGCCGCGATGGTGTCCGGCGAGTGCGCCGATGGCCACCGGAACAGCAGGCGGGCGGAAGGTGGTGGTGCCGGTCTCGGGCAGCGACAGGCCGGTCAGCTCCGCCATCATCGCCAGCCCGGCCAGGGAGGAGGTCTTGCCCTGGTCGGTCGCCATCCCCAGCGTGGTGTAGCGCTTCATCAGCTCCACCGCGCGGAAGCCCTCCGCATGGGCGATGGCGATGTCCTTGGCGGTGACGTCGTTCTGCTGGTCGACGAAGGCGGTGCCCTTGGCGGCCACATGCCAGAAGGCGGTGGCGCTTTCGGCGGAGTGCGGCGCCGACCGGGAGGGCGCGGCGAACCCGGCCTCGTCGATGCGCGGCAAGGCGGGCGGGGGGGCGGAAAAGCCGGCATCGGCGGCGGCAGCGAGCCCCGCCGCCTGGCCGTCCGCGAGGCTCTCCGCGAGGCCGAACCTCCCCACCACCGCCCCCGCGGCGTTCATGCCGGGCGGCAGCGGGCCGGGCAGGAAGGTGGCGCGCGCCGCATCGTAGACGGGCCGTCCGCCGAGATGGCAGGCAAGGCCGAGATCCGGCGTCAGCCCGCCGGAGACGCCCAGCGTATCCACCGCCAGCGTCTCGATGCCGGATGGGGTGCGCACGGTGATCGCGGACAGGGTCTTGCCCCTCGTGCCGATCACCTCGCCCTGGATCAGGCGGATGCCGGCCGCCTTCGCCCGCCCGGCGAGGACCGGGTGCACGGCCGCGCGCACATCGACGATGGCGGCGATCCGCACGCCGGCCTCGGCGGCCTCCAAGGCCGCGGCCACCGCATCGTCGTGGGCGCTGAAGACGGCTGCCGTCGCCCCCGCCGCCACCCCGTAGCGGACCGCGTAGGCGGTGAGCGCAACGGCCGACATCACCCCCGGCCGGTCGTTGCCGGGGAAGACGATGGGGCGGTCGAGCGCGCCCGTCGCCAGCACCGTGCGGCGGGCGTTGATGGTCCAGGCGCGCTGGCGCGGGGTGAAGGGCAGCGGTGCCGGCAGGTGGTCGGCCACCCGTTCGAGCGCGCCATAGGTGCCGCCGTCATAGGCGCCGAAGATGGTGGTGCGCGGCATCAGCCGTACGTCGGGCATCGCGGCCAGCTCGGCGAGGATCCCGGCGGCGAAGGCCCCGGCGGGCGCATCGCCGATCACTGCCCGGCGCGACAGGAGGCTGCCCCCGAGGCGGAGGTCGCCGTCGGCGAGGATCACCCGCGCCCCGGCCCGCCCCGCCGCCCGCGCCGCCATCAGCCCGGCGGGGCCGGCGCCGATCACCAGCACGTCGCAATGGGCGAAGGCGGTCTCATAGGCATCCGGATCGTGCAGGGCACTGGCCCGGCCGAGGCCGGCGGCGTGGCGGATCAGCGGCTCGTAGAGCCGCTCCCACCCGCCCGCCGGCCCCATGGAGGGCTTGTAGTAGAAGCCGGCGCCCAGGAAGCGGCCCGCCCCCCGGTTGGCGCTCATCAAATCGAAGGCGGGGGAGGGCCAGCGGTTCTGGCTCGCGGCCTCGAGGCTGGCATAGAGCTCCTGGGTGGTGGCGCGGGTGTTGGGCTCGCGCCGGGCTCCGGTGCGCATCTCCACCAGCGCGTTGGGCTCGTGCGCCCCGGCGGTGACGATGCCGCGCGGCCGGTGATACTTGAACGAGCGCCCCACCAGCCGCACCCCGTTCGCCAGCAGCGCCGAGGCCAGGGTGTCGCCGGAATGCCCGGCATAGCTTCGCCCGTCGAAGCTGAAGGCGAGGGACTGGGTGCGGTCGATCAGGCCGCCGGAGGGAAGGCGGCTCATGCTCCGGCCTCCCCGGCGAAGGCGGCGCCGAGCACCGCGTGGGTGCGGGTGTCGCGCGTCACCACCAGCCAGCGCCGGCAGCCGGCGCCGTGATACCAGTGCTCGGAATGCGGCCCCGCCGGGTTGTCGCGCAGGTTGACGTAGGCGTGGAACGCTTCCGCCGCATCGGGCGCGGCAGGGTCGGGACGGCGCACGGTGGCATCGCCCAGATAGGTGAATTCGCGGGCGTCGCGGACGCCGCAATAGGGGCAGGGGATCAGCATCAGTGCAGGTTCGGCTGCGCGCCGACCCCCTTCTCGTCGATCACCGCGCCGGTGCGGAAGCGATCCAGCCGGAAGCCGGCGTTGAGCGCATGCGGGGCGTCGGTGGCGATGGTGTGGGCGAAGCACCAGCCGGACGCCGGGGTCGCCTTGAAGCCCCCGTAGTTCCAGCCGGCGTTGAGATAGAGGCCGGGCAGGGGGCCGGTATCGATGATGGGCGAGCCGTCCATGCTCATGTCCACCAGCCCGCCCCAGGCGCGCAGCATGCGCAGGCGGCCGATCATGGGCATCAGCGCCATGCCGCCCTCGCACACATCCGCCACCACCGGCAGGTTGCCGCGCTGGGCATAGGAATTGTAGCCCTCGATGTCGCCGCCGAAGACGAGGCCGCCCTTGTCCGACTGGCTGACGTAGAAATGCCCCATGCCGAAGGTGACGACGCCGGGAATGAGCGGCTTCAGCCCCTCGGAGACGAAGGCCTGCAGGCAGTGGCTCTCGATAGGCAGCCTCAGGTCCAGCAGCCGGGCGAGGCGCGAGGTGGAGCCGGCCACCGCCAGCGCCACCTTCTGCGCCCGGATCGGCCCGCGCGTGGTCTCCACCCCCGTCACCCGCTCGCCCTCGCGCAGGAAGCCGGTGACCTCGCACTTCTGGACGATGTCGACGCCGCGCCGGTCGGCGCCGCGGGCATAGCCCCACACCACCGCATCGTGCCGCGCCGTGCCGCCGCGCCGCTGCAGCAGGCCGCCCTTGATGGGAAAGCGGGCGGTGTCGAAATCGAGGAAGGGGGCGAGGGCGCGCACCCCGTCGCGGTCCAGCAGCTCGGCATCGGCGCCGGCCAGGATCATGGCATTGCCGCGCCGCGCATAGGCATCGCGTTGGGCGTCGGAATGGAACAGGTTCAGCACCCCGCGCTGGGAAACCATGGCGTTGTAGTTGAGGTCCTGCTCCAGCCCCTCCCACAGCTTCATCGACGCTTCGTAGAACGGCTCGTTGCCGGGCAGCAGGTAGTTGGAGCGGATGATGGTGGTGTTGCGCCCGGCATTGCCGGAGCCGACATGCGCCTTCTCCAGCACCGCCACGTTGGCGATGCCGTGCTCCTTGGCGAGATAGTAGGCGGTGGCGAGGCCATGCCCGCCGCCGCCCACCACCACCACGTCATAGGCCGGCTTCGGCGCGGCGTCGCGCCAGTGGGGCTTGAGCGCGGACGGCCCGCGCAGGGCGTCGGCGACGAGGCCGAGGAGGGAGAAGCGGGCGGACATGGCCTTGCCGATGGTTCTCAGATGTCGAGGGTGTTGTCCCGCTCCCACTGGGTGAGATGGCGGGCATAGGCATCCCACTCCCCCAGCTTGAGCTTGAGATAGCCGCCGGCGAAGGGCGCCCCGAGCCGCTCCGTCAGCACCTTCGACTTCTCGAAGGCGCGCAGGGCATCCAGGAGGTTGAGCGGCAGCCGCTTGGCGCCCTTCACCTTGTGGCCGTCGGTGTACATGTTGATGTCGAGGCGCTTGCCCGGATCGCGGCCGTTCTGGATGCCGTCGAGCCCCGCCGCCAGCACGCCCGCCTGGAGCAGGTAGGGGTTGGCGGCGCCGTCGGCGAGGCGCAGCTCGAAGCGGCCGGCCTCCGGAATGCGGATCATGTGGGTGCGGTTGTTGCCGGAATAGGTCACCGTATTGGGCGACCACGTCGCGCCCGAGGAGGTGACCCGCGCGTTGATGCGCTTGTAGGAATTCACCGTCGGATTGGTGAGGGCGCTCAGGCCCTCCGCGTTGTGGATCAGCCCGCCGATGAAGGCGTAGCCGAGCGCCGAGACGCCCAGCTCGCCGGCGGGATCGGCGAACGCGTTCCTGCCGTCCTTCCACATGGAGACATGGGCGTGGCAGCCCGAGCCGGTGAGGTCGATGAACGGCTTGGGCATGAAGGTCGCGCGCAGCCCGTGGGCCTCGGCGATGGACTTCACCATGAACTTGAAGAAGGTGTGCCGGTCGGCGGTGAGGAGGGCGCTGTCGTAGGTCCAGTTCATCTCGAACTGGCCGTTGGCGTCCTCATGGTCGTTCTGGTAGGCGCCCCAGCCGAGCTTGAGCATGCCGTCGCAGATGTCGCGGATCACCGCGAACCGGCGCATCAGGGCCGACTGGTCGTAGCAGGGCTTCTCGGCCCGGTCGGCGGCGTCGGAGATGGCGGTGCCGTCCGGCGAGATGAGGAAGTATTCGCACTCGACGCCAGTCTTCATCTCGTAGCCGAGCGCCGCCGCATCGGCGATCTGCTTCTTCAGCACCGCCCGCGGCGCCTGGGCGACCGGCGCGCCCTCCATGAAGAGGTCGGCGGCGAGCCAGCCGATCTCCGGCTTCCAGGGAAGCTGGATCAGGCTTTCCGGGTCGGGGATGGCGAACAGGTCCGGGTCCGCCGGGGTCATGTCGAGCCAGGTGGCGAAGCCGGCAAATCCGGCGCCCGCCTTCTGCATCTCGCCGATGGCGGCGGCCGGCACCAGCTTGGCGCGCAGGCCGCCGAACAGGTCCACATAGGAGATGAGGAAGTAGCTGATGCCCTTTTCCGCCGCCACCTGGGCGAGGTCGCGCATCCGGGCCGGGGCTTCGGGCTTGGCCCTGGGCGCGCGGTCCGCCGCCCGCCCGGCGGCCTGGCCGGCCGCCGGCCTGGCGGCTGGCCTGGTTACGGATCTGGCGGCGCCGGAGCGCCCCTCCATCTCTTGGGCAATGTCGGCACGACGTCGCATGTGGTTCAGTTCCTGGAAGGTTTTGTTTTTTTGATAATCAGTATCCGGGCCCGTTTCGGCCGGGGATCCATTCGGTGCCGGCCAGCGGCACGCCGGCCATGGCGGCGGCTTCCACCGTCAGCGCCACGAGGTCCTCCGGCTCCAGATTGTGCAGGTGGCTCTTGCCGCAGGCCCTTGCGATGGTCTGCGCCTCCAGCGTCAGCACCGCCAGGTAGTTGGCGAGCCGCCGGCCGGCCTCAACCGGATCGAGCCGGGCGGCGAGCGCCGGGTCCTGGGTGGTGATGCCGGCGGGGTCGCGGCCCTCGTGCCAGTCGTCATAGGCCCCGGCGGTGGAGCCGAGGGCGTTGTATTCGGCCTCGTGGCGCGGGTCGTTGTCGCCCAGCGCCACCAGGGCCGCGGTGCCGATGGCCACGGCATCCGCCCCCAGCGCCAGCGCCTTGGCCACGTCGGCGCCGGAGCGGATGCCGCCGGAGACGATGAGCTGCACCTTGCGATGCATCCCCAGGTCCTGCAGCGCCTGCACCGCCGGGCGGATGGCCGCGAGGATCGGGATGCCCACATGCTCGATGAAGACGTCCTGCGTCGCCGCGGTGCCGCCCTGCATGCCGTCCAGCACCACCACGTCGGCGCCGGACTTCACCGCCAGCGCGATGTCGTAATAGGGGCGGGAGGCGCCGACCTTCACGTAGATCGGCTTTTCCCAATCGGTGATCTCGCGCAGCTCGCCGATCTTGATCTCGAGGTCGTCGGGTCCGGTCCAGTCGGGATGGCGGCAGGCGGAGCGCTGGTCGATGCCCTTGGGCAGGGTGCGCATCTGGGCGACGCGGTCGGAGATCTTCTGGCCCAGCAGCATGCCGCCGCCGCCGGGCTTGGCGCCCTGGCCGATGACGATCTCGATGGCGTCGGCCTTGCGCAGGTCCTTCGGGTTCATGCCGTAGCGCGAGGGCAGATACTGGTAGACCAGCGTCTGCGACTGGCCGCGCTCCTCCGGCGTCATGCCGCCGTCGCCGGTGGTGGTGGAGGTGCCGGCGAGCGATGCGCCGCGCCCCAGCGCCTCCTTCGCCTGCGCCGAGAGGGCGCCGAAGCTCATGCCGGCGATGGTGACCGGGGTCTTCAGGCGAATGGGCTTCCTGGCGAAGCGCGCCCCCAGCACCACCTCGGTGCCACACGTCTCGCGGTAGCCTTCCAGCGGGTAGCGCGAGACCGAGGCGCCAAGGAACAACAGATCGTCGAAATGCGGCAGCCGGCGCTTTGTGCCGCCACCCCGGATGTCGTAGATGCCGGTCGCCGCCGCGCGGCGGATCTCCGCCAGGGTGTGCGGATCGAAGGTGGCGGAAAACCGCGGCAGGGTCGTCGGCGGACCTTTGGGCTCAGTCATCTGGAGCGCACCCGGAAAGCTGGAAATGACCTTTCTTCCCCCCGTGCAGGGGAAGGACTGAGGGAGCCTTTCGCGACCGTCGCCGGCCGGGTCGGGATCCCGGATCCCCGCCCTGGCCCGCGCCCGCAGTCGGGAAAGGGGATCGGGCCGGTTTGGGCCTGTTGCAGCTCTGCTGCGGCAG
>CALMSN010000240.1 GCA_937872325.1 uncultured Xanthobacter sp. | reverse complement strand
CCCCCCGCCCCCCCGGCGCCCGGGCCGGCCATAGCCGCGATCCCGGCGACGCCCGCGGCCATTGCGGCCGGGCCGGTGCGCCGCCCGGCGAGCGGGATCGAGAAGGTGGTCGCCCGCCGGCTCACCGCGGCCAAGCAGGAGATCCCGCACTTCTACGTCCTGGCCGAGGCCGACATCACCCGCCTCCTCGCCCTGCGGGCAGAGCTGAATGCAGACGCCGCGGCGCCGCGGGTCAGCCTCACCCATTTCGTGGTGGCGGCGGTGGGCCGGGCCCTCGCCCGGATGCCGCAGATGAACGTCGCCTGGGCCGACGACGCGGTGCTGGAGCTCGGCGCCACCGATGTCGGGGTGGCGGTGGATTCGCCGCGCGGCCTCCTGGTGCCGGTGGTGCGGGAGGTGGCGGCCCTGTCCCTCGACGCCACCGCCCGGGCGGTGAGCGCGGCGGTGGACAAGGCCCGCGACGGCCGCCTCGCCGCCGAGGACCTCGCCGGCGGCGCGGTCTCGGTCTCCAACGTCGGCATGTTCGGGGCCTCGCACCTGGTGCCGATCATCAATCCCGGCCAGTCGTCGATCCTCGGGGTGGCGGCGGCAAAGCCGGTGTTCCGCCCCGACGCGGCCGGCGCCCCGGCGCTGCGGCAGGAGGTGGGCCTCGTCCTGTCCTGCGACCACCGGGTGCTCGACGGCGTCAAGGCCGCCCGCTTCCTCGACCTCGTCATCACGCTTCTGCAACAGCCCCTCGCCCTCCTGCGGGCGTGACGGGGAAGGATTGGACCTGACATGGACTTCGCCCGCACCGAGGAGCAGCGCCTCCTGATCGACACCGCCCGCCGCGTCGGCGAGAAATTCGGCCTCGACTACTGGCGCGAGCTGGATGGGAAGAAGGAATTTCCCGCCGCCATCTGGGCGGAGATCTGCGCCGCCGGCCTGTGCGGCATCGCCATCCCCGAGGAATATGGCGGCGCCGGCCTCGGCATGGCCGAGCTCGCCATGGCGGTGGAGGCCCTGTGCGCCGCCGGCGGCGGCTCGACGCTCAGCCAGATCTTCATGTGCAACCCGATCTTCGGCGGCATCACGCTGACCAAGTTCGGCACCCCGGAGATGAAGGCGGAGCTGCTGCCCCGGCTGGTGAACGGCGAGGCGAAGTTCGCCATGGCCCTCACCGAGCCGGATGCCGGCACCAACACCCTCGCCATCAAGACCTTCGCCCGCCGCGACGGCAACGGCTGGCGGCTCAACGGGCAGAAGATCTGGATCACCGGCGTGCCCCAGGCCGACAAGGTGCTGGTGGTGGCCCGCACCACCAAGGCCGAGGACGTCCGCAGCAAGATCGACGGCATCAGCCTGTTCCTGGTGGATCGCGACCGGGCGGGCATCACCCACCAGGCAATCGACAAGGTGGGCACCAACACCCTGCCCTCCTCCTTCGTCTTCTTCGAGGATGCGCGGATCGAGGGCCACGAGCTGGTGGGCAATCTCGACGGCGGCTTCCGCCAGCTCCTCGACGTGCTCAACACCGAGCGCATCGTCACCAGCTCGGGGCTGGTGGCCACGGCCGAGCTGGCCATCCGCCTCGCGGTGACCTACGCCAAGGACCGCAAGGTGTTCAACGACACCCCCATCGGCGCCTACCAGGGGGTTCAGTTCCCCCTCGCCGAGGCCCACATCCAGGCCGAATGCGCCCGGCTGATGAACCACAAGGCGGCCACCCTCTACGACCAGGGCCAGCCTTATGGCAGCGAGGCCAACATGGCCAAGTGGCTGGCAGGCCATGCCGCCGGCCTGGCCACCGACCGGGCGATCCAGACCCTGGGCGGCATGGGCTATGCCAAGGAGTTCCATGTCGAGCGGCTGTGGCGCGACGCCCGCCTGTTCCGCTTCGCCCCGGTGGCCGAGGAGATGGTGCTGAACTTCGTCGCCCAGCACGACCTCGGCCTGCCCCGCTCCTACTGAAACCACCTGGCCCCGGGCATGACCCGCATCCGGCAGGGAGGCTGAAATGCTGAAGATCGTCGACCTCGTGAAGCGGCGCCCGCAGGTGAGCGTCGCCGCCTTCCAGCAGGACTGGAAGGATGTCGCCGCCGCCTCGCTGCGCAAGCTGCCGGGGCTGGTGCGCTACGTGCAGTCGCACGCCCTGCCGCAGGGCTATGGCCGCGGCGAGCTGCTGTTCGACGCCATCGCCGAGATGTGGTTCGCGGACGCCGCCGCCTGCGCCGGCGCCCTCACCTCGCCGGCCTATGCCGACGCGATGCGCGCCGCCGACCCGCTGGTGGATGCCGACCGGATGGTGCGGATACCGGTGGACGTCCACGTCATCAAGGACGGGCCGATCCCGGCGCCGGCGGTGAAGAACATCGAGTTCGTCAACCGCCGCCCGGGGATGCCGCTCGCCCCGTTCCGCGCCTACTGGCAGGACGTCCACGGCCCCATCGCGACGCGGATCCCGGTGCTGCGGCGCTACGAGCAGAACCACCTGCAGCTCGCCGCCTATGCCGCGGCGCCGGCACCGGCCTATGATGGCCTCGCCATCACCTGGTTCGACAGCACCGCCGACATGAAGGCCGGGACACGGACCCCGGAATACCACATCACCCGGGCGGACGAGCCGAACTTCCTGCCGGACGGTCATCTGCCCATCATCGTCACCACCGAGCATGTCCTGATCGGCTGAGCGCCGCGTGCTCCATCGATATTTCCGGGGGCGACCCGCGGATCGACCCGGTCCGATCGCATCGCGCTCCGACACAAGGAGGCACGGCCCATGGCCGACCTGTTCAGTCCCCTCGCGGTGAAGGACGTGCGGCTGAAAAACCGCATCGCCGTCTCGCCCATGTGCCAGTATTCGGCTCTCGACGGGCATGCCAATGACTGGCACGCGGTCACCCTCGGGGCCCGCGCGGTGGGCGGGGCCGGACTGGTGGTGGTGGAGGCCACCGCGGTGTCGCCGGAAGGGCGGATCACCCCGCAGGACCTCGGATTGTGGACCGACGCCCAGGCCGAGAGCCTGCGGCCGATCGTCCGCTTCATGGCCGCCCAGGGCGCGGTGCCCGGCATCCAGCTCGCCCATGCCGGCCGCAAGGCCAGCGCCAACCGGCCCTGGGAAGGCGACGACCACATTCCGGCCGACGACCCCAGCGGCTGGCTGCCCATCGGCCCCTCCGGCACCGCCTTCGGCGCCAACCTGCCGCGGGCGCCGCAGGCCATGACCCTCGACGACATCGCCCGGGTGCAGGCGGACTTCGTTTCCGCCGCGCGGCGGGCGCTGGAGGTCGGCTTCGAGTGGCTGGAGCTGCATTTCGCCCACGGCTATCTCGGCCAGAGCTTCTTCTCGCCGCTGGCCAACCACCGCACCGACGCCTATGGCGGCAGCGCCGCCAACCGGGCCCGCTTCCTGGTGGAGACCTTCGCCGCGGTGCGCGCGGTCTGGCCGGAGCGGCTGCCCCTCACCATCCGCCTAGGGGTCACCGACTACGTGGCCGGCGAGCAGCCGCTGGAGGAATCCATCGCCCTCGTCCGGCAGCTCGACGGCCTCGATTTGGTGGACGTGAGCATGGGCTTCAACACCCCCGACGTCAGCGGCGTGCCGTGGAAGACGCCCGGCTTCCTCGCCCCGCTCGCCGGCCGCATCAAGGCCGAGACGGGGATCCTCGCCGCCACCAGCTGGAACCTGAGTGATCCGGTCTTCATCGACGGGCTGATCCGCGACGGGATGATCGACATCGCCATGCTCGCCAAGGCGATGCTGGCCGATCCGCACTGGCCCTGCACGGCCGCCCGCGCCCTCGGCCGGCCGCAGCCCACCGGCCTGCTGCCGGTTCCGTTCGCGCACTGGCTCAAGAGGTTCTGAGCGGGCGGCGGGGCCAGCCCGCCGTCTCCCGGCAGCGGCTCGGGTGGCCGGTCCACGGTCACCCGAAGCGCTCACTCCGATCTGATGCCCATTTCCGCGCGCAGGCGGGCCCGCAGCACGTCGATGGGATGACGCCGGCCTTCCTCCTCCACGTGCCAGAAGGTCCAGCCGTTGCAGGCCTCCGCCCCCTGGGCGAGCGCGCCCATGCGGTGGATGGAGCCGACACTGGCGACGCCGCCGGTCAGCGCCACGGTGCCGTCCGCCCGCACCACCGCGCGGAAGCGGCCCTTGGCATCGGTGAGCTCGACCCCGGGCGACACCAGCCCGCGCTCCACCAGGGCGGAAAAAGCCACCCGCGGCGCCTCGCGGGCACTGGGCGGGGCGACGAGCGCCGCCTCGGGCAGCGGCTCCACCGCGTCGATGCGCGCCCGCGCCGCCGCGGCATAATCCGGCTCGCGTTCGATGCCGATGAAATGCCGGCGCAGGCGCTTGGCTACCGCCCCGGTGGTGCCGGAGCCGAAGAAGGGATCCAGCACCACGTCGCCCGGCCGCGAGGCGGCGAGCAGCGCCCGCGCCAGCAGCGCCTCGGGCTTCTGGGTGGGGTGGAGCTTGCGACCCGCCTCGTCCTTCAGCCGCTCCTGCCCGGTGCACAGGGGCAGCAGCCAGTCGGAGCGGACCTGCACGTCCTCGTTGCCGCCCTTCAGCGCCTCGTAATTGAAGGTGTAGCCCTTGGCCGAGGCGTCGCGGGCGGCCCAGATCAGGGTCTCGTGCGCATTGGTGAAGCGCCGGCCGCGGAAGTTCGGCATCGGGTTGGCCTTGCGCCAGACGATGTCGTTGAGGATCCAGAAGCCGAGGTCCTGCATCAGGGCGCCGACCCGGAAGATGTTGTGATAGGAGCCGATGACGAAGATCGTCGCATCCGGCTTCATCACCCGGCGGGCGGCGGCGAGCCACTCGCGGGTGAAGGCATCGTAGGCCGAGAAGCTCTCGAACTGGTCCCAGGCGTCGTCGACCGCATCGACCCGGCTCTCGTCCGGCCGGCGCAGTTCGCCGCCGAGCTGGAGATTGTAGGGCGGATCGGCGAACACCAGGTCGACGCTGGAGGCCGGCAGGCGGGCCATCTCGCCCACCGTGTCGCCCACCATCACCGTATCGAGGACTGCCGGATCGTGCCCCGGCACCGGGGCGCTGCGGCCGCCGGCAAGGCGGGGCGCCCGGACGGGCGCCCCCTTACGCACCAAACGCATGACGCAACCCTACGCAACGCTTACTGACGTTGCGTACTGTCGCGGTCGCCGGTTAAGGGCGGGTGAAGGCAGGGACCGCGCGTCGCAGGTCGCCGCCTCTGCGCCTAACCGCCGCGGAGGCGATGCCCTCGGCACCGGCCTGCGGCGGCCAACAGGCGCTATCAAGCAGCCGCGCCGCTTCGGGCCATCAGCCCCGTCCTGCGGCGGGAGCCAGGAGGTCGGCTCAGCGAACACTCCGGCCTGAGGTTGCAGGCACCGGCATTCGGCAGCAATCCGCGGGGACGCTCTGGCGCGGCGCGAGCTCAAGAGTTCTCACAAGACATCGTGGGGGCGGTCGGCCGGGTTTTTCGGCCCCCTCCGCGAATAGGTTTTGTGACCGGCTGAAAAGCCACCAGTTCGGGCCTATCGCGGGCGCCACGAGGCACATCCGGGCGCCGCGCGGGCTTAAGGCCGGCGGCCCCGGATGCGGTTTTCACCCAAGGGGCAGGCTGTGGCTCCAGGCCGCCGCCTCCGGCCTGCCGCGGTGGGCAAAAGGCACGCGCAGGCACCGCGCGGGCTCAAGGCCGGCGGCCCCGGATCCGGCTTTCACCCAAGGGGCAGGCTCCGGCTTCAGGCCATTGCCTCCGGCCTGCGGCGGGCGCCAAAACGCACGCGCAGTCGCCGCGCGGGCTTAAAGCCGGCGGTCCCGGGGGGCGGGGGGCTGCACCCAAGGGGCAGGCCTCGGCTCCAGGCCATCGCCTCCGGCCTGTCGTGGGCGCCAAAATCACGCTCAGGCGCCCCGCGCGGGCCGGGCGCATGACCCTTGAGGGCCAGCACCTTCACCCCCCGTCCCGCTCTGCCGCGCGGACCGGGGGACACCCTCAGCTGCGCACCATACCCACGATGTCCTTGACGTCGCGGATGGTCGCGTCGGCGATCGCCCGGGCCCGGGCCGAGCCGTCGGCGAGGATGGCGTCGATGGCGCCGGGATCGCCCATCAGCCGGCCCATCTCGGCGCCGATGGGCCCCAGCTTCTCCACCGCCAGCTCCACCAGCGCCCCCTTGAAGGCGGAGAACTGCGCGCCGCCGAAGGTCTCCAGCACCCCGGCCTTGGTACCGTCGGACAGAGCCGCGAAGATGCCGACGAGATTGTCCGCCTCGGGCCGGCCCTTCAGGCCCTCCTCCTCGGTGGGCAGCGGCTCGGGATCGGTCTTGGCCCGGCGCACCTTGGAGGCGATGGCGTCGGCATCGTCGGTCAGGTTGATGCGCGAGAAGTCGGACGGCTCCGACTTCGACATCTTCTTCGCGCCGTCGCGCAGGCTCATCACCCGCGTCGCAGGGCCGGCGATCAGCGGCTCGGTGATCGGGAAATAGCCTTCGCCCTCGCCTGCCCCGAGGCCAGCGGCGGCGATGGAGGCGCCGAAGTCGTTGTTGAACTTCATCGCGATGTCGCGGGTCAGCTCCAGATGCTGCTTCTGGTCGTCGCCCACCGGCACATGGGTGGCGCGGTAGAGCAGGATGTCGGCCGCCATCAGGTCGGGATAGGCGAACAGGCCCACCGAGGCGTTCTCGCGATCCTTGCCGGCCTTCTCCTTGAACTGGGTCATCCGGTTGAGCCAGCCCATGCGGGCGACGCAGTTGAAGATCCAGGCCAGTTCGGCATGGCCGGAGACCTGGCTCTGGTTGAACACGATGTGCGCCCTGGGATCGATGCCGCAGGCGATGAACGCCGCGGTGACTTCGCGGGTGTGGCGCTTCAGCTCTTCCGGATCCTGCCAGACGGTGATGGCATGAAGGTCCACCACGCAATAGATGCAGTCGTGGCTCTTCTGCAGCTCCACGAAGCGCTTGATGGCGCCGAGATAGTTGCCGAGGTGCAGGTTGCCGGTGGGCTGCACGCCGGAGAAAACGCGTTCCGCGACCGCCGCCATGGCGACCTCCTCCAAAAGACGGCCGGGCCGCCGGATGCCGGGGGGCATTGCGCCGGCCTCGCGCCATCGGCCCCTGGTCTTCGACCGGTGCCGCGTGGGTTGCGCTTAGGCGCCGCGCGGGATTGACCAAAGGCCGGGGCGGCCAAGCGGCCTCCCCGCGAGGCGATCCCCCGCGCGTGCCGCCTCATGCCATCCCGGTGCCGGGGTTGCAAGGCTTCCAGAGGGTCACCCGCCATGTCCCATGGCAGCGCGCAGCAGGCGGCGCAGCGGCAGGAGGCAGGCGCCATAGACCCCGACGCCGGCGCCGATCAGCGCCGCGAGCCGCAGCGCGCCGCCGATCGGCCCGGCCGGCGCCGGCCAGGCCGCGGCCAGGCCCGCCACCGCGGCCCCCATCACCGCGCTCGCCGCCAGCAGGCCCAGGAGGCCGCCGGCGAGCTGGCGCGCCCCGGCCACCGATTCTCCCTCGCGGACCAGCACGGCAAGGGCGAGCACCGAGCCCACCGCCGAGAGCGCCACCGCCGCTGTCGCCGCCTCCGGCCCGGCGCCGAAGGCGAGGAGGGCCGCCGCGGCCGCGCAGCCGGCGAGGGAGACGAGGGCGATCCGCTCCGCCGGCCGGACCGCGCCGGAGGTGAGCGCCGCCGCGGCGAGGATCTTCTCCAGCCCCTGCGCGGGCAGCGCGAGGGCCAGCACGGCGAGGAAGCCGGCGGTGAAGCGGGTATCGGCCGCACCGAAGCTGCCGCGCTGGAACAGCACCGCAACCACCGGCTCGGCGAGCACTGCCAGCCCCACCCCCGCCGGCAGGGCGAAGGCGAGCGCAGCCAGCCCGGCGCCGGCGATGCCCGCCGCGACCGGCCGGCCGGCGTCGTCGCGCACGCGCTCAGCCCTCGCGGCCGCTGGATTTGCCATCGCCGGCCTTGCCGCATCGCGTCGCGCCGTATCCGGGGGCGCGGTATCTGGTCGTATCGGCACGGGCGTCTCGTGCCCGACGGCCCCTTGGTGGTTCGCGCCCTGCCCCGCTGCCGCTCGACTCGCCACCTCTTGACGACCTGGACCTGCCGCCTTTTGGCCGAGGGCCTTTTGCCCGGCACCCCCTTGATCTTCCGCGCATTGCCCTGTCGGCGGTTGCCCATCGCCACCCTGGCCAGCATCCGCTGGCCAGGGCTCTCCTTGCCCCGCATTCCCTCGGCCCAGGTTTCCTCGGCGCAGGTCTTCTTGGTGCAGATCCCCTCGGCCCAGGTCCTCGTGGCCCACGTCCTCTTGGCCCACGTCCTCTTGGCGCTTCGACTGTAAGCCCTTCGTTTTTTGATCAAGCCCCTCTTCGCCAGCGCCCTCTTCGCCGCCCTCTTCTCCGCCCTTCCCTTCTTGGCGGTTCGCGGCGCGGCTCTTCGCGCGCGCCATCACCAGCGCCGGCACCAGCACCGCGCCGGCGCTGGCCCCCACCAGGCCGAGGGGCAGATCGAGCAGGCGCTGCGCATAATTGAGCGCCGCCACCGCCCCCGGCACCCCGGAGACCAGGGCCGCCACGATCATCAGCCGGAACTGCCCGAGCCCGGCGAACAGGAAGGCCGGCAGCGCCGCCCGAAGCACCCCGCGCACCGCCGCCCACGGCCATGTGCGGCCCGGCGTCGCTCCGGTCTCGGGCAGGTTGGGCACGCCGCGGGCGGCGATCCACATCACCGCCGCCTGGGCGATGCCGGCGGCAACGCTCGCCACCGCGATCACCAGAGCGGCGGTGGCCGGCTCCATCCCCCCCGCGAGGACGAAGACGACAAAGGCGCCCACCACCACCCCCCTTGGCGCCAGCGGCGCCCGGGCC
>CALMSN010000239.1 GCA_937872325.1 uncultured Xanthobacter sp. | reverse complement strand
ACCACGGGGACGAGCAAGCTCATCGAGTTGAGATCGCGATCGCGAAAAGCGTCCAGCGTGTCGGACACCTCGACGTCGAAGCCCTCGCCCTCCAAAGGACGCGGCCCGTTCGGCTCGCCGGGCCGTCCGGCGCCTGCCGCCGCGTTCGCTGCGGGACGGCGTTTCGGCACCATCCGCATCGCGTCGCCCCGCACATCCTTTTCGGCGACCCCGGATGCCCTGATGAAAGCCATGAGGCGCTCTACCTCACGCTCGGTCCGCGAGGCCGCAGCGATCAACGTCTCCTCCGCGCTGGTCACGGTGACCGGAACCGTCGCCTGGTCCGGGACGACCGTGACGACGGCCACGCCGGTCACCTGGATCTGCGTCGACGCCGGCGCCCGTTGATCGGCATCCGCAGTGCGGACCCCCGCGAGGCCGGTCGCGGCGACGAAGGCCGCCGCCAGCGCGGCCCGCCTCACGAGCGGTAGTCCCCGTTGATCTCGACATATTCCTTGGTGAGGTCGCAGGTCAGCACCGTGTCGGCGCCGCGGCCGAGGCCGAGGTCGACGGTGAGGTCGATCACGTCGTTCTTCATGTAGGCGGAGACTTCCGCCTCGTCGTAGTCGGGATCGCGCGCGCCCTCGTGGGCGACCCGGATGTCGCCGAAGGAGATGGCGAGGCGGTCGCGGTCGGCCGGCTCGCCGGCCTTGCCCACCGCCATCACCACCCGGCCCCAGTTGGCGTCCTCGCCGGCCACCGCTGTCTTCACCAGCGGCGAGTTGGCGATCGACATGGCGATGCGCCGCGCCGACTTCTTCGAGACCGCGCCGCTCACATGGATCCGCACCAGCTTGCGGGCGCCCTCGCCGTCGCGCGCGACCTGCTCGGCAAGGTCGGCGAGGAGGTCGAACAGCGCCCGGCGGAAGGGGCGCAGGCGCGGGTCATCGATGTCCTTCACCGTCGCGGCGCCCCGGCCTTTCGCGGCGCCGGTGGCGAACAGCAGCAGGGTGTCGGAGGTGGAGGTGTCGCCATCGATGGTGACGGCGTTGAAGGAGTTCTTCACCCCCTTCGCCAGCAGCGCCTGCAGCACGTCGGCGGCGATCGGCGCGTCGGTGAAGACGAAGGAGAGCATGGTCGCCATGTCGGGGGCGATCATGCCCGCGCCCTTGGCGATGCCGGCAATGCTCACCGGCACGTCGCCCAGCAGCACCTGCGCGCCGGCGAGCTTGGGGAAGGTGTCGGTGGTCATGATCGCCTGCGCGGCATCGAGCCAGGAGGCCCCGGCGAGGCGGCCCGCGGTCTCGGCGAGCACGCCCTGGTACTTGGTAGCGTCGAGCGGCTCGCCGATCACGCCGGTGGAGGCGAGGAACACCTCGGACGGCTTGCAGCCGAGCGCGGCGCCGGCGAGGTCGGCGGTCAGCTCCGTCGCCTCCCGGCCCTTGCGGCCGGTGAAGGCGTTGGCATTGCCGGAATTCACCACCAGGCCCCGCGCCTTCCCCTTCTTGAGGATGCTGCGGCACCACTCCACCGGGGCGGAGGGACACAGCGAGCGGGTGGTGACGCCGGCCGCCGTGGTGCCGGCATCGAAGGCCATCAGCAGCACGTCGGTGCGGCCCTTGTAGCGGATGCCCGCTTCGGCCGTGGCGAAGCGCACGCCGGGCACCTGCGGCACCTGGGGCACGGTTTTCGGAGCAAGCGGCGAGATGGCGGTCGACATGCGGGAAGCTCCCGGAATGGTGGCGCGCCGGGTGTGCCGCAGCTTCATGGCCAAGGCAAGAGACAGGACGCCCGGCCGCGGGGACGAGGATCGGATGCCCGGCCCGGGCGGCAGGGATGCCGCGGCGCGGCGCCTCTGCCGGGGCGGATTCTGGGGCTCCCGTATCACCAGGAATGGCGCCGTTTTGAGCCTGCCGATTTTTGGATCACCCAGCCAACGGGGCGATTCCGCGGGCACGCCGGGCGTCGGCGCAAGGCAGGGACGAATGGCACGCTCCCGCCCGGCTTGGCGCAGGTCGGCTTCCACAACGAAAAAGGGCGCCCCCGCGGGAGCGCCCTCTTCTTAAGCCAACGGGCGCGAGCCGCGCCGGCCGCTCACTTCTTGGCGGGATCGGCGGCGGGAGCCGGGGCCGGGGCGGCGGTGGTCTTCTCCACCTTGGCATCGGCGCGCAGCTTGGTGACGAGATCGGCCTGGGACTTGCGGACCAGATACTGCTCCACCTGGTCCTCGACCTGCTCGTAGGCCGGCACCGGCTTCTGCCGCTTGTCCTCGAGCTTGATGATGTGCCAGCCGAACTGGCTCTTCACCGGATCGGAGACCTGCCCCTTCTCCAGCTTGAAGGCCGCCTCGGCGAACTCCGGCACCATCTGCTCCTTGGTGAAGTAGCCGAGGTCGCCGCCGTCCTCGGCGCTGTCCTTGGAATTCTCCTTGGCGAGCTTCACGAAGTCCTCGCCGGCCTTGGCCTTCTTGGCGATGTCCTTGGCGTTGCCCTCGTCCTCCACCAGGATGTGGCGGGCGCGCACCTCGGTCTCGGCCGGGGACGACTTGACGAACTCCTCATAGGTCTTGCGCTTGGCCTCGGCGGTGACCGCGGCCTTGGCCTCCTTGGTCATCAGCGATTCCATGAGCGCCTTGGTGCGGGCATAGGCGGCGCGCTGGGCGAACTCGGGGGTCTGGTCGAGCTTCTGCGCCTCGGCGGCCTTGGCCAGCAGGG
The DNA here is from genome assembly GCA_937872325.1 of uncultured Xanthobacter sp. GTDB lineage: Bacteria > Pseudomonadota > Alphaproteobacteria > Rhizobiales > Xanthobacteraceae > Xanthobacter. The sequence goes on along the minus strand of CALMSN010000239.1, from coordinate 6,110 downwards.
TCATGTCGGTGAGGAAGGAGAGGACGTATTCCTTGCGCTGGTCGCCCTGGAGCTGGGGCGGCAGGCCGGGACCGATATCCTCCTCGGCGATGAGAACGTCGCTGGCGCGGATCGGGGTGCCATCAATCACCACGACCACCGGGTCGGCGGCCGCGGCAGCAGCCGGCGCCGGGGTGGCAGCGGGCGTCTGCGCGGCCGCGGGGCCGGCCAGCGCCAGCGCGGCCACCGAGGCGGCGAGCGCGACCTTCAGGGGAGCAGCCCTCAGAACGGCAAACTGGGGGAAACGCATCATGGGTCCGTATTCCTCGGCAGTGCGGGTTGTCCCCGAAGCGGGCGCACCCTCGCCGAAGCCTCGTCGGCTGGCAAGAGGGCTTTGTTGAGGCGCAGGGCGGAAAGCAAGGCGGGGGGCTTTCGTTCCGGCGCGCTTGCCTGTATAAGGCGCGCCTTCAATCAAGAAGCAGGTTTCGCTGTCCTGCGCGAACCGCCGCAGCAGGCAGCGCGCGCTTTGAGGAGTTCGGACGATGGCAGTCCCCAAGAGAAAAACGTCACCTTCCCGTCGGGGCATGCGCCGCTCGGCCGATGCGCTGAAGCAGCCCACCTATGTGGAAGACAAGGATTCCGGCGAGCTGCGCCGTCCGCACCACATCGATCTGAAGACCGGCATGTACAAGGGCCGGCAGATCCTGAAGCCCAAGGTCGAGGCCTGAGCTTCACCGAGGCCTGACGCTTCAGGCCTCCCCATTCCGCGCGCTCCGGCGACGCGAACCGCGAGGGTGATTCACCGATCGGATTGGCTCAATCCGATCGGTGAATCACCCTCTCGCTTTTTGTGTCCGCATCAGCGAATCGCCAAGCCGCCCTCGCGCGCGACTTTCGGCGGCGGCCTCCACCCGTGCACCGGCTTTACGGTTCGGCGAGGCGGAATATCCGCATGCCGGGGTGATGCCCCGCGTGCTGCGGCAGGCTTAACGCCTCTAACAAAACCTCGTGGGCGCGGCTGGCCAGGTCTTTCGGCCACCTGCGGCGTTGCCGATGCTCGCCGCATCAACTGTGGCCGGCGTCCGGCGGGCGGATTAAAATACCTCCCCTTCCGCCCAGAGGCTTTGTGAGGGGCTCTTCACTTCAAATACCATCGGCATTGGGCTTTCGGACGGTGCCGGGCGGGCAAGGCTCAGGCCCGGCCGAAGAGCAGGATTCATGCTCCGGGCATTTGGGGCACGAGGCTGGTGAGCGTTGGCGGGCCAAGGCGCTGGTGCCCTGAGCGGATGAGCTGATTCCATCCTCTCCGTAGGGCTGCGTCCTGCGCCCCCTACTCCGCCTTGCTCCGACACCCGGAAGCTCGGGGTCCGATTCCGGCAACGGTTTTCCGCCAGCCCGGATGAGCGACGCCGCTGCTCTTCGGAGCCGGCCCCCGCCTCGGAAACCGAGCGACGCCCGGGCCCGCCCCCGGTGCCAGGGCCGGACTGCGCCCGCGCCCGGCCCCCGCGGCAGGCAAGGGGCGCCTCGCCCTGATCTCACGGGACTTTGACCCGCCGCCGCGCCCGGTCTACCAGTGCGCAGTCGCACCGGCCGAGGAGTCCTTGATGCTGACCCCGATTCCCCTGCTCATCATTCCGCTCGCCATCTTCAACATCTTCGCGTTCCTGACGCCGACCCTCGACTGGGACCACCCGCTCACGACGGTATCGATGCTTTCGGGGGCGGAATGGACGGTCTCGATGGCCGAGGTTTTCATCGCGATCAGCCTTTTCTTCCTCTTCTTCGAGATCGTGAAGTCGACACGCATCACCTCGCGTTCCATCATCGACCATATGCTGTCGATGCTGGTGTTCGTGGTGGGGCTGGCGGAATTTCTTCTGGTGCGGCAGGCCGGCAATTCGGTGTTCGCCATCCTGCTGTGCATCATGCTGCTGGATGTGGTGGCCGGCTTCTCGGTGTCGGTGCGCGTCGCCCAGCGCGACTTCGCCATCTCGCCGCGCGAAGACTGAGGAGAGGCGCGGCCCGGGGCGCGGCGGACGATCGGTCAGCGGACCTCAGTCGTCGAGCGCGCGGCGCTCCGGCTGGCCCTGCAGATAGGTCCGGGAGCGATGTCCTGGGAAGGCGTCGGCCTCATCACGGCCAGATGCCTGCGGCAGTCAAAGATGAACCCGGCCGGATCTCAGTCCGGCCGGGTCATTGGCAGTTCAGTGGCCGTCGGTGCCGGTCGAGCCCTGGCCGGGCGCCTCGTCAGGAAACGACTCAGGGGCCGGATCTGCAGCGGGGGCCTCGGGCGCGGGCGGCACCACGAGCTGGGCGAGCTTGGCCTGCATCTCCGCCATCTGGCGCTTCAGCACGTCGAGCTCGTCATGGGTACGGTCGGCGGTGGGCTGCCCGGCCGGGGTCGGCTGCGGCGCGGCCAGCGCGGCCGGGCCGATCCCGTCTTCCGTCTTCGGGAAGGGCAGGAACATGTGGAAGGCCCGCTCGAACATTTCCATGTTGCGCCGCACATGGTCATCGAGGCCGAAGCCCGTGCCGGTGAGCGTCTTGGCCATGTGATCGCGGAACTTTTCCTGATCCTTGGTGAAGCTGTCGATGGACGCTTCCAGATAGCGCGGAACCAGCATCTGCATGCTATCGCCATAGAAGCGGATGATCTGGCGCAGGAAGGCGATGGGCAAGAGGTTCTGGCCCTTGTTCTCCTGCTCGAAGATGATCTGGGTGAGGACGGAATGGGTGATATCGTCGCCGTTCTTGGCGTCGTACACCACAAAATCCTCACCCTCCTTCACCATGTTGGCGAGGTCTTCCAGGGTCACGTAGGTGCTCGTGCCCGTGTTGTAGAGCCGGCGATTGGCGTACTTCTTGATGGTGACTGGCTCTTGCGACTTTGCCATTGTCCGATCGTCCAAACTCCTTGAGATAGAGCGCACGTTAAGGCGTTTCCCGGGCGAGGGCCACCAAATTCGGTTTCCTCCCGGCAAGCACCTCGGAGAGCGCCCACGCAGGCCGCGCACGGACACCGCCATTCCACCCTCGCGCCGGCAGCAGTGATGGTGCGGCAGTGCGGAAAGCCGCTTGCCCGCCCCGGCGCGCTGTGGCAAGGCTCCGATCCACAAGCGCGGTGCGTGATCAGACCTTCCGCCATGGTGGCGTGGCCATGATATGGGTCATTGACAGATGGTTGCGTCAATTCACGATAGGGCCCTGACAGAAGGCGCCCGCCCCAGGGGAAGGCGCCCGGGCGTGCGGGAAACAGCCCGAAGCCCCCATCCGCCCGTTTTTCCCGCCCAGAACCCGTCGATATCCTTCCATCGGGGCGCCGATCAGTTTAAGCCGCGCGCCGGAACTCCCTAGTCAGACATCAAATCAGCCGGATATCTCGAGGAGACCACAATGAAGGATGAGGTCGTCATCGTCAGCGCCACCCGCACCCCGGTCGGGTCGTTCAACGGGGCGCTGTCTCCGCTGAAGGCGCATGATCTCGGTGCCATCGCCATCAAGTCCGCCCTCGACCAGGCGGGGGTCCCTTCGGAGGCGGTGAGCGAGGTCATCCTCGGCCAGGTGCTGAGCGCCGGCCAGGGCCAGAATCCGGTCCGCCAGGCCTCCATCAAGGCCGGCGTACCGGTCGGCAGCCCGGCATGGGGCGTGAGCATGGTGTGCGGCTCGGGCCTGCGCGCCGTCACCCTCGCCGCCCAGGCGATCGCCAACGGCGACAGCGAGATCGTGGTCGCGGGCGGCCAGGAATCCATGAGCCAGTCCGAGCCGCCCGCGCCCCTGCCCAAGGGCCAGGGCAGGGGCGCCCTCGAGTCCACCGACACCATGATCAAGGACGGCCTGTGGGACGTCTACAACCAGTACCACATGGGCATCACCGCCGAGAACGTGGCCAAGCAGTTCCAGATCACCCGGCAGGACCAGGACGAGTTCGCCGTGGCCTCGCAGAACAAGGCCGAGGCGGCCCAGAAGTCCGGTCGCTTCAAGGCCGAGATCACCCCGGTCACCATCACCACCCGCAAGGGTGACGTGGTGGTCGATTCCGACGAGTACATCCGCGCCGGCGCCAGCGTCGAGGCGATGACCAAGTTGAAGCCCGCCTTCAGCAAGGTGGCCGCGGTCACCGCCGGCAACGCTTCCGGCATCAACGACGGCGCCGCGGCCCTGGTGCTGATGAGCGCCGCCCGGGCCAAGGCCGAGGGCAAGACCCCGCTCGCCCGCATCGTGTCGTGGGCGCAGGCCGGCGTCGATCCGGCGATCATGGGCACCGGCCCCATCCCGGCCTCGCGCGCGGCGCTGGATAAGGCCGGCTGGAAGGCCTCCGACCTCGACCTCGTCGAGGCCAACGAGGCCTTCGCCGCCCAGGCCATCGCGGTCAACAAGGACATGGGCTGGGACACCGCCAAGGTGAACGTCAATGGCGGCGCCATCGCCATCGGTCACCCCATCGGTGCTTCCGGCGCGCGCATCCTGGTCACCCTGCTGCACGAGATGCAGAAGCGCGACGCCAAGAAGGGCCTCGCCACCTTGTGCATCGGCGGCGGCATGGGCGTCGCGCTCTGCGTCGAGCGCGACTGACCCCGTCCCCGGATGGCCGCGGCCGGCGGGTTCCCGCCAGGCCGCGCGTCCGGGATCCGCTCCGGGCGGCGCGACCGGTTCGCCGCCGCTCCTTCCTTCCGCCGGCCGTTGCATGTTGCCCGCATGCGCGACCGGCGATCGCGTGGCGCCCCCCGGCGCAACGCCCCTCCCCGCTTCCCCGACACCATACCAAGCGTGGCTCGATCCGCTTCGCGCGTGGGTAAATCATCTCAAGATCGAGAGTAATCAAAGGAGGAAACAATGGCCCGAGTCGCATTGGTCACCGGAGGCACCCGAGGCATCGGTGAGGCCATCTCCCTCGCCCTCAAGGCCGAGGGCTACACCGTCGCCGCCAGCTTCGCCGGCAACGAGGAAGCCGCAAAGGCTTTCACCGAGAAGACTGGTATCGCGTCCTACAAGTGGGACGTCTCCGACTTCGAGGCCTGCAAGGCCGGCGTCGCCAAGGTGGTGGCCGATCTCGGCCCCATCGACGTGCTGGTCAACAATGCCGGCATCACCCGCGATGGCCAGTTCCACAAGATGACCGCCGAGCAGTGGGGCGCGGTGATCAACACCAACCTCAACTCCAACTTCAACATGACCCGCCAGGTCATCGAAGGCATGCGCGAGCGCAAGTTCGGCCGCGTCATCTGCATCTCGTCGGTCAACGGCGAGAAGGGGCAGTTCGGCCAGACCAACTACTCGGCCGCCAAGGCCGGCGAGATCGGCTTCGTGCGCGCCCTGGCGCAGGAGAGCGCGAAGTTCGGCATCACCGTCAACGCCATCGCGCCGGGCTATATCGGCACCGAGATGGTGCGCGCGGTGCCGGCCGAAGCGCTGACCAAGATCGTCGCCACCATCCCGGTCGGCCGCCTCGGCACGCCGGAGGATATCGCCCGCTGCGTGGTCTTCCTCGCCTCGGACGGCGCCGGCTTCATCAGCGGCTCGACCATCTCGGCCAACGGCGCCCAGTTCTTCTCGTGAGCACAGGCCGGGCCTGGAGCATTTCCCAACGGGAAAGAGCTTCAAGGCCCGGCAGGCCTTCGGGAGCACACCTCACCTCCGCCGGCCGGCTCCGCAAGGGGCCGGCCTTTTTTTCATGCCGCCTTCACGCCCGCGGCACCAGCAGCTCCAGCACCGCCCGCACCGGGGCCGGGATGGGCACCGGCTTCTGGGCCGGCCGCTCCACATAGACATGGACGAAGTGGCCCTGCGCCGCGGCGGTGTCGTCCTCGCCCTGGAACAGGCCGATCTCGTAGCGCACCGAGGACGAGCCGAGCCGCGCCACCCGCAGCCGCGCCTCCAGCGGCGCCGGGAAGTACAGCGAGCGGAAATAGATGCACCGGGTCTCGGCGACGATGCCGACGATGGTGTCGGTCACCGGGTTCAGGACGCCGTGGCGGATCAGGTATTCGTTCACGACGGTGTCGAAGAACGAATAATAGTTCACGTTGTTGACATGGCCATAGACGTCCACGTCCATCCAGCGGGTGGTGAGGGTCAAGGCGTGGGGAAAGTCGGCCCGGCGCAGCGCCGTCTCCCGTCCGCCGCCGGCCGCC
>CALMSN010000238.1 GCA_937872325.1 uncultured Xanthobacter sp. | reverse complement strand
TGCCGGCCCCGCCAGGATTTCAGGTTCAGCAGCGCCGCGGGTGTGATCAGGCCTGCCTCGGCCATGGAGGTGTGCTGCGCCACCATCAGGTTCTCCAGCACCGTCATGCCGGAGAACAGGCGGATGTTCTGGAAAGTGCGCGCCACCCTGGCCCGCGCCGCGACGTGATGGTCGGGCAGGCGCTCCAGCAGGAACAGGGCGCCCTCGGCGGTCTTCGCGCTGGCAAGGCCGGCCGAGGTGAGGGCGGATATCTCCGCCGGCGCCGCCGGCCCGCCCTGCGTCAGGCGGATGGCGCCGGAGGTCGGCTTGTAGAAGCCGGTGATGCAGTTGAACACCGTGGTCTTGCCGGCGCCGTTGGGGCCGATGACCGCCGTCACGTCGCCGCGGCCGGCGGAAAAGCACACGTCGTCCACCGCCACGAGGCCGCCGAAGCGCATGGCGAGGCGGTCCACCGACAGGATCGGATCGGTGGCCCAGCGGGGTGCGGCGGCGGGGGCGGGAACGGGAACGGCCATCAGCCGTGGCCCTCCTTCACCAGCGCGCCGGAGACGGCCTTTCGTTCACGCAGGAAGATGGTGGGCATGCGGCTCGCCACCAGGCCGCGCGGGCGCAGCACCATCACCGTCACCATGGCGAAGCCGAAGATCAGCATGCGGTAGAGCGAGGGGTCGAAGTCCGGCCCGAACAGGAAGGGCGCCTTCAGGAAGTTCAGGTTGCGCAGCATCTCCATGCCGCCGATCAGCAGGATGGCGGCGACCGCGGTGCCGATCTGCGAGCCCATGCCGCCGAGCACCACGATGGCCAGGATCACCGCCGATTCCATGAAGGTGAAGCTCTCCGGCGAGACGAACCGGATCCGCACCGCGAAGAAGGCCCCGGCGAAACCGCCGAACATGGCGCCGGTGGCGAAGGCGGTGAGCTTGGTCAGGGTGGTGTCGATGCCGAGCGAGCGGCAGGCGATCTCGTCCTCCCGCAGCGCCTCCCACGCCCGGCCCACCGGCATCTTCCGCAGCCGCAGGGTGACGAGGGCGGTGAGGGCGGCCAGCGCCAGGATCACGAAGTAGAGGAAGATGATCCGGTGCATGGAATCGAAATCGAAGCCGAAAAGGGCCGCGAAGCCGTCGTCCCCTGAGGAGAACGGAATGCCGAAGAAGGTGATGGGCGGGACGGAGGAGATGCCCGAGGCGCCGTTGGTGAGCGACACCCAGTTGATGAGCACGAGGCGGATGATCTCGCCGAACGCCAAGGTGACGATGGCGAGGTAGTCGCCACGCAGTCGCAGCACCGGGAAGCCGAGGATCACCCCCCACAGCGCCGCCAGGATGCCCGCCACCGGCAGGCAGACCCAGAACGACCACGCCTTCCAGAAGTCCTCGCCCAGCGCCCCGGCGAAGAAGTCGCTGATGGGCACCGAGGTGGAGAGCAGGGCGAAGGTGTAGGCGCCCACGGCGTAGAAGGCGACGTAGCCGAGATCAAGCAGCCCGGCGAGGCCGACCACGATGTTCAGCCCCCAGCCCAGCATCACATAGGTGAGGATGTAGATGCCGAGGTCCACCCAGTAGCGGCTCGGCGACAGCCCGCCGGTGAGGTAGACGGCGATGAACGGATAGGCGATGGCGAAGGCGAAGAAGGCCGGCTTGAGCGCCGGGCCGAAAGCGTGCCCGGCCGCCGTCAGGAGCGGGGAGGGCGGCTTCACGGCGGCAACCCGGTCGGGCCGCCAGAGGGTGGCGAGCAGCGTGAAGCGCAAGCCCGCCACCAGCCCCGCCAGCACGAGGACGAGGCCGAAGCGGGTGGTGAGGGTGAGCGGCCCGCTGCCGCTCTCGGTGGCCCGGAAGCCGACCAGGGGGGTGAGCAGCAGGAAGGTGATGATGCCGCTCAGCACCCCGTCCTTGAGGGCGGCCAGGAGCGGCGAGGCCGTGGGAGCCGGGGCGACCGGCTCCGGAGCCGCCGGATCGGTGTCCTCCGGAACCTTCGGCTCCCAGAGGTCGGCGGTGGGAGCCCCCATCAGACCTTCTCCACTTCCGGCCGGCCGAGCAGGCCCTGGGGCAGGAAGATCAGCGCCACCACGAGGATGGAGAAGGCGGCCACGTCCTTGTACTCGATGGAGAAGTAGGCCGACCAGAAGGTCTCGATGAGGCCGATCAGCAGCCCGCCCAGCACCGCTCCGGGCAGGGAGCCGATGCCGCCCAGCACGGCGGCGGTGAAGGCCTTCACCCCCGGCACGAAACCGTCCGCGAAGTTCACCACGCCGTAATACATCAGGTACATCACCCCCGCGACGGCCGCGAGAGCGGCGCCGATGACGAAGGTGAGGGAGATGGTGCGGTCCACGTTGATGCCGAGCAGCGCGGCCATCTTGCGGTCCTGCTCGCAGGCCCGCTGCGCCCGGCCCAGCGAGGTCTTCTGGACCAGCCACCAGAAGCCGGCGAGGAGGGCCGCGGTGACCACCATGATGATGAGCTGCTTGTAGGCGAGGGTCACCTGGTAGCCGTCGCGCTCCATCAGCACGATCACATCTGGCACCATGGGCGGCAGCGGCTTGTTGCGCGGCCCCTGCGCCACCTGCACGAAGTTGGAGAGCAGGATGGACATGCCGATGGCCGAGATCATCGGCGCGAGGCGGAAGGAGCCCCGCAAGGGCCGGTAGGCCACCCGCTCGATGGACCAGCTCACGAGGCCCGTGAAGGCCATCGCCACCACCAGGGTGATCGCCAGCATCAGGAAGATGGAGCTGATGCCCAGCACGGTGGAGAGCACCAGCATGCAGATCAGGGCGATGAAGGCGCTGACCATAAAGACGTCGCCATGGGCGAAGTTCACCATGCCGATGATGCCGAACACCATGGTGTATCCAATGGCGATGAGGCCGTAGATGGAGCCCAGCGTCAGGCCGTTGATCAACTGCTGGAGGAAAACTTCCATCCGCCGCCGGTCTCCTGTGGTTTGCCAACGCCGGCGCGGCGCCGGGTTTCGGTTCGCCTACGATTTGATCGTGCCCGGTGATTGGGCGTCTGTCTTATTCGAGTCATAACCTGACCCCGCGCGCGACACAATTCGCCCTGCACCCCTCCGTCCCCAAGGAAAGCCTTTTCGTCCCATGTCCCTTCAGATCGCCGGAAGCATCAGGATCGAGGCCCCGCGGGAGGTGGTGTGGGCCGGGCTCAACGATCCCGAGCTGCTGCGCCTGCTGATTCCCCGCTGCGAGGAATTGCACCGGCTGTCGGCGCACGAATTGCGGGCGGTGGTCTGCGGCCGGGTGGGGCCGATTCGCGTCCGTCTCGCCGGCCGCCTCGTCATCGACGAGAGCATCGCCCCGGAACACTACCGCATGCGCGGGGCAGGGGAAGGCGGCGTGGCTGGGATGGCGCGGGGCACGGTGCGGGTGCGGTTGACGCCCGTCGGCGGGGCGACCAAGCTCGACTATGTCGCCGAGGCCGAGATGGGCGGCCGGCTGGCCGTGCTGGGCCAGCGCATCCTGGCCGGCGCCGCCCGCCGTTTCGCCGATCGCTTCCTCACCGCCTTCGCGACGGCGCTGGCCGCGGCGGTGAAAAGCGGGCCGGATGGCGCCGGCATGACGCGCCAGAACGGCGCAGGACAGGTGAGGGGGAAGTAATGTTGCGTTCGCGTCGAGCACGCCTGCCGGTGGCCGGCTGATGTGGCATCGTCTGAAGCAGGATCCGTTCCTGCCCGCTCTGGTGATCGTGGTGGTCCTGGCCCTGCTGTGGCCGGCCCCCGGCGTGACCGGCGGCGTGCTGCACGCCGACAAGGCCGCGACCTACGGCGTCGCCGTCATCTTCTTCCTCTACGGCCTCTCGCTGGAGACCCGCCACCTGCTGGAGAGCGCCACCCGCTGGCAGCTCCATGTGGTGGTGCAGCTGGCGACGTTCGTGCTGTTTCCGCTGATCGCGGTGATCGCCATGCCGCTGCTGGGCGGCACCCTGCCGGACGGGGTGGCCATCGGCTTCTTCTTCCTGGCGGCGCTGCCCTCGACGGTGTCGTCGTCCGTGGCGATGACTTCGCTGGCCAACGGCAACGTGGCAGTGGCGATCTTCAACGCCTCCATCTCGAGCCTCATCGGGGTGTTCGTGACGCCGCTGCTGATGGCCTGGTATCTCCACGCCACCGGCGGCGGGATGGCCCTCGGCGAGGTGATCCTGAAGCTGGTGGTGATGGTGATCCTGCCTCTGGGCGCGGGGCAGATCCTGCGGCCGCTGCTGGCGAAGACCGTGCATCGCCACAAGAGCCTCGTGAAGACGGTGGACCGGGCGGTGATCCTGGCCATCGTCTACAATTCGTTCTGCGACAGCGTGGCGGCGGGGGTCTGGAGCGGGCAGTCGCCGCTGCTGCTGGTGGAGATCGTCGCCGGGGTGCTGGTGCTGTTCTTCGCCGTCTACGGCATCGTGGGGCTGGTGTGCCGGCTCGCCGGCTTCAACCTCGCCGATACGATCGCGGTGCAGTTCTGCGCCTCGAAGAAGTCGCTGGCCACCGGCCTGCCCATGGCTCGGGTCATGTTCGGCGCGGTGCCCGAGCTGTCGCTCATCATCACGCCGATCATGATCTACCACTTCCTGCAACTGGTGATCATCTCGGTGATCGCCAACCGCAAGGCGCACCTCGCCCCTCCCTCCCGGTAAGGGGCGATCCGGCCGGGCAGGCGGCCGGCCGCGTTGCGAACGGGGCCCGGAAACATCCGGGCTCCTGCGCTGCGTGCCGCCCCCGTCTCCCGGTCCGCCCAAGCCCGCCCGGCTCTCGGCGAGAGCTGTCAGGCCACGGTCTCTTCCACCGCGATCTCGAAGGTGATGCAGACCGGGTTCTCGCCCCGCACCAGCCGGCCTTCGGCGAGGCATCCGCTCATCCCCACCAGGGCGACGTCGAGCGCCGCCTCGGGCTCGCCGTCCGGGCCCGGACGGATCACCCCGGAGCGGACGAACACCTCGGTGGCATAGTCGCTCACGTCCGGCGCGTCCGCGAAGCACGCGCCGACGAGGCTGCCCACCCCGCCGCGCACCGTGCCGGCGGCAAAGCCGTGCCGGCGGCACAGCTCCTCGACGGCGGTGACGATGTCGGTGTTGGGCCGCACCCTGGCGAAGGCCAGCCGGCGCCGGCTGGGGCCGACCCCGGAGAGCGCCCGCGGGGTGAAGAGGGTGAAATCGGTCTCGGGATCGAACTCCACCCCCACCCCGACCTCGCGCGCGCCGTAGGCCCGGGCGGTGATCGGCGCGGCGACGACGGTGTCCAGCGGCATCACGTGGCCGCCGCGGCGGACGCCGTCCGGCCCGGTGAAGAAGGCGTGGCAATGGGTGAAGGGCCCGCCTTCCCGGCGGCCGAAAGTGACGTTGGCGGCATCCAGCCGGCTGGTGCCTTCCGGCTTGCGGGCGGAGGAATACCAGGCCGCATGCCCGGGATCGCAGGCCGCGGCGGGGATGACGTAGGTCAGCGGCCCGAAGGCGCCGCCGCTCAGCTCCACCTGGGCGGCCTCGATGCCCGCCCGCAGCAGCGGCCCGCTGATGGCGGCATTCAGCGTGAGGCCGGGCGTGAGCGTGAATTCCAGGCTTTCCGCCGTGCCCACGGCGCTGACGATGCGATCGGCCCGTTCCCGGCCCGGCTGCTGGAGGCGGCGGAGCGCAACCATGGACGTATCTCCCCAAGACAGTTTTTGTTCGTTTCTTGCGTGGCGGCTTGTGCTGCCGCCTTCCTGAATGAGCATCGGCCGGATGCGGACCCTTGGCGGGGCGCGCGCCGGGGGGGGGGGGGGTAGAGATGCCCCCCGCCGCAATTGTCGGTCACCGCCAGCCGGTCGCCGGCCTCGGCCACATGGACCGGGGTGAGGGGAACTTTGCCGGCGCCACCGGGAATGTCCAGCACATAGGTCGGCTGGGCGAGACCCGAGAGCGCGCCGCGCAACTGCCGCACCAGCGCCTGGCCTTCGCGAATGCCGAGGCGGAAATGCGCGGTGCCGGGCGCGAGGTCCGGATGGTGGAGGTAATAGGGCTTCACCCGGCATTCCACGAGGCCGCGGAAGAGGGCCCCCAGGGTCGCCGCATCATCGTTCACGCCGCGCAGCAGCACGGTCTGGGACACCAGCGGGATGCCGGCATCGGCAAGGCGGGCGAGGGCATCGCGCACCGGCCCGGAGAGCTCGCGCGGATGGTTGGCGTGCACCGCCACCCACGGCGTGATGCCGGCCCCCCGCAGCGCCGCCACCAGCGCCGGGGTGATGCGCTCCGGCGCGGCGACCGGAACCCGGGTGTGCACCCGCACGATCTTGACGTGGTCGATGGCTGCCAGGCGCTCCACCACCTCGGCCAGCCGCCGCGGCGAGAGGACCAGCGGATCGCCGCCGGTGAGGATGACCTCCCACACCTGCGGCGCACCGGCGATGTAGTCGAGCGCCGCCTCCAGCGCCGCGGGCTCCAGCAGGCTCGCGGCCCCCGGACCCACCATCTCGCGGCGGAAGCAGAAGCGGCAGTAGACCGCGCAGGCGCCGGTGACCTTCAGCAGCACCCGGTCCGCATAGCGATGCACCACCCCGGGCACCGGGGAATACGCGTCGTCGCCGATGGGGTCGGCGCGCTCTTCCGGCAGTGTCTCCAGCTCCCGCGGATCGGGGAGGAACTGCAGGGCGAGCGGATCCTGCGGGTCGGCGCGATCAATGGCGCCGGCGATCTGGGGCGTCACCGCCACCGCATAGCGGCCGGCCACCGCCTTCGCCCCGGCCTTGGCCGCGGGCGCCAGCAGTCCGGCGGCGACGAGATCCTCCGCCGAGCGCAAGGTGGCGGCGGGGAAGGCGGCGGGTGCTTGAGTGGACCTCCGAAACGGGGGGCTCGACATCGCGGTTCCGGGGCGGCAAGGTCGCTTATTATATTCCCGCGAACGCAACGCGGGGCGAACAGTATAGGGCGGGATACGCGGAAAATCCCCGGAGGAAGCAAGATGCAGGCGGACGATGCCGCCATTCTGGACCAGGCGGAAGCCTGGCGCCGGGAGGGACGCGGGGTGGCCGTCGCCACTGTCATCGAGACCTGGGGCTCGGCGCCGCGCCCGCCGGGCAGCCGGGTGGTGATCGACGCCGACGGGCATTTCCTCGGCTCGGTATCGGGCGGCTGCGTCGAGGGCGAGGTGGTGAGCGCGGCGGCCGACGTCATCGCCTCCGGCGTTCCCTGCCTCCTCAGCTTCGGCGTGGCGGACGAGACCGCATGGCGGGTCGGCCTCTCCTGCGGGGGCCGGATCAGCGTTCATGTGGAGCGGGTGGACTGAGCCCGCCGCTCAAACCCGCTTCCGGCATCCCGTGATCCGACCCGCCACCGGCCCCGCGATCAGGCGCCGCGGGGCCGGATCCGGGCCAAGACCATTCGGTTCCAGGAAGGCAGGCGCATGCATCTCGATCTTCTTTCCGCGCTGAACGCCGCCCGCGCCGCCCGGCGGGCCTGCGTGCTGGTGACGCCCCTCGACGGCGCGGGCCAGCGGCTGGTGGCGGCCGAGGAGATTGCCCACGACCCGTTGGCCGCCGAGCTCGCCGCCGCGCTGGGCGAACGGCGCAGCACGGTGGTGGAGGCGCAGGGCCGGCGCATCTTCCTGGGCGTCGAGCTCCCGCCGCCGCGGCTGCTGCTGGTGGGCGCGGTGCATATCTCGCAGGCCCTCGCCCCCATGGCGGCGGCGGCCGGCTTCGACGTGACCGTGCTCGACCCCCGCACCGCCTTCGCCACCGCGGAACGCTTCGGCGCGGTGCCGGTGATCGCCGAGTGGCCCGACGTCGCGCTGCCGGCCTATGGGCTCGACCCCTTCACGGCGGTCGCGGCGCTCACCCACGATCCGCGCATCGACGAGCCGGCGCTGGCGGCGGCGCTGCGGGCGCAGTGCTTCTACATCGGCGCGCTCGGCTCGCGCCGCACCCATGCCCAGCGGCTGGAGCGGCTGGAGAAGGCCGGCATCGGGCCGGCCCTTTCGGCGCGCATCCATGCCCCCATCGGGATGGCGATCGGCGCCTTGAGCCCGGCGGAGATCGCGGTGGCGGTGCTGGCCGAGGTGATCGCCGCCCGCCGCCTGCCGGCCGCCCAGCCGAAGGCGCCGCAGGAGCGCTCCAGGGCCGCGGCGAACACATGATCTTCGGCAGCTTCCCCCTCGCCGAGGCCGAGGGCGCCATCCTCGCCCACGCCGTGCGCCTTCCGGACGGCACGCTGAAGAAGGGCACCCACATCGGCCCCGCCGAGCTCGGGCGGCTCGCCGCCGCCGGGGTGGCGGCGGTGGTGGCGGCGCGCCTGGAGGCCCAAGACCTTCCGGAGGACATCGCCGCCGATCGCCTCGCCGCCGCCGTCGCCGGACGCCATGTCGATCCGCGGCCGGCGGATACCGGCCGGGCCAATCTCTACGCCGCCACCGCCGGCGTGCTGCGGGTGAGCCCCGCCGCGCTGGCGGCCTTCAACGGCGTGGATGAGGCCATCACCCTCGCCACCTTGGCCGACTTCCGCTCCGTCACCGCCGGCGAGCTGGTGGCCACCATGAAGGTCATTCCCTACGCCGTGCCCGAGCCCATGGTGCGCGCGGCAGCGGGGCTCGCTCCCGCACTGCTTTCGATCGCGCCCTATTGCCGGCAGCGGGTGGCGATGATCTCCACCCTGCTTCCGGGCCTGCCGCCAAAGGTGGTGGCCAAGACGCTGGCGGTCACCACCGCCCGGCTGGCGCGGGCCGGGGCGCACGTCGCCCTGGAGCGGCGGGTCGCCCCCCCCCCCCCCCCCCCCGCCGCGAGCCCGGCGGGGGGCGCGGCGGCGGGGGGGCCGGGGGTCGGGGGGTTCGGGGCCCCCGCCATCC
>CALMSN010000237.1 GCA_937872325.1 uncultured Xanthobacter sp. | reverse complement strand
CGACATCCGCGCGCTGCTGCAGCAACTGGTGGACGGCTACCAGCCCTCGGGCCCGGTGGTCGACTGGGTGCAGCAACGCGACCCCGCCCCGGCACCCCGTGCCGCCCCTGGCGCCACCGGGCGTGTGGTGGCCTTCCCGCCCCGCCGAACTGCACGCCGCACGCCGGACCGAGTTCGCCCGCTACGGGATGCGTGTCGCAGGCTTGCGATGGGGGTTCCTGTGCTGAGTGAAGCTCGGCGCGCCATCCCTCATCATAGGCGGGCCGAGAGCTTTGCCAGCCGGACGCGGGGTTCCAGCGTCTGCGCAGCGGCTTCGAATGCGGGCGTCGCTGCGCGGGACGGGCCGCACCAGCAGGCCCGGAAGTCCACCCACATCGCCAGGGCTTCCGCGCCGATCTCGCGGTCGAATGCCGCCATTGTCAGGGCCACGGGCGCCCCGTGATCAGCGCGCCACACCGTCCGCCGCCGCCCGGGCAACTGCCCGCAATGGGGGACGGGATGATGATCGTGTCGGACATGATGTCGATGACAACCGCCGGACGCCCGGTGCTTCTCACCTGCGGCCGCGCCGCAAGGCTTTGCGCGGCATTTCACAGTTGCGATGCGTCAATGCCCAGTTGCACGACCTCGCTAGGGTCGTGCCGCGGGACTTGGAAGGCGGCGCGAGAGCAGCCGCGAATCTCCGGAGGGATGGGATGCCATTTCTCCGGTCGGGTTCGTGTGCGCTTTCGAGGCGCCGACCATGACAGGAGGTCGTTCGATGAACGACGAAGGGGCAATCCGGCGCAAGCCGCGATTGAAAAAGCTCGCAGTGGCCGCAACGGGCGTCGCAGTAATCGGAGCAGCCGTATTCTGGTGGGTCGTCACCCCGCCGCGCGTCGACGATGGGGGTCGCACGCTGCCACAGGTCGCGGATGCGGATCTGGTGGCGCGCGGCAAGTACATCGCCGAGCTGGGCGATTGCGTTGCCTGCCACACGAAGGCGGACGGAAAGTCCATGGCGGGCGGGCGCGGGCTGGAGACGCCGTTCGGCATGCTCTATTCCACCAACATCACGCCCGATCCGAAGACCGGCATCGGCGGCTACAGCTTCGGCGCCTTCGATCGCGCCATGCGCAAGGGCGTGACCGCCGACGGCACCCACATGTATCCGGCCATGCCCTACCCGTCCTACGCGAAGATGACGCCGGACGACATGTACGCGCTCTACGTCTACCTCATGAAGGGCGTGGCGCCGGTGGACAGCGCGAACCGGCCGTCCGACATCGGCTTTCCGTTCAACCAGCGCTGGACGCTCGCCTTCTGGGACCAGATGTTCCTCGACGGCCACCCCTTCGTCGCCGATCCGAGCAAGGGCGAGGTGTGGAATCGCGGCGCCTATCTGGTGCAGGGGCTGGGGCATTGCGGCGCCTGCCACACGCCGCGCGGCATCGGCTTCCAGGAGCTCGCCATGGGCGACACCGGCGGGAGCGGCGACAAGTTCCTCTCCGGCTCCAAGGTGGAGGAGTGGAACGCGGTCAATCTGCGCGGCCTCGGCGAGGTGGATGACACGGTGGAGCTGCTGAAGACCGGCCAGAACCGGTTCGGCACCGTCTCCGGCTCCATGACCGAGGTGATCCACAACTCCACCCAGAACTTCACCGACGCGGACCTCGTGGCCATCGCCACCTATCTCGAAGACCTGCCCACGGATCACCCCCGCGTGCCGCACCCTGCGTCGCCGGACTTGGGCGTTCCCGCCGCCATGTTCACCACCCGGGGCGGGCTCGCCTATGCCCAGTTCTGCGCCGACTGCCACCGCCTGAACGGCGCCGGCGTGGCCAAGGTCTTCCCGCCGCTGGCGGGCAATCCGACGGTCGCGACCAAGGACCCCTCGACGCTGGTGCACATCACCCTCACCGGCTGGGCGACGGCGCGGACGCAGACCCATTCCCGCGTCTTCACCATGCCCGGCTTCGCCCGGCTCGGAGACGACGAGATCGCGGACATCCTCTCCTTCGTCCGCGCCAGCTGGGGCGCCGGCGCGGCGCCGGTGACGGGCGCCGAGGTGAAGGCCGCGCGCGCCACGCTCGATCCCAAGATAGACACCCGGCCCTTCGAGACGCCGCGCATCGCCGACGTGCTGAACGAGCCCAATGCGACCCAGCTGGTGCGCGGCATGCGGCTGAACACCGAGACCCACACCCTGCTGCCGAAGAATGTCGGCAACGTCCTGAACTGCTCGAGCTGCCACCTCAATGCCGGCACGGTGGCCGACGGTTCGCCCTATGTGGGCGTCTCCGCCTTCTTCCCGAGCTACGCGCCGCGGGCGGGACGCGAGATCACGCTGGAAGACCGCATCAACGGCTGCTTCCTGCGCTCCATGAACGGCAAGCCGCTGGCCAAGGACGGCGACGACATGAAGGCCATGGTCGCCTATTTCGACTGGATGAAGCGGGAGACCAAGCCCGAGGACAAGGTGGAGGGCCGCGGCGTCGGCAAGGTCAGCCAGCAGATCAAGCCGAATATCGAGAACGGAGCCAAGGTCTACGCCGCCCAGTGCGCCGTCTGCCACGGCTCCAGCGGCGAGGGCATCAAGGACGCCGCCGGCGCCTTCGTCTACCCCCCGCTCTGGGGCGACCTGTCCTTCAACATCGGCGCGGGCATGGCGCGGACCTACACGGCAGCGGCCTTCGTGAAGCGCAACATGCCCATCGGCATGCACGGCGCCTTCCCGCTGGGCCAGGGCGGCCTCACCGATCAGGAGGCGGTGGATGTCGCCGAATACTTCAGCCACATGCCGCGGCCGGATTTCGCGCCGAAGGTGAACGACTGGCCGAAGGACAAGAAGCCGGCGGACGCCCGCTACTGATTGCAAGAAGCAACGAGCGCCCGGGCCTTGCAGGGTCCGGGCGCTCGCGCACCCCCCCGCCGCGGGACAATGGACGGGTGGAGAGGTGAAGGTCTTGCGCGGCCTTCGCTCAGGCGCCGCGCGGGCCGCGACCTCAGACGGGAAGCACCACCACCTTCGTGCCCCCAGGCACGCGGCGGTACAGGTCGATCACGTCCTGGTTCATCATGCGGATGCAGCCGGATGAGACCGCCTCGCCGATGGTCCACGGCTCGTTGGTGCCGTGGATGCGGTAGAGCGTGTCCTTGCCGTCCTTGAACAGATAGAGGGCGCGGGCGCCGAGCGGATTGGTCTCGCCCCCGGCCATGCCGCCGGCCCAGGGCCGATACTTGGCGGGCTCGCGCGCGATCATGGCGTCGGTGGGCCGCCAGCTCGGCCATTCGCGCTTGTTCCCGACGTTCGCGGTGCCGGAGAATTCGAGCCCCTCGCGGCCCACGCCCACCCCGTAGCGCAGCGCCTTGCCGTTCTCCTGCACGAGGTAGAGGAACCGGTTCTTCGGGTCGACCACCAGCGTGCCCGGCTCCTGCCCGGTGGGGTCCTTCACGAGCTGGCGCACGTTGCGGGGCCTGATGTCGTCCGGGTCGGCGGCGGGAATGCGGAAGCCGCCATCCTCAAGCGCGCCATAGCGCGCGGCATCGGCGGGCGCGACCCGCGGCGCCTTCACCAGCGGCTGCTCCTGCGCGGTGACGCAGGCGCCCAGGGCCAGCGGCAGGACGAGGGTGGTGAACAGGCCGCGGCGGGACAGCGGGCGGGCGGGGCAGAAGAGATCCACGGCCGGCATCACTCCCCCGCGGCCTGGCGGCGGCGGGCTTCGGCCACCGCGCGCTTGAAGCTTGCATAGTCGAGGGTCGAGGCGAACAGCGGGCCGACCAGATAGGTGGGCGTGCCGCTGAGGCCGAGCGAGTTTGCCTGCGCGGCATTGCGCTTCAGCAGCCCGCCGATGTCCGCGATATTGGCTTTCAGATCCGCCATCAGCCGGTCGAGATCGACCCCCGAGGCGGCGACCGCGTTCAGCATCGTCTGCTCGTCGATGCGGCGGCCGGGGATGGCCATCAGGGCGTTGTGGACGGTCTCGTAGCGTCCCTGATAGGTCGCCGCGAGGGCCAGCTGCGCGCCGTAGACCGAGGCCTCGGTGATCACCGGCCAGTCCTTGTAGACGAGGCGGATGCGCCCATCCTCCTTCACCACGCGGGCGAGGTCCGGCGCCGATTTCTTGCAGTAGGGGCAGTTGTAGTCGAGGAAGGCGACGATGGTGACGTCGCCCTGCGGATTGCCGAACGTCGGCGCGGCCGGGTCGCGGAGGATGGCGTTCACATCGACGCCGTCCGCCCGTGCCCCGTCTGCGCCCGCCAGCATGGCCGGGGTCAAGGCCGCGAGCGCGGCGATGCGGATGAAGTCCCTGCGTCGCATGGGGTGTCCTTCAGTCATGGGGTCAGAGGCCAGCCTGCGTGGCGAGGCGGTCGATGTCGGCGCGCGTCAGCGCGCCCACCCGGCGTGAGCCCGGCACCTCGCGGCCTGTCGGATCGAGAAGGAACAGGGTCGGCGGGCCGATCACCTCGTGGCGGCTCATGAGGGCGCGCGCGCCCTCGCCGTATTCGGTCACGTCGACGGCGATGCGATCGAGCCCGGAGAGGCGCGCGGCGGCGGCCGGCGCCGCCATGGCCACCTCATTGGACCTGCAGACCGTGCACCAGTCGGCGGTGAAGGAGACGAGCGCCGGGCGGCCGTCGCGACCGGCCGCGGCAAGCGCCCGCGCCAGCGCGGCGGGAGACGACACCCGCACCTCCTGCGCCGGCTCGGCGGCAAGGCGGGTCGGCACAACGAGGAAGGCGAGCGGCCGCAGCGGATCGCTCGCCCCTCCTGCCGCGCCGACCAGCAGCAGAAGGCCGCTCGCCACGCCGGCGATGCCAAAGGTCTTGCCGATCCGGCGGCCGGCCCCGGCATCGGCAGCCAGCCCATCGACGCCGCCGACGAACACCCCGAGGCCGATGGCCAGCACGCCATAGAGGGCGAGGCCGGCGGCGTCGGGCAGCACGCGCGCCGCAAGCCAGGCGGCGATGGCGAGGAAGAGCGCGCCGCAGCCCTGCCTGATGGCGAGAAGCCAGGGCCCCGAGCGCGGCAGGACCTGGGCCCCGAAGGCGCCCACCGCCACCAGCGGCGCCGCCATGCCGAGGCCGAGCATGAACAGGGCGGAGGCTCCGCGGACGGCATCGCCCGTCTGCGCCGCATAGAGCATGGCGGCGGCCAGCGGCGGCGTCACGCACGGGCCCACCACCGGCGCCGAGGCAAAGCCCAGCCCCGCCGCGCCCGCGATGGAGCCGCCGCCGCCCGACGGCAGCCGCGCCGCCAGCCCGGCCGGAACGGCGAGATGAAACAGGCCGAACATCGCGCCGGCCAGCACGGTGAACACGGCCGCCATCAGGCCGATGGCCCATGGCGTCTGCAGCGCCGCCTGAAGGTTGGCGCCGGTCCAGGCGGCCGCCATGCCGAGCACGCCATAGGCGGCGGCCATGGCCACCCCGTAAGCCGCCGACAAGGCGAGGCCGCGGGCAGGTGTCGGCTTCGCGCCGCCACCCGCGAGAATGCCGGAGAGGATCGGCAGCATGGGAAAGACGCAGGGGGTGAAGGCGAGGAGCAGGCCGAGGCCGAAGAACGCCCCGAGAAGCGGGACGAGCGCCCCGTTGAACAGCCCACCCATGGCGGTCGGCTGGGCCGCCGGTTCGGCGGCAGCGGCGGGTTCGGCCGGCGACCGGGCGCGCCCCGGTGCCTCCACCGGTGGCGTTTCGGCGCGCGGACGGGCGGCGGTGACTGCCAGCGTCGCCAGATCCACCTGCCGGGTGACGGCGGGGTAGCAAAGTCCCTGCTCCGCGCAGCCCTGGAACGAGATGTCGAGCGCTCCCGCCGCCGGCAGGGCGGGCACCCGGGCCGCGACGGACTGGTGATAGATCTCCACCAGCCCGAAATTGGGATCGTCCTTTTCCTCCCCCGGCGGCAGCGTGAGGGGAACGGCAGCGCCGTCCCTCTCCGCCTTGAGGCTCTCGCGGTAGAGATAGGTGCCCGGTGCGATATGCCAGGTCAGGGATAGGCTGCCGTCCGTCTCACGGGCCGCGGAGACGGTGAAGGCCTCGTCCGCCTTAAGGATGCGCCCCTGCGCCAGCGAGGGCGTGGCGCAGGCGGCGGACAGCACCACAAGCGCCAGGGCGACGAGCGCACGGCGCAGGGGCGAGAGGGGAGAGCGAGGCGGGTTCGCGACCATGGCGCCCTCCTCGAACGCCCACCTTAAGCGGGCCTTAAGCTCGGGGTAGAAGGGAAGGAGCAGGGAGAGCGGTCGATGCGCATACTGGTCGTCGAGGACGATCCGATCCTGATGGACGGCCTGAAGGTGGGGCTCGGCCTCGCCGGGGCGACGGTGGACGATGCGACGACCTGCGCCGATGCGCGGGCCGCCCTCGCCGCCGCCCGTTTCGATGCGGTGGTGCTGGACGTGATGCTCCCGGACGGCTCCGGCCTCGACGTGCTCGCCGGCCTGCGGATGCGGGGCGACGCGACGCCCGTCCTCCTGCTCACCGCCCTCGACGAGGCGCCCGACCGGGTGCGCGGCCTCGATTGCGGCGCCGACGATTATCTCGGCAAGCCGTTCGACCTCGACGAATTGAACGCCCGCGTGCGCGCCATCGCCCGCCGCGGCCACGGCCGGGCCGGGCCGCTGCTCAAGGTGGGCGCGCTGGTGCTCGATCCCGCCACGCTCGCAGCGACGCTGGACGGTCGGTCCATTGCCCTGTCGCGCCGGGAGTTCGCGGTGCTCTCCGCGCTCATGGAGCGGCCGGGCGTGATCCGCTCCCGCATGGAGATCGAGGAGCGGCTCTACGGCTGGCAGGAGGAGGTGGAGAGCAACGCGGTGGAGGTGCACATCCACAATCTGCGGGCCAAGGTGGGCCGCGAGACCATCGAGACCGTGCGCGGCCTCGGCTATCGCGTCAGGGGGCCGGCATGAGCTCGCTCAAGCGCAGGCTGGTGCTGATCCTGCTGGCGGCGACGGGGGTCATCTGGCTGTGCGCAACAGGCTGGATCTACGCCTCCAGCCGCACCGAGCTGGAGCATGTGCTCGACACCCGCCTGCAGGAAGCGGCGCGCATGGTCCACTCGCTGGTGGCCGGCGGCAACATCGCGGCCGCGGCGGCGGTGGCGCAGGCCGCAGGTCCGCCGGACGCGGGGTACGAGCGCCAGCTCTCGTGCCAGATCTGGTCGCTGGACGGGCGCCTCGTCGCGAAATCCGGCGGCGCGCCGGAGGAGGCGCTGGCGGGTCCTGCGGAAGGTTTCTCCGAACGCACGGTGAACGGCGAGCCGTGGCGGGTCTACACCATCCTCGATCCCGACAAGGGGGTGCGGGTGATGGTGGGCGACCGCATCGGCCTGCGCGACCGGCTGGTGCGCGATCTGGTGGCGGGGCTGCTGGCGCCGGTGATCCTCATCGTGCCGCTGCTCGGCCTGCTGATCTGGATCAGCGTGGGCCGCGGGCTGGCGCCGCTCAATGCCGTCGCCGGCGACATCGCCGCCCGTGACGGCGAGGACATGCGCCCAGTAGCGCCCGCCGCGGCCCCGGCCGAGATCCGCCCGCTGCTGGAGGCCATCAACGGCCTGTTCGCCAAGGTGGAGGCCGCCCTGCGGCAGGAGCGCGACGTGACGGCCTTCGCCGCCCACGAACTGCGCACGCCCCTGGCCGGCCTGAAGACGCAGGCCCAGATCGCGCTGGCAGCCCCGGACGCGCCGACGCGGGAGGGCGCGCTGCGACATATCCTCGTCTCGGTGGACCGCACCACGCGCCTCGTGCGCCAGCTTCTGGCGCTCGCCAAGCTCGAAGGCACGCCCGCCCCGCCGCCCGAAGCCGCGGGCGAGACCGACGCCGGGGCGCTGCTGCGCGACATCGTGCGGCAGACCGCCAAGCCCGAGGCCATCCATGTGGTGGTGGACGAAACCCTCGACACGGTGAAGCTGAAGGGCGACCGCGAGGCGCTTCACCTGATGCTGCGGAACCTGCACGAGAACGCCATCGAGCACATGGCCGGCGGCGGCAGCATCGCCTGGGGCCCGTGCGCCGGCGGGCTGTGCGTGGAAGACGAGGGGCCGGGTATCCACGAGGACGAGCTGCCTCTGGTGACCCGCCGCTTCTACCGGGGGCGCAGCCGGAGCGGGGCCGGCAGCGGGCTTGGCCTCACCATCGCCACCATGGCCGCCGCGCGCGCCGGGGCGCGGCTGACGCTGGAGAACCGCCGCGATCGTGGCGGCCTCAGGGCGAGCATCGTGTGGCAGCGCGGCGCCGCGTGAGGCGGTGCGCCAGGCCGTGTCGCCACAGCTGAAGCGGCCCGCCTCGCTCCGGGGCGCGAAGCCGGCCAGGGATCGTTGAGACCTCATGCAAGCACAGCCTGGCAGCGACGTCCGGCTTTAACGCCGCCTGGACAGATGCGGCAGAAAGGTTTGCAGCGCATAGATCAGCAACGCCGTCGACCAGCCGATCATCAATATGCCGCTGGCGGCGGAAAACGGCATCAGCAGGCGCGTGCGGATGGCAGGCGCCACATCGCCGAGGCCAAGCGTCGTGTTGATGACGAAGGCGGAATAGAAGGCGTTGGAGAAGCTTGAGGTCAACTCGAGCTGGAAGAACAAGCAGGCCCAAACCCCCACCTCGATGATGTGGGCGACCATCAGCACGATGTTGATCGAAAGCAATACCGTCACCATCAGGCCATAGGGACTTTTCTCCAGCGGCTTTTCCAGCGCCCGCACAATGATCAGGATCAGCAGCGTTGCCGCCAGATGCACCAGCATCGCGACGATGTTCATGAGAAAGCCAATGGCCAGATCGGCTAGCATGCATTGCGCTCCAAAACCGGGGGGCTGACGTGCGAGAGGACGAGGATCCCGCCCGCCCGTCCGCCCGCCGTGCGAAGGCTTATTTCTCCGCGCTTCGCTGCGAGGGGTTGCCGCCATTGCCGAGGCTTTCGCGCATGGAGAGGATGGCAGCGATGAAAAAGCAGGTGGCGCCGGCCAGCAGGTGGATGGTCGACACGGTGTCGATCCAGGAGGGCTCGGCGCCCCGCGGGACATAGGCCAGGATCGCCGCGGTCATGAAGGCGATGCATCCCAGCAGGTTGATGAAGACGATCCGCCACGACAGGTCCCGCGGCCGCCAGCTCCAGTAGCGGTGGCCGGCCTCCATGAAGGCGAGATAGCCGGAGATCAGGAACAGCAGCGATCCCACCATGTCCGGGACCCAGATGGCGATGTCCTGCTGATACCAGGCGTCCGGCGCGCGGATCGAATCGAAGGTGTTGAAGTTGAACGCCACCGTCCCCAGGAACTGGGTGAACGTGCTGAGCCAGCCGACACTCGACGGATGCCATCCGATCAGAGCAAGGCGCCGCGGGCCGGCGGGGTCGGCTCCGATGGTGAAGGCGCCCGCATTCGCCGCCTGGAAGTTCTGGAGATAGCCGGCGATGGTGAAGGGGATCGAGCCGAGGAAGAAGACCACGTTGGTCCACAAGGCCGAAGGCTGCCACGCGCCGGCCGGCACGAGGCTCATCACGCTGCCGAGCATGAACAAGAAGGAGCCGAGGGCGAAGATCGCCCCGACGCTCCAGTTGTAGGCCGGGCTCTGCCAGACCGGCGGGGCGCCGGGCGCCCGGGCCGCGGGGTCCAGCCCCTTGCGGCCCTGCCGCGCCAGCCAGACGAAGTGCCGGCCGGCCGACGCATAGGCGCGGCGGGTGATGAAGGGCCACGGCCCCTCGGCGCGGATGTGAACGCCGCTCGGATGGAGACTCTGATCTCTCACACCGGCCTCGCCGATACGGGAAGTGACGGGCAGGACCAGAGGTGACGGCGCCTTCGCGCCGCCGCATCCGCTCCCCTCGCCACTTCGGGCCTCAGTGCGCGCCCGCGCCCTTCAGCGCCTCGGTCGCATCGACCGCGCCGGTGAGCTTGTCGAGCGGGATCAGGGTCGGCGTCTTGCGATCGACCAGCGCCCCCAGATCGACCCGCATGAAGTTGAGGCTGCGATAGTCGCGGATGAAGAACAGCTTGCCGGCAAGGTCGGAAAGGCTGGTCCAGCAGGTGAACTCGGTGGCGTAGGGCTCGGATCCCGGCTGCTGCAGGCCCTGGACCTCGAATTGCGCGCTGCCCTGATCGGGATAGTCGATGGTCACGCCGCGCGGCCGGTCGAAATTGTTGAGGATGTGCGCCAGCGTCCGGATCGCGAGATCGGGCGAGGCAGCCTTCTCGGTGAACTGGGCATAGTAGACCGCCCGCACGAACCGGCCCACCGAGGTGTTGGATGCCGGCAGGCCGGCCGTCGCGATGCCCGAATCCGGTTGAGCCGCCTTGTAGCCGCCGAACACGGCCGTCGACTTGTCGACGTTGCTCAGGAATGTGTAGTTGTCGAGGTTGGTGAGGTGCCAGTCGAACTTCGGACCATTGGTCATGACCCCCACGGGATTGTCGTGGATGCTCATGGTGCCGTGGTCGAACTCGATCACGATCGCGGCGCCGGTGGTGTCGTGCACCACATAATGGAATGGCGACTGCGCGCCGCCCAGCATCGCGAGCGGCTGGAGCATCACCGGCTGCGCCGCGATCGCCGCCTTCACTTCCGCCACGGAGGCGAACTGGCCGAGCGCCCAGGCGCCGAGATCGGAGGCGGAGAGCACCGCCTGCGTCACCTCGACGGCCTTCTGCGTGCCGCCCGACGCCGGATAGGACAGCAGGCTGAAGGTCAGGCCCTTGTCATTCAGGCCCTCCAGCACCTTGAAGTCGCCAAGCGTCACCGGCGCCGCCGCGGTCGGGATGCGGTAGGGCATGGTGACCCCCACCAGCGCATGGCGCGCCTCGAGCGTCAGCGGCGGATGGCCGGGGATGTTCGAGACGGTCTGGAAGCCGGCCGGGAAGTAGGCGAGCTGGTAGGGCAGATCGAGGGTGAGTTCGAGCGTCCGGCCGAAATAGGTGTTGCCGGCGGCGTCCTTGTATCCGAGCGAGGTGCACATGGCAGCCGTCTTCTCCAGGTTCAACGGGTGGGGCCCGGCCGCAGCCGGGCGCGTGGACGGCCGCGCCAAGGGCGGCGTGGCCGTTCGGGGGCGTGCTCAGTTGTGGCTGAAGCCGCTGGCTTCCTCGGACGACATCGGTTGCGTCACCGGGTGCCGGGCGAAGAAGTCGACCGCGCGCTTCATGTCGGCGATCAGCAGGCTCGCAAGGTCGAAGGAAACGCCGTGCCGCACGAGGATGCGCTGGATCACCAGGTCCTGCCGCTCGGCGGGCATGGAATAGGCGGGAACCTGCCAGCCGCGGCTGCGCAGGCGGTCCGCCAGGTCATAGAGCGTGTAGCCGCCGATGCCGGTCTCGTCCTTGAGCTTCCAGCAGAGCGCGGGGATGCCGGCCGTCTTGTCGCCGTCGAACAGGATCTCGAACGGGCCCAGCGCCGCGATCTCGCGGGCGAGATACTGGGCGGTCGCGTAGCACGCATCATGGACCTTCGCGTAGCCCTCCCGGCCGAGGCGCAGGAAGTTGTAGTATTGGGCGATCACCTGACCGCCCGGACGTGAGAAGTTCAGCGCGAAGGTCGGCATGTTGCCGCCGAGATAGTTGACGTTGAAGATCAGCTCCTGCGGTAGGTCCTGGGCCTCGCGCCAGATGACCCAGCCCACGCCCAGCGGGGCGAGGCCGAACTTGTGGCCGGATGAATTGATCGACTTCACCCGCGGCAGGCGGAAATCCCAAAGAATGTCCGGGGCGCAGAAAGGGGCGAGGAAGCCGCCCGAGGCACCGTCCACGTGGATCGGAACATCCAGCCCCGTCTGCGCCTGCAGCTGGTCCAGGGCGTCGCTCACCGCTTTCACCGGCTCGTACTGGCAGGTGAAGGTGACGCCCATGGTGGGCACGACGCCGATGGTGTTTTCGTCGACCCGCTTCAGCACCTCTTCCGCATTCATGATGAGGCGGTCGCCCTGGAGCGGGATCTCGCGCAGCTCCACGTCGAAATAGCGCGCGAACTTGTGCCAGCAGATCTGCACCGGCCCGCAGATCAGGTTCGGCTTGTCGGCCGGCTTTCCCGCGGCCTGGCGCGCCTTGCGCCAGCGCCACTTCAGCGCGAGGCCGCCGAGCATCGCCGCCTCCGAAGAGCCGACCGTGGAGCAGCCGAGGGTGCCGCGCGGATCGGGCGAGTTCCACAGATCGGCGAGCATCGCCACGCAACGCGCCTCGATGTCGGCCGTCTGCGGGTATTCGTCCTTGTCGATCATGTTCTTGTCGATCGACAGGTTCATCAGGTCGTGGATCTCGTCGTCGACCCAGGTCTGGCAGAAGGTCGCAAGGTTCTGGCGCGAATTGCCGTCAAGCATCAGCTCGTCGCGGACCGAGGCGAAGACGTGCCGGGCCTCCCGCTCCACCTTGGGGAAGGCGAACTTCGGCATGCTGGCCGCAAGATCGGCCGTGGAATAAACATCATCCAGCAGGTCGTCGCGCAGCTTTGTCTTCGAAAGATCCGATGCCAAGACGTGTCCTCCCCGGTATGCGGTGAAACTATCTGCGTGTGGCGGGCGTGAACATGTCGCCGGACGTCATGGCGCCCACCACGAAGGCGAGGTTGGCCGCGCCGATCAGGGCGGCGGCGTGGGCGGTGGCCTGGGCCTGGCGCGCGTCGAGCAGGCCGCTGTCGGCGGCGGTGGCGGCCGTCACGGTGCCGACGCCGTTCCGGTAGGCCTCCAGCGCGGCGTCGTAGGTGATGGCGGCCGCCGAGGCGAGCGCCCCCGCCGCCTTGTGGGATTCGAGCGCGGTACGCAGGGCGTTGCTGGCCGCCACGATCTCCGTCACCGCCAGGGTCTGCGTCCTCTGGAAGCCCTGCTGGGCCGCCTCGGCGCGGGCTTCCGCCTGCTTGTGCTGGGCGATGCGCAGCCCGGCATCGTAGATCGGCACCGTGGCGCCCACCAGCATGCCCATGCCCGAGGCCTGCTGGCCGATGGTCGGCAGGCCGCTGGCGTTGAAGTTGCCCTGGCCGGTGGCCACGGCGCCGGCCACGAACACCTTGGGCATGATCTCGGCCTGCGCCGCCTGGATGCCGGCCTTGCTCGCCAGCACCGCCGAATAGCTCGCCGACACATCGGGGCGCTGCGACAAGGCGAGCTTGATCATGGCATCCAGCGGCACGTTCCCGGCGTCGGGCAGGCGCCGCCTGCTGGCATCCTCCACCCGCAGGCGCAGCGTGGCGTTGATGCCCATGGCAGCGATCAGGCCCTGATAGGCATCACGCTCCTGCCCCTCGGCCTGGACCCGGCGCAGCTCCGACTGGGCCACCTGCTGGCGCGCCTGCGCCACCTCCACCGTGGTGGCGAGCCCGCGCGAGAGCCGGTCCTCGGCCGCGGCGCGGATGGCGATGCTGTTGCGCAGGGTCTGCCGGGCGATGCCGGCCCCCGTCACCGCCGCCCCATAGGTGAAATAGCCGCGGGTGACGTTGAAGATCAGGGTCTGGTGGGCGCCGTTGAACAGCACGTTCGCCGCCACGGCGCCATGCTTGGCCGCCTCCGCCACCGCCGCCCGCTCGCCGAAGTCGAACACCAGCCATTGCAGCGCGATGTTCGGGGCAATGCCTTCCGAGGTGACGTCGAAATTGCGCTGGGTGCCCACCGGCAGCGGCAGCGGCGACTGGCTGCTCTGCCAGCCGCCGATGACGTTGGCGGTGATCAGCGGCAGGTAGGTGGCTTCCACCATGCCCACGGCCAGAGCGGCCTCGCGCGCCCGCTGCCAGGAGGCGCGGGTGGCGGGATTGTTGCGCTGGGCGATGTCGATCAGCTGCGGCAGGCTGTAGTTGCGGCTGGGATCGATGTCGGGCGTCTGCGGCATCACCGCGAGCTCGGGATTGGCCGGCACGCGGAAATCCGGCGCCCCGGCGGGCGTCACCGGGGCTTCCGACGCCGGGGTGGGCTCGCTCTTGGCGCTCCAGACGCCGTCCTCGTTGCCGTTGGGCGCCCATGGCGTGTCGGCGCCGGCCGACACCATGTTGGCGGCATTGGGCGCGCAGCCGGCGAGCGCCAGCACGACGCCGGACATGGCAAGGAGGAAGGCGAGCCGCTTGCGCATCAGCACGCCACCGCCGCCTGCATCCGGTCCAGCCGGCGGTGGATGTCGTCCGCGCCGTCTGCGGTCGAATGCGCCTGCGCGCCGCCCCGACCGTCGATCCGGGCGGCGAGCGCCTCCAGGCGGTCGGCGACGCCGGGCAGCGCCTCGCGGCTCAGATAGATATCCTGCGTCAGCCCGGCGATCTCCGCGCCGGTCGCCCGGAGCCCGGCCTGGATGGCTGGCGACGGCCTGATGGCGCGCGGCTCGAAGGGAACGAGGTCCAGCCCGTCGTCGGCCAGGCTTGCCTCGCGCAGCGCCAGCGCCGCATCGGGGATGGCGCCGGGCCGCTTCTCCGGCGCCGTCGCGGCCAGCCGGGCGAGGCCCGACAGCGCGGAATTCAGATGGGCCCGCACCGCGCCCTCCACCGACACCGGCCAGATGCGGGTGAAGACGAGGTAGACCACCAGATTGCCGAGCAGGATGCCGACGATCCGGTCCCACCCCGAATCAAGGCTGGTGCCGGGGCCGAAGCCCTGGAGCACGGTGAGCAGGAAGGCGAGGCCGATCTGCACCCCGCCATAGGCGATCCGCTCCGGCCCGGTGGAGACCCAGGCGGCGATCAGCATGCAGGCGAAGATCAGCGCCATCAGCCCGCCGACGCCTTCAAGCTGCGGGATGATGAACAGCACCGAGCCCATGCCGAGCGCCGCCCCGATCAGGCAGCCGGTGATCCGCAGGCCCAGCTTGTGCACCGTCTCGCCGGTGGTGCTGAGGGCGGCCACGTAGCAGGTCACCATCGCCGTATGGATGCCCTGCCAGTTGAGCCCGGTATAGATGAGATAGCAGATCATCGCCGCCGCCGTCGTCTTCAGGGCGAAGCGCTGGTACTCCGGATTGGTGAGGGCGTCGGGAAAGAAGAAGGGCGGCTTCGGCGAGGCCACCATCGCCACGTCCGGCGCGCCGGCCAGGGTGGTGAGCGCCGCCAGCAGCTCGCGCTCGGCCTGGGTTGCCGGCTCGGCGGCCGGGGAAGGCATGGGCGGCGCCTGCCCCGCCTCCAGCGCGGCCCTGGCGGCGGCGACGGCGGCGAGGAGGGCGTCGCGTCGCTCCGGCGCCAGATCATCCGGCAGCGCGGCGGCGGCGATCATCAGCCGGTAGCCGGCCCGCACGTCGCGCGCCACCTGCAGTGCGGAGGACTGCGGCACGAGGTTCAGGATCTTCACGCTCCCCGCCTGCTTCGCCAAAGCGGCATTGTCCTCGCGCATCAGCGCGGCAAGGCCCGCATGGCTGGCCGGGGCTCCCGATGCGGTGGCATCGGCGACGGCGGCGAGGCGCTGCATCAGCGCGCCGCGCAGCAGCCGCACCGGCGAGAGGCCGAGGAACAGGTTGAACACCACCATCCACGCCATCGGCATGGCCACCATGTACCAGGCGTAGCGTAGCGCGATGCTGACCGCATCGCCGAGCGGGGCCATGTAGACCAGCGACAGCACGAACGCGATCACGAGGCCGACGATCCCGCCCATCTCGCCGAGCTGGCTCGCCGCGCCGATATAGAGGAAGAGCATCGAGGTGACCGCCATGGCGATCATGAGAACCAGGGGCGAGACGATCACCAGGTTGATCACGTAGACCAGCAGCGCGACGACGATGGTGACCACGACGATCAGCCCGATGCCGGTGCCGATGTTGACCACCGCATCCGGCTTGGACAGGTAGATGATCAGGTAGCAGCTGATCGCCGCCTCGAACGTCCCGAACATCATCGCCGTGCCGACCACCAGGGCGCACAGCAGCGCGATGCGCCAGGTCATCGCCGCGCGGCCGGGAAAGGGCGCGAGATCGGCCAAGGCCTGCGCCAGCAGCGAGGGAGGCGGATGTGCGGAGGCCTCGGCCATCAGCAGCGCTCGCCATGGTGGACGATCGCCACCGCCGACGCCCCCATGCGCATCAGGTCGTCGGGCGGATCGATCAGCCGGATCCGCACCGGGAAGCGCTGGACGATACGCACCCAGTTGAGGGATTTGGGCACATAGGGCAGGCCGCGCGGCAGATTGACCAGATCGCTCGAAACCACGCCCCAGCCGACGCCCTCCACGGTGCCGGCGATGGGAACGGAGCGGTCGGCGAGCGCATAGACGCGCGCGCAGTCGCCCACGGAGATCGCCGGCAGCTCGGTCTCGCGGAAGGAGGCGCTGGCGTACCAGACCTCGGTGTTGACGAGGGTGAAGATCGACTGCCCGGGCGCCACGATCTCCCCGGTGGAAATCGCCAGCCCCACCACGCGCCCGTCATGCAGGGCCCGGACCTGGGTATTGGCGAGGGCGCGCTCGGCGATGGCGAGCGCGGCGCGGCGGGCCTCTACCAGCGCCAGCGAGGCGTCGAGGGTGCTGACGAGGCTGTCGGCCGCCTGGGCCTGCTTCAACGCCTGCGAGAGGCTGATGCGCGCGTCGTCGCGGGCGGTGCGGGCGTCGTCCACCTGCTGCGAGGTCACGTAGCCCTTCGATAGCAGCGGGGTGAGGCGCCCCAGCGTCTGCTCGGCCAAAGCGAGATTTGTCTGGGCGCGACGGCTCTGCTCGGTGGCGATCGCGGCGTTGGAGCGCTCGGCGCTGATGGTGCGCTTCTGGGCATCGCGGGCCGCCTCGGCGATGGCGAGGTCCGCGCGGGCCTGCTCCACGGCGAGGCGGTAGGGCTCGGGATCGATGGAGAAGAGCAGAGCGCCGCGGGCGACCTTCTGATTCTCCGCCACCGCGATCTCGACGATCCGCCCCGCCACGGTGGAGGCGATGTTGACGATACCCGCGGTGAGCACCGCATCCTCGGACAACGGGTTGTCCTTGGCGCGCTTCAGATAGACCCAGCCGGCAATGACCGCCCCGATGATGATCAGCGCGGCGATGCCGGAGCCGACAAGGCTGCGGCGATGCGTGTAGGCGGACTGGGCCATGCCTCAGCGCCCGTACAGGACGAGCGCCATGACGAAGCCGATGGCCGCGGCAAGGCAGGTATAGACCAGCAGGCGCCAGGGGAGGACGTCGTCGATGCCGAGCCGGATGAACAGGCTGCGTGCGGCCACCGCTCCGACCACCCCGGCCACCAGGCAGATCAGCCAGGAGGGGAAATAAGCGCCGAAGAGCGGGACCGCGGGGCTTGCCTGTCCTGAGCAGCCGGCGAGGCAGACAGCGGTCGAACCAAGCAACCCAGGCGTGCGAAGACCGACCGAGGAGACGCGTCGCAGGTGTCGCCGTGGCATTCCGTCTGTTTCAACCCCAAGCCAGACCCGACCACCGGCACAGCTATCAGGTGCGGCCGGACTTTCCAACCCTGCCGCCGGAACGGGCAGGGCGGCGGGGACGGGGCGGCCCGTGGAGATGGGCCTTTATACATGAGGCGGCTGCGCAAATCCTGCCGTTCGCCTCATCCACAGGCCGCTTGGCGCCATTGGCCTTGCTGCCGGCTGGTGGAAGTCCAACGCCGGACGCCGCGGCTCACCGGGCATGGCCGGGCCCGGTGCGCCGGCCCGGCAGGTGGCCCGGTCGCGAACACGAAGGTCGCCCTGCGCCTATCCGGCGGACAAAGCGGGGACGATGGTGGCCACGATGGAGGCGTCGAGGGTCTCGAAATCCTTCAGGCCGATGGTGTCGTAGAGCTCGGCCCGGGTCTGCATCTCGCCCACCATGGCCTGCGCGGAACCGTCGCGGGCAAGCGTCGCGTAAAGCTTCTCCTGCGCCTTGTCGGCGACCCGCAGGGAGGAGACCGGCCAGATCACCATCCCATAGCCCATGGCCTCGAACTCGGATGCGGTGAAAAAGGGGGTGCGCCCGAACTCGGTCATGTTGGCCAGCAGCGGCACGCCGGGCATCCGCTCGGCGAAGGCGCGGAACATGTCCGCCGTGGTCAGCGCCTCCGGGAAGATGGCGTCGGCCCCCGCCTCGACGTACAGCCGGGCGCGGGCGACCGCGCCGTCGATGCCCTCGCTTGCCGCGGCGTCGGTGCGGGCGATGAGGTAGAGGTGCCGGCGGGCCCTTGCCGCCGCGGCCACCTTGGCCGCCATGTCGCGGGCATCGGCCAGCTTCTTGTCGTTGAGGTGGCCGCATTTCTTCGGCAGCAGCTGGTCCTCGATATGGACCGCGCCGGCGCCGGCATCCTCGAAGGTGCGCACCATGTGCATCACGTTGAGGGCCTCGCCATAGCCGGTGTCGCCGTCCACCAGCAGCGGCAGGCCACTGGCGCGGGCGATCTGGCGGATGAAGAAGGCCACCTCGTCCACGGTGATGATGCCGAGGTCCGGCAGCCCCATGGAGGCGGTCATGGCGGCGCCGGAGAGATAGAGGCCGGAAAAGCCGGCCCTCTTCGCCTGCAGCGCTGCCATGCCGTTGTGGGTGCCGGGCAGGCGCAGGATGCCGCCCGCCTCCACCAGCGCGCGGAAACGGGTGCCGGCGGGCGCGGCGGGCAGGTCGGAACCGACGAGATAGGGCATGGTCCTCTCCTTCACGCGGCGCGCACGCTGGCCCCGGCGCGATCGCGCGCCTCGATGGGCACGAACACCTGGTGGTCCGGCCCGATATAGTTGGCCGAGGGGCGGATGATCTTGTTGTCGGCCCGCTGCTCGATGACGTGCGCGCTCCACCCCGAGGTCCGGGCGATGACGAAGAGCGGCGTGAACATGGCCGTCGGCACGCCCATCATGTGGTAGGAGACGGCGCTGAACCAGTCGAGGTTGGCGAACATCTGCCTAGCCTCTCCCATCACCGCCTCGATGCGGGCGGCGATGTCGAACATCCTGGTGGATCCCGCCTCCACCGAGAGCCGCCGCGCCACCTCCCGGATCACCGCGTTGCGCGGGTCGGCCACCGTGTAGACCGGATGGCCGAAGCCGATGACCACCTCCCGGGCGGCGACCCGGCGGCGGATGTCGTCCTCCGCCGCGTCCGGATCGGCGTAGCGCTTCTGGATCTCGAAGGCCACCTCGTTGGCGCCGCCGTGCCGGGGCCCGCGCAGGGCGCCGATGGCCCCGGTGACGGCGGAATGGAAATCGGCCCCGGTCCCCGCGATGGAGCGCGCGGTGAAGGTGGAGGCGTTGAACTCATGCTCCGCGTAGAGGATCAGCGAGGTGTGCATCGCCCGTACATGGGCGAGGTTCGGGGCGCGGCCGTGCAGCAAATGGAGGAAATGGCCGCCGATGCTGTCGTCATCGGTCTCCACCTCGATGCGCCGCCCGTTCTGCGAGAAGTGATACCAGTAGAGCAGCATGGAGCCGAGGCCGGCCATCAGCCGGTCGGCGATGTCGCGGGCGCCGGGCGCATTGTGGTCCGCGGCCTCGGGCAGCACGCAGCCGAGCGCCGAGACGCCGGAGCGCATCACGTCCATGGGGTGGGCGGCGGCAGGCAGGGCCTCCAGGGTCCGGCGCACGGCGTCGGGCAGGCCGCGCAGGCCCTTCAGCTTGGTCCGGTAGGCGGCGAGCTCGGTCGTGGTCGGCAGCGCGCCGTGGACCAGGAGATGGGCGACCTCCTCGAAGCTGCAGGTCTCGGCCATGTCGAGAATGTCGTAGCCGCGATAGTGCAGGTCGTTGCCGGAGCGGCCGACGGTGCACAAGGCGGTGTTGCCGGCCACGACGCCGGAAAGAGCCACGGATTTCTTGGGCGCAGGCTTCACGACGCCGTTCTGTTGCTCGGACATCTGTGCTCCTTGAAAGGCAGAGCGGCATCGCGCCAAGGCGCTGCGCCGCCCCTTGCATGAGCGATAGGCACGCGGTGCGGGCTCGCGGCCCCGGACTTGCCGTGGGCGTCGCGAAGCCGGCATCCGGCGCGGGGAAACCCGCCTTCGGGGGGAAGCTGCGTCCGAGCCAGCGCAGCGTCCCGATCCCGCAGGCGGCGCGGGAGTGGTCGGGCTCAGCCCGAGACGACGCTCAGCCCGGGCGCGACACGGCCGCGCCAGTCGAAGATGCCGGTGGCGCGCACTGTGCCGAGGACCGCCGGATCGACCGCGAAGGTGAGGCCCGAAAGATCGTCCGCCTTCAGCCGGGTGAGGCGCTCCACCGTGCCGAGGAAGCGGTCCTGCTCGGTGGGCGGGACGATCCCCTCGGCGAGGGCGCGGAACTTCGTCACGTAGTCCGCCCGCGTGAACGGCCGCGCGCCGAGGGGATGGGCGTCTGCGACCGCCAGCTCCTCGCAGAGCACGCTCCCCCCCTTCAGCGTCACCACCACGCTGCCGCCGAAGGCCTTCTCCTTCGGGTCGCGGCTGTGGTAGCGGCGCGTCCACTCGGGGTCTTCCACCGTCGAGATTTTTTGCCACAGCGCGATGGTGGAGGGCCGTGAGGCGCGCTCCGGGGCATAGGAGCGCTCGTGATGCCAGGCACGGTCCTCCAGCGCCACGGCGAAGATGTACATGATGGAATGGGCGAGGGTCTCCCGGCTCGCCCTGGGATCCATCTTCTGCGGATCGTTGGCGCCGGTGCCGATCACGTAATGGGTGTGATGGGAGGTGTGGATGACGATGCTCTCCACCTTCGACAGGTCGCCGATGCGCGGGGCGAGCCGGCGGGCGAGATCGATCAGCGCCTGGCTCTGGTATTCGGCCGAATGCGCCTTGGTGTAGGTGTCGAGGATGGCACGCTTGGGCTCGCCCTTCTCCGGCAGCGGCACCTGGTATCGCGCCTGCGGGCCGGAGAGCAGGCGCGCGATGAAGCCGTCCTCGCCCTCCCAGGCCGGCGAGGGCGCCCCCTCGCCCCGCATCACCCGGTCCACCGCCTCCACCGCCATCTTTCCGGCGAAGGCGGGAGCATAGGCCTTCCACGAGGAAATCTCGCCCTTGCGCGACTGGCGGGTGGTGGTGGTGACGTGCAGCGCCTGCTGCACCGCCTGGTAGACGGTCTCTATGGGAAGCCCGAGCGCGCTGCCGATGCCGGCGGCCGCGGAGGGGCCGAGATGGGCGATGTGGTCGATCTTGTGCTCGTGCAGGCAGATGCCCTTCACGAGGTCCACCTGGATCTCGTAGCCGGTGGCCAGGCCCCGCACCAGCGCCGCGCCGTCGAGGCCGCAATGCTGCGCCACCGCCAGCACCGGAGGGATGTTGTCGCCGGGGTGAGAATAATCGGCGGCGAGGAAGGTGTCGTGGAAGTCCAGCTCGCGCACCGCGACCCCGTTGGCCCACGCCGCCCAATCGGGCGATACGCGGCGATGGGCGGAAAGGCCGAACACGGTGGCGCCGGGCTGGCAGGAGTGGGCGGGCGCCTGGGCCCTCGCGCCCGCCCCCGGGCGCGGGGGGGGGGACGCCGCCGCCACCGCCGCATTGTCGATGATGCGGTTGCCGATCATCTCCACCACGTCGGGCTCCACGGGAACCGGATCGGTGGCCACCGCGGCGATCTTCCAGGCGAGCTGATCGGCGCGAGGCAGATTCTCGGCGGAGGTGTGGGTGCGGACGGTGTGGAGCTTCACGACGGGATTTCCTCGGGCTGAACGGAAAGGGA
>CALMSN010000236.1 GCA_937872325.1 uncultured Xanthobacter sp. | reverse complement strand
GAAATAGCCGCCTGCGCGCCGTCGAAAGGCGCGCAGGGGCCCGCCAAGCGCCCCGCATCGGGGCGAGAGCGCCGCCAAGGCGCCGGCAGCAAGGATGGGCAGAGGGAACCGGTCGATGAGTGACGTCAGTCTCAGCGAGGCCGATCGCGGCGGCGCCCCGGCGCCGGCGGGTCTGTTCGCGCCCCTGGCCGGGGAGAGCCACGCCACGCCGCGCGATTTCATCGCCCTGCTCAAGCCGCGGGTGATGTCGCTGGTGATCTTCACCGCCCTGGTGGGACTGATCCGGGCCCCGGGCGAGATCCATCCGGTCATCGCGTTCACCGCGCTTTTGTGCATCGCAGTCGGCGCCGGTGCGGCCGGCGCGCTCAACATGTGGTGGGATGCGGACATCGACGCGGTGATGAACCGCACCCGCAACCGGCCCATCCCGGCCGGCAAGGTCACGCCGGGCGAGGCGCTGGCCTTCGGCCTCACCCTGTCGGCCTTCTCGGTGGTGGTGCTGGGGCTGCTGGTGAATGCGCTCGCGGGAGCGCTGCTGGCCTTCACCATCTTCTTCTACGTCGTCATCTATTCCATGTGGCTGAAGCGGGCGACGCCGCAGAACATCGTCATCGGCGGCGCCGCGGGGGCGTTTCCGCCCATGGTGGCCTGGGCGGCAGGGGCCGGCACACTCTCCCTCGAGCCGATGCTGATGGTGGCCATCATCTTCTGGTGGCCGGCGCCGCTTTCCTGGCCGCGGGCCGCCTGCCGGGGGGCGGGGCGCGCGGGGGGGGGGGTGCCCGCGGGGGCGGGGGGGGGGGCGCCGGAGGAGACCCGCCGGCAGATCCTCTATTACACGCTGTTCCTGGTGCCGCTGGCTGCCAGCCCGGCCTTCCTCGGCTATGCCGGGCCGGTCTACGGCGCGGTTGCGCTGGGCGCTGGCGGCTTCATGATCCGCCTGGCGCTCAGGGTGTTCCGCCGGCGCGAGGGGGAGGCCGCGGTCAAGGCCGCGAAGGGGCTTTTCGGCTTCTCGATCCTTTATCTTTTCGCCTTGTTCGCGACCCTGCTGGGCGAGGCGGTCGTGAGAGCGCTTTGGCCGTGAGCGCCGTGGTGAGAGACCCGATGGGTGATGAGACCCCGCCGCCGGCGGATCAGAAGGACGGCGTCGTGCTGACCGCCGAGCAGCAGCGTCGCCGCCGGGCGCGCAGCATCGCCTTGGCGCTGGTGCTCGGCTTCCTGGTGGTGCTGTTCTACGTGGTGACCATCGTGAAGCTCGGTCCCAACGTGTTGAACCGGCCATTGTGACGGCTTTTTCCGCGGCTGCCGCGGATCGATCTGGAGAGGCGCAAGGGCGATATGGCTGAGCGGGAGCGAGAGGCGGACCGGACGGGGCGTGGGCTGGAAGCCCGGCTTCCGCTCGCGCCGCCGTCCGTCCCGGCGCATCGCCGGCTCCGGCACGCGCTGGTGGCGGCGGGCTGCGTCGCCTTCATCGCCGCCATGGTGGGGCTGACTTACGCCTCGGCCCCGCTCTACGCCATGTTCTGCGCCCTCACCGGCTTCGGCGGCGCCACCCGCCTGGCCGATGGGCAGGGCACGCCGGCGGGCGGTACCGGGCGGATGATCACCATCCGCTTCGATGCCAACGTCGCGCCCGGCCTTTCCTGGAGTTTCGCTCCCGAGCAGCGGGAGATGACGGTGGAGGTGGGGGCCAGCAGCCTCGCCTTCTACAAGGCGCGCAGCCTCTCGGGGCGCGAGACCCACGCCAACGCCACCTACAACGTCTCGCCGCCGCAGGCGGGCGCGTATTTCGTGAAGATGCAGTGCTTCTGCTTCGAGGAGCAGACGCTCGGCCCGCGCGAGACGCTGCCCATGCCGGTGGCGTTCTATGTCGACCCGGCCCTGCTGGAGGATCCGGACCTGAAGACGCTGCAGGAGATCACCCTCTCCTACACCTTCTTCCCGGCGAAGCCGGAGGCGCCGGCGCGCGCCGAGGCGCCTTCGGCGCGGGGCAAGCCGCTCTAGGGACCAGATCCGCTTGCATCGCGGGCGGGTCGGATGGGCGTTGAGATCAGGGGCCGGGGGCGAGAGCTGCCGCGGCCGAGAGGATACCGGCCCGCACGCCCCATCCGGGCGGCGCAGGGCGCACAGGACAGGGAAGGGGAGGGCCGCGACATGGCCGATACACACGTCGCCGAGACCGCGATCGGGGCGCATGCCGCCGGCGACCACCACGCCAAGCAGCACGATTATCATGTGGTCAATCCGAGCCCGTGGCCCATCGTCGGCGCCTTCTCGGCGCTGATGCTCACCGCCGGCGCGGTGATCTGGATGCATGGCGGCTCGGCGCTGCTCATGGGCTTCGGCTTCATCGGCGTGCTCTACACCATGTTCGGCTGGTGGCGGGACGTGATCCATGAAGGCCGCGCCGGCTTCCACACCCCGGTGGTGGTGCTGCACCTGCGCTACGGGATGATCCTGTTCATCGCCTCGGAGGTGATGTTCTTCGTCGCGTGGTTCTGGGCCTTCTTCGATGCCTCGCTGTTCACTGGCGAGGCCATTAACTTCCAGCGCGCCGAGGTGACCGGCGGGGTGTGGCCGCCCAAGGGCATCGAGGCCCTCGACCCCTGGCACCTGCCGCTGCTCAACACCCTGATCCTCCTGACCTCCGGCACCGCCGTCACCTGGGCCCACCATGCCCTCATCGAGGGCGACCGGCAGGGCCTGAAGTCCGGCCTGTGGCTCACCGTGGGGCTGGGCGCGCTGTTCTCGGTGGTGCAGGGCTACGAGTACCTGCACGCGCACTTCGCCTTCGCCGGCAACATCTACGGCGCCACCTTCTTCATGGCGACGGGCTTCCACGGCTTCCACGTCCTCGTGGGCACCATCTTCCTCACCGTGTGCCTCATCCGCAGCTATGCGGGCGACTTCAGCCCGAAGAGCCACTTCGGCTTCGAGGCGGCGGCCTGGTACTGGCACTTCGTGGACGTGGTGTGGCTGTTCCTGTTCTGCTTCATCTATGTGTGGGCGGTGGGCGGCTCGTCCGGCCACTGACCCTTTGAAACGGAGCCGTCCCCCCGGCGGGGACGGCTCCCGTGCGCGTGGAGGCCCGTGCCGTGGCTCACGATTCCCATCATGCACCGGTCTCGCCCTTCGCCACCGGCCTTGCGGGGCGCTGCCCGCGCTGCGGCAAGGGCCCGCTGTTCAGCGGCTTCCTCACGCTAGCGCCCTCCTGCACCAGCTGCGGGCTCGACTATGACTTCGCCGATGCCGGCGACGGCCCGGCGGTGTTCGTGATCCTGATCGCCGGCTTTATCGTGGTGGCGCTCGCCTTCTGGGTGGAGGTGTCCTACGAGCCCCCGCTCTGGGTCCACGCCGCCTTGTGGCTGCCGGCGACGCTGGTGGTGACCCTCGGCCTGCTGCGACCGCTGAAGGGCATCATGGTGTCGCTGCAGTATCGCCATCGCGCCGCCGAGGGGAAGCTGGACCGCCGCCCGTGAAGCTTGCCGATTCCCTATGGCGGCGGCCATGACGGCGCGGCGCGCGCTCCTCCTGCCGGCGGTGGTGGCGGGGGCGGCCTTTCTGATCCTCATCGGCCTCGGCACCTGGCAGCTGGAGCGGCTGCGCTGGAAGGAAGGCGTCATCGCAACGGTGGAGGCCCGCGCCGCGCAGCCCCCCGCGCCGCTGCCCGATCCCGCCACCTGGAGCGCGCTCACCCGCGAGGCCGACGAATATCGCCGGGTCCGGCTGTCGGGCCGCTTCGATCATGCCCGCGAGACCCTCGTCTACATGGTCCGGGGCGACGACGAGCCCGGTCTCAAGGGGCCGGGCTTCCTGGTGATCACGCCGCTGATCCGCCCGGACGGGCCGCCGGTCCTCGTCAATCGCGGATTCGTGCCGCAGGACCGGCGGGATCCGGCGAGCCGCAGCGCCGGCCAGGTGACGGGGCCGGTGACCGTCACCGGCCTCATCCGGATGCCGGAGGAGGCGAGCATGTTCGTTCCGGCCAACGATCCGGCTCGCAACGCCTTCTACCGCCGCGACCCGGCGGGGATCGCGGCGGCCCGCGGGCTGGACGGGGCGGCGCCCTTCATCGTCGATGCCGAGGCCGGCGAGGTGCCGGGCGGCCTGCCGCAGGGCGGCGCGACGCGGCTGCGATTCCCCAACCGTCATCTCGAATATGCGATGACCTGGTATGGGCTGGCGGCGACCCTGGCCGGCGTCTGCATTGCGCTGTTGTGGGCTCGGCGCCGGCCGCGGGCCGGGTGAAATCGCCGCATCGCCGCAATACCCTCCGAACCACGACACGCGCGGTTTGACGGCGGCCGTGCGGCGTGCCGAGAATACCGCTGATCCCGCGCGACCGCTCGGGCGCCGGGCGGCATGGTTCGTGTATGGCTGATGCCGGAGCGCGGGGGCGGCACCATCTGCGGCGGCAGGCCGGCAGCGGGGCAACGGAGCGGCGGACATGGCGCGATGTGATGTGTTGGTGCTCGGCGCGGGCATCGTCGGGGTCAGCGTCGCACTGCATCTGCAGGCCCGCGGCCGGGCGGTGACGCTGATCGATCGGGGCGCGCCGGGGGAGGGCACCTCGTTCGGCAATGCCGGGGTGGTGGAGGGCTCGGCGCTGTTGCCCGTCGGCTTCCCGCAGGACCTGCCGACTCTGCTGCGCCATGCCCTCAAGCTCTCGGCCGAGAGCAACTATCACATGGGCGCGCTGCCCGGGCTGTCCGGCTGGCTACTGCGCTACTTCAAGAATTCCTCGCCGGCCGGGCTCGAGGCCACCGCCCGTGCTCTGCGGCCCCTGCTGAACCGGGCGCGGGCCGAGCACCATGCCCTCGCCGAGCCCGCCGGGGCCATGGGCCTGTTGACCCCGAGC
The DNA here is from genome assembly GCA_937872325.1 of uncultured Xanthobacter sp. GTDB lineage: Bacteria > Pseudomonadota > Alphaproteobacteria > Rhizobiales > Xanthobacteraceae > Xanthobacter. Next base: position 16,626 of record CALMSN010000236.1, on the reverse strand, counting down.
GGCTGGATGAAGCTCTACCGCACCAAGGCCGGCTTCGACGCCACGGCCCGCGAGCGGGCGCTGGCCGACGAGCTGGGGGTCGCCTATTCCACCCTCGACACCGATGGCGCGATCGCGCTGGAGCCGTTCCTGCGCCCGGCCTTCCGCCAGGCGATCCATTGGCACGACTGCGACAATTGCAGCGATCCGGGCGGCCTGGTGAAGGCGTATGCCGCCCTGTTCGAGGCTCGCGGCGGCCTGCGCGTGACCGGCGACGCCCGCAGCCTGCGCCGCAACGGCGCTCTGTGGCGGGTGGAGACGGCGGAAGGGCCGGTGGACGGCGCCGAGGTGGTGGTCACCCTCGGGCCGTGGAGCCTCGACGTGATGCGGCCGCTGGGCATTTATGTGCCGCTGGTGTCGAAGCGCGGCTACCACGTGCACCTCGCGCCGGAGGGCGGCATGAGCCTCGGCCGGGCGCTGGTGGATGTAGCCGGCGGCTATGCCTTGCAGAACACCCGCTACGGCATCCGCCTCACCACCGGGGTCGAGCTCGCCGGCCGCGACGACCCGCCGACCCCGGTGCAGATCGCCCGCGACATCCCCATGGCGAAGCAGCTTCTGCCTTTGGGGGCGGTGCGCGAGGCCGAGCCGTGGCTGGGCCGGCGCCCGGCCTTCCCGGATTCCAAGCCGGTGCTGGGTCCGGTGCCGGGCCAGCCGGGGCTGAACGTCGCCTTCGGCCACGGCCATTGGGGCCTGACCCTGGGGCCGGTCACCGCCCACCTGCTGGCCCAGGTGATGACCGGCGAGACCCCCTTCACCGATCCGGCGCCGTTCTCGGTGAAGCGTTTCCTCTAGAGCGTCTTCGCGCTTTCAGCGGGTGTAGAAGGCGCGTGGCCGGGCACCTTCGCGGAAATAGCCGAGCAGGGCTGCGACGCAGGTCACCTGCATCAGGATTCCCGGCACCAGCGCCGCGAAGTCGGCGATGCCGGTGCCGCCGGGGGTGATGGCCTCGCGGATGGCGAACTGCGCCCAGATGGACACCACCGTCCAGGCTGCGAGGCCCCACGGCCCCCAGCCGAGGGCGAGCTGCGAGCGGGCGACCGTCAGGATCACCATCCCCGCCGCCCAGATGAACAGCGCCGCCTGCGGATAGAGGCTGATGCGCAGCACCTGCAGCGGCAGCGCATCGCCAGCCAGGCTGTCGCCCAGGGCCGAGAGCGTGCCGGTGACGCCGAAATTCGCGATCATGGAGAACAGCCCGGCGATTGGCAGGGCGGTGATGGCGCAGGCGCACCAGAAGATCACAGCCAGCGGTCCGCCGAGACCGACCGGGCGCGCCGCCGGGGCGGCAGAAGGAGGCACATGCGACATCGAGAATCCTGCGACAGGTGAAGGGAGGGGAAGTCTAGCAAAGGCGCTGGCGGCTGGCTCACTGGCCTTTGGCCGAGCCCGCGCAGCGAGCGCATCGGGCGGTTGCCGAAGCCGGCTTTGAGGGGGCGTCGCCCGGGTGGGTACTTCCAGCGTGATCCGGTGTCTAAGAGACTTTCACAAAACCTCAGGGCTGAGGATAGCCGGGGAGTTTCGGCCACCTGCGGCTTTGCCGATCGTCCCCGATGCTGAACACCTCGAATGAGGTCAGCGCCTGGCAGGCGGACCAAAATCCCTCCCCCCCTTCGCCCGGAGGTTTTGCTAGGAATCCTCGGTGGCCGCATGGCCGCATTGGCCTTCGCCCAGCCGGTTGCTGCCGGCCGGGCGCCTGTGCGAGCCCGGAAGCATCCGGGTTCCCGCCATCCACCCGGCGGGACGACATTCGCATGTTGTCTCGGGCGGTTCCATGCGGCTGGCCGGGCATGACGGTGCCCGGATGCTCCGAGATGTAGACAAGCCAGACGCAAGTTTTCAAGCGGTCTGCGAGCGTCCCCAGCGTCCCCCCTCAGGCGTCGCCGAAGCGGTCGCGCCACGCCGGCTGGGCGTCGGCGTAGGGCAGGGCAGTGGCGGCGTGCACGCCCCGCGCCACCGCTCGCGCCAGCACGGTGGCGGCCAGCGCCCCGAGCCGCGCCAGATCGACGGTGGGATCGGCCAGCGGCTTCTGCCCGGTGGCGAGGGCGAAGACGCAGTCGCCGTCGAGCGGGGTGTGCACCGGGAAGAGCGAGAGGGCGAGCCCGTCCTGCGCCATCACCGCCAGGCGCTGCGCGCCGTTGGAGGTGAGCACTGCATCGGTCGCCACCACCGCGATGGTGGTCGCCGCCCGCGGCGTCACCCCCTTCAGCAGCGGCGCGGTGGCCTCGTCCGTCAGGCTGGAGGGAAAGCCGCGGCCGCCGAATTCCCCCGCCCGCTCATAGGCGGCGGCACGAAAATGCGGGCCATCCCCGAACAGCGGGTTGCCCACCGCATTGACCGCCACGATGGCCCCCACCACATGGCCGGATGCGGTGACCGCCGAGGCCGAGCCGAGCCCGCCCTTCACCGTGGCCGTGGTGGCGCCGGTGCCCGCGCCGATCGTGCCGAGGGGGAAGTCCAGGCCCGCGGCGTGGTAGGCGGCGCGGCCGAGCGCGCGGTAGGGCGGATCCTCGCCCCAGGCCTTGTCGCCGCCGTTCAGCAGGTCGAACAGCACCGCCCCGGAAACGATGGGCACCCGCGCGGTGCCGACCGGAAAGCCGCGCCCGTCGGCCGCCAGCGCGTTCATCACCCCCGATGCGGCATCCAGGCCGAAGGCGGAGCCGCCCGAGAGGGTGATGGCATCCACCATCCGCACCGTGGCGGCGGCGCCGAGGAGGTCGGTCTCGCGGGTGCCCGGCCCGCCGCCGCGCACATCCACCGCCGCGACGCAGGACGCGTCGCAAACCACGACGCTCACGCCGGAGCCGATGCGAAGGTCGCTGGCATGGCCGACCCTGAGGCCGGCGACGTCGGTGATGAGATTTCGGGCAGTGCCGGACATGGTGCGCTCCAGGAGCATGCCCGAAAACTTCGAGCTCGTGGCGCCGGGCGAATCCCCGCGCGCACGGCCGAGACTGTGGACAAGCGCGACGAAAATCCAGCCCGCAGGCGGCCGTGGGGCCGGATCGGCTGGGAAACGCGGTGATCTTCCGGCCTCACAAGGCGGAGAGCGCGACCATGCGGCGCTTGCCCGCTGCCGCCCGCCGCCGCAAGAGAGGGCTGGGCCGCGTGCCGTTCCCATTCCCGCCTGGTGCGGGGAAGGAGCGGCGGCGCGGCGGTTGGGCGTAATCCAGGGATGCCATGGCCGACGTCACCCTTCCCGCGGCCTTTGCCGCCGGCCTCGTAAGCTTCGTCTCGCCCTGCGTCCTGCCGCTGGTGCCGCCTTACCTGTGCTACCTCGGCGGCACCACGCTGGATGAACTGGCCGGCGAGGAGCCGGTGAAGACGGCGGGGCGGCGGGTGTTCGCCGGGGCGGTGCTGTTCGTGCTCGGCTTCTCGCTGGTGTTCGTGGCGCTGGGGGCCGGGGCCTCGGCCATCGGCGACCTGCTGCGGGCCCACATGGACACGCTGTCCATCATCGCCGGGCTCGCCATCGTGGTGATGGGGCTCAACTTCCTCGGCGTGTTCCGGATCGCGCTGCTGCATCGCACGGCGCGGGCGCATGTGCGCGCACCCTCCGGGGTGTGGGGCGCGTTCGTGATGGGGCTCGCCTTCGCATTCGGCTGGACGCCCTGCCTGGGGCCCGTGCTGGGGGCGATTCTCGCCGTCGCCGGGTCGGAGGCGACGCTGGCGCGGGGGGCGGGGCTGCTGGCGGTCTACTCCGCCGGCCTCGGCGTGCCCTTCCTGCTGGCGGCGGTGGCGGGGCGGCCGTTCCTCAACAGCCTGTCGCACATGCGCAAGCTGCTGCCGGTGATGGAGAAGGTGATGGGCGCTCTGCTGGTGATCACCGGCATCGCCTTCCTCTCCGGCGGCATCGCCCAGGCCAGCTTCTGGCTGCTGGAGACCTTCCCGGCGCTCTCCACCATCGGCTAGGGGATCGCCGTTCCGGCGTTGCGCGGCGCCAGGTGTTCCCCGATACTCCGCCGCCGCGCGGGGAGCGATTGCGTGCCTCCTGCGGATGTCTCACAGGGGCGCCCTTTCCCATGAAGATCACCTGGTTCGGCCACTCCGCCTTCCGCCTCGACTTCGCCGGCAAGTCCCTGCTCATCGATCCGTTCCTCACCGGCAACCCCTCCTTCCCGGGGACGGTGGCGGAGGCGACGCGGGGGGTGACCCACATCCTGCTCACCCACGGCCATTCCGACCATGTGGGCGACACCGTCTCCATCGTCGAGGATGCGGTGGATGCGGGCACCGAGCTGCCGGTGGTCGCCAATCCGGAGCTGTGCCACTACCTCGCGGGCAAGGGCATCGGCGGCGCCGGCGTGATGATGAACACCGGCGGCACGGTGGACCTCGGCGGCTTCTCGGTGACCATGGTGCGCGCCGACCATTCCTCCGGCGGCGACAGCAAGCCTTCCGAATATCTCGGCAATCCCACCGGGCTCATCGTCAAGGCGCCCGGCCAGCCCACGGTCTGGCACATGGGCGACACCGACATCTTCTCCGACATGGCGCTGCTGTGCGAGATCCACGCGCCGAAGGTGGTGTTCATCCCCATCGGCGACCGCTTCACCATGGGCCCCGCGGTGGCGGCGCTGGCAGTGAAGCGCTTCCTGCCGGGGGTCGAGACCGTGGTGCCGATCCACTACGCCACCTTCCCCATCCTGGAGCAGGATGCGGCGCCGTTCGCGTCGGCCCTCGCGGGGCATCCGGTGGCGGTGAAGGTGCTGAAGCCGGGCGAATCGTTCGAGGCGTGAGGTGCGGGGGAGGCTTCCCCCGGCCTAGCCCCCCTCCCACCCCTCCCCCGAAGGCGGGAGAGGGCTTTCCCATTTGCCTCGGCCGTTGCCCCCACCCAACTCTCCCTCGCAGGGGGAGAGGGGTTTTCCGTTTGCTCGGGCCCGCCCCCTCTCCCGCTTGCGGGGGAGGGGGAAGGCGGGGATCGCCGGGAGCAGGGCAGGCGGGAAAAGCCGCAAAGCCAGCGGGCCCCGCCGCCTCTGCCGCATTGCCCCGCCGTCCCGGGCGTCCTAAACCGCCCCCATGCACCCCGCCGAGACAGATCCCCTCGCCATCCTGCGCCACGTCTTCGGCTACGAGGCATTCCGTGGGCCGCAGCAGGCGATCGTCGAGCATGTGGTGGCGGGCGGCGACGCTTTGGTGCTGATGCCCACCGGCGGCGGCAAGTCGCTGTGCTACCAGGTGCCGGCGCTGGCCCGTCCGGGCACCGGCATCGTGGTCTCGCCGCTGATCGCCCTGATGCACGACCAGGTGCAGGCGCTGCGCCAGCTGGGCGTGAAGGCGGCCATGCTCAACTCTTCGCTCCCTCCCGGCGAGGCCCGGCAGGTGGAGCGGGCGCTGGCGGCGGGCGAGCTCGATCTGCTCTACGTGGCGCCCGAGCGCCTGCTCACCGACGGCTTCCTGCACCTGCTGGACGGCGTCCATGTGGCCCTGTTCGCGATCGACGAGGCGCACTGCGTCTCCCAGTGGGGGCATGACTTCCGGCCGGAATATCGCCAGCTCTCGGTGCTGAACGAGCGCTTCCCCGGTGTGCCCCGGGTCGCCCTCACCGCCACCGCCGACGGCCCGACCCGCCGGGAGATCGTCGAGCGGCTGGCGCTGGAGGAGGGGCAGGTGTTCCTGTCCTCGTTCGACCGGCCCAACATCCGCTACCGCATCGCGGCCAAGGTCAATCCGCGGGCGCAGCTGCGCGCCTTCCTCGACGAGCACACCGAAGAGGCCGGCATCGTCTATTGCATGAGCCGGGCGAAGGTGGAGGCCACCGCCGAGATGCTGGCCACCGAAGGCCGCACCGCGCTGCCCTACCATGCCGGCCTCGATGCCGAGACCCGCGCCCGCCACCAGGACCGCTTCCTGAAGGAGGAGGGGGTGATCATGGTGGCCACGGTCGCCTTCGGCATGGGCATCGACAAGCCGGACGTGCGCTTCGTGGTCCATCTCGATCTGCCCAAGAGCATCGAGGCCTATTACCAGGAGACCGGCCGCGCCGGCCGCGACGGCCTGCCCTCCGAGACGCTGATGCTCTACGGCATCGAGGACGTGGCCAAGCTGATCCAGTTTGTCGACGCCTCCGATGCGCCCGAGGCGCGCAAGCGGGTGGAGCGGCAGAAGCTCGACGCCCTCCTCGGCCTCGCCGAGACCGCGAGCTGCCGCCGCCAGGTGCTTCTGAGCTACTTCGAGGAGGAGCTGCCGGAGCCGTGCGGCAATTGCGACACCTGCCTCTCGCCGCCGCGGACCTTCGACGGCAGCCAGGCGGCGCAGAAGCTGCTCTCCTGCATCTACCGCACCGGCGAGCGGTTCGGCGCCGGGCATGTGATCGACGTGCTGCTCGGCGTCGCCAACGAGAAGGTGCTGAAGTTCGGCCACGAGAAGCTGTCCACTTTCGGCATCGGCAAGGATTTCTCCCGCGACGAGTGGCGCGGCATGGTGCGCCAGCTGGTGGCGATGGGCCATGTGGCTGTGGACGTGGAGGGCCATGGCGGCCTCTCCTTGGCCGAGCGCTGCCGCCCGGTGCTGCGCGGGGCGGAGAAGGTGGCCTTCAAGGCCGAGGCACGGACGAAGCCCGCGCGCTCTGCCGGCGGCCGCGGCCCCCGCCCGGTGCTGGAGGATCCGGCCGACGAAGCGCTGTTCCAGAAGCTGAAGGCGCTGCGGCTGGAACTCGCCCGCGCCCAGGGCGTGCCTCCGTATGTCATCTTCCACGACACCACGCTGATGGAGATCGCCCGCATCCGCCCGCGCTCGCTGGCCGGGCTCGGCGACGTCTCCGGCGTCGGCGAGGCGAAGCTGGAGCGCTACGGGCCGCAATTCCTGGCGGTGGTGCGGGAGGGGTAGGGCGGCGCCTACCGGTCGTCGATGCCGAGACGTTCGGCAACTGCCTGGAGCCGTCGATCCCGCGTCCACAGCCGGGTGTCAGGCGTGAGACGCACGGCGGTGAGCAGATGGGCATCCACATAGCCGATGCCGGAGCCTGCAAGGTGAGCCGTGTCGATCAGCCTCATCACTTCTGGATCGGTGGCCTGCTCGGCTGGTGGCAGGTGGGCGAGAGCCTGAAGGATGACCTGGGCATTGCGGAGATTGCCGAGGGCGAGCTCGCCGAAGACGAACGGGTGCATCAGGACGCTGCCATTTTCCAGCAGTTGCGCGAGGCGCCCATCTCCGGTGCGGAAATGGTCGATCCACACCGAGGTGTCGACCAGAATCATTCTTCACCCGGCCGACGCCGGGGAACCGGCCGCAACTGCGGCTCCGACCCGCCGAGCCGCGCCAGCCGGCGGGCACTTTCACGGGCGATCAGCGCCTTCAATGCCTCGCGGATCAATGCGGATTTTTCCGACATGCCGGTCAACGCCTGGGCTTGGGCGAGCAATTCGTCGTCGATGGCCAGGGTCGTGCGCATTGTCAGCCTCCTGGAGCGCGATGGGAGCGATACGAAGACCCCGCAGCGGGTTCCCCATGCTCGAAAGAATCGTCCTCCAAATATGGGGGGTCACGCGCTATCCGACCGACTTGCCAGGGCAAGGCTGATCGACGCGTGCTCCGCGGCATGGAATATAGCATCGATTGATGCGTCTTTTCATGCCGTGGAATGGCGTCGGCGCATATTGCTTTGCGCCGCCCACCGCCCCCTTGCTATAGCGGCACCAGCCTTTGGGAGCATCTCATGTCGGTTGATCAGGCGACTGTCCGCCGGGTGGCCCATCTCGCGCGCATCGCGGTGCGCGACGACGAGCTCGGCCACCTTCAGAACGAACTCAACGCCATCCTCCAATTCGTCGAGCAGCTTGCCGATCTCGATGTCTCCGGGGTCGAGCCGATGACCGGCGTGGTGCCCACCGAACTCCCCATGCGCGAGGACGTGGTCAACGACGGCGAATGCCCGGACAAGGTCCTCGCCAACGCCCCCGACGCCGAAGGCGGCTTCTTCACCGTGCCGAAGGTGGTGGAATGACCTCTCTGACGACCCTCACCCTCACCCAGGCGCGCGAAGGGCTCGCCCAGGGCGAGTTCACCTCGGTGGAGCTGACGCAGGCCTATCTCGACGCCATTGCGGCGGCCCGCGACCTCAACGCCTATGTCCTGGAAACCCCGGACATCGCCCTCGAGATGGCGAAGGAGAGCGATCGCCGCATCGCCTCCGGCGAGACCGGGGCGCTGGAAGGCGTGCCGCTCGGCATCAAGGACATGTTCTGCACCAACGGGGTGCGGACCACCGCCTGCGCGCGGATCCTCGAGAACTTCGTGCCGCAGTACGAATCCACCGTCACCGCCAATCTCTGGCAGCAGGGTGCGGTGATGCTTGGCAAGCTCAACAACGACGAGTTCGCCATGGGCTCGTCCAACGAGACCTCGGCCTTCGGCCCGGTGGTCTCGCCCTGGCGCCGCGCCGGCGACGACACGCCGCTGGTGCCCGGCGGCTCGTCGGGCGGGTCCTCGGCGGCGGTGGCGGCGTTCCTGTGCGCCGGGGCCACCGGCACCGATACCGGCGGCTCCATCCGCCAGCCGGCGGCCTTCACCGGCATCGTCGGCATCAAGCCCACCTATGGGCGCTGCTCGCGCTGGGGCATCGTCGCCTTCGCCTCCTCGCTGGACCAGGCCGGCCCGTTCGCCCGCTCGGTGAACGACGCAGCGCTGCTGCTCAAGGCCATGGCCGGGCACGACCCGAAGGATTCCACCAGCGTCGATCGCCCGGTGCCGGACTACCAGGAGGCGGTGGGCGCCTCGGTGAAGGGCAAGAAGATCGGCATCCCGCGCGAATATCGCATGGACGGGATGTCGGAGGAGATCGACGCCCTGTGGCAGCAGGGCATCGCCTGGCTGAAGGACGCGGGGGCCGAGATCGTCGACATCTCGCTGCCCCACACCAAATATGCTCTGCCGGCCTATTACATCGTCGCCCCGGCGGAGGCCTCCTCCAACCTTGCCCGCTATGACGGGGTGCGCTACGGCGTGCGGGTTCCCGGCCGCGACGTGGTGGAGATGTACGAGAACACCCGCGCCGCCGGCTTCGGCGCCGAGGTGCGCCGGCGCATCATGATCGGCACCTACGTGCTCTCGGCCGGCTATTACGACGCCTATTACATCCGCGCCCAGAAGGTGCGCTCGCTCATCAAGCGCGACTTCGACATCGCCTTCGCGGCCGGCGTCGACGCGGTGCTGACGCCGGCCACCCCCACCCCGGCCTTCGGCATCGGCGAGAAGCTGAAGGCCGATCCGGTGGAGATGTATCTCAACGACGTCTTCACCGTGACCGTGAACATGGCCGGCCTGCCGGGCATCTCGGTGCCGGCGGGGCTGTCGGCGGACGGGCTGCCGCTGGGGCTCCAGCTCATCGGCCGGCCGTTCGAGGAGGAGGCGCTGTTCTCCCTCGCCCAGGTGATCGAGGAGGCCGCCGGCCGCTTCCCGGTGGAGGACCTGTGGTGGCGGACCTAGGCCCTGTCCCGCCCGCCCTCGCCGCGGCCCGGGTGGAGATCGACCGCATCGATTCCGAGCTCATCGCGCTTTTGAAGGCGCGGTTCGCCGTGGCCGAGCGGGTGGTGGGGATCAAGCGCGAGGCCGGCCTGCCGGCCCTGCTGCAGGACCGGGTGGACGAGGTCATCGCCAACGTGCGGGCCCATGCGGCGGCGGAGGGCGTGCCGCCGGAGGTGGCGGAGGCGCTGTGGCGCCAGCTCATCGCCGCCACCATCGCCTATGAGGAGCGCCATCTCGGCCCCTCGGCGCCGACCGCCGCGGGCTGATCCGATCAGCCTTCGTGAGAATAAAAAAGGCCCGCTTCGCGCGGGCCTTTTTCTTTGGCGTCAGCGGGAGCGCCCGGCGCGATGCCGGGCGCCGTCGCTCAGAGCTGGGTGTAGGCGCCGTCCTTCCAGCCGTAGACCACATAGTCGAGCTTGGTGATGTCACCCTTCTTGTCGAAGGTGAGCGGGCCGAGCACGGTATTGAAGGTCATGCCGGAGTGCATCTTCTCGGCCAGCTTCTTGGGGTCGACGGACTTGGCCGCCTCCGCCGCCTGCTTCACCACCTGGGTCGCGGCGTAGGAGTAGAGGACATAGCCTTCCGGATCGATGCCCTTGGCCTTGAAGGCGGCGACGATGTCCTTGGCCGCCGGGTTGTTGCGCGGATCGGGACCGAAGGTCATCAGCGTGCCGGCGGCGCCGGGGCCGGCGATGGTCCAGAACTCCTTGTCGGCGATGCCGTCGCCGGAGAACAGGACGGTCTTGAGGCCCTGGTCGCGCATCTGGCGCACCAGGAGGCCGGCTTCCGGATGCAGGCCGCCGAAATAGAGCAGGTCGACGCCCTGGGCCTTCAGCTTGGAGACGAGGGCGGAATAGTCCTTCTCGCCGGGATTGACGCCCTCGTAGAGGACTTCCTTCACGCCGCCCTTGTTGATGGCCTTCTGGGTCTCGTCGGCAAGTCCCTTCCCGTAGGGGGTCTTGTCATGGACGATGGCGACCTTCTTGCCCTTGAAGTTCTTCACGATGTACTGGCCGGCCACCGAGCCCTGCTGGTCGTCGCGGCCGCAGGTGCGGAAGGTGTTCCACAGCTTGCGCTCGGTGAAGGTCGGGTTGGTGGAGGCGGGGCTTATCTGCAGCACCCCGGCTTCCTCGTAGTCGGTGGAGGTCGGGATCGAGACGCCCGAATTGAAGTGGCCGACCACGTACTTCACCCCGTCCGAGATGAACTTGTTGGCCGCCGACTTGCCCTGCTCGGGCTTGGAGGCGTCGTCGCCGACGAACAGCTCGACCTTCTGGCCGAGGATGCCGCCGGCGGCATTGATGTCGGCCACCGCCTGCTCCACGCCGGTCTTCAGCTGGGCGCCGAAGGCGGCATTGGGGCCGGTCATCGGTCCACCCACGCCCAGCTTCACCTGGGCCTGCACCGGCGCCGCGAAGGCGAGGCCCGCACCGAGCGCGAGCGACGCCAACAAAAGCTTCCTCATACGATCTCTCCCTCTGTGTGGACCGCAACTGGTCGTGACGTTTACCGGAAGGTGACCTGCAACCACGGCGCATTGTGCCGCAATCCGGACACCTGTCGATGCCTGCCGGCTCAAACCGGCGTGTCTTCCCGCGTGCGCCAGGCGAGGCTGCCGTCGGGGGCGTAGAGCCAGCCATATTGCTGCGTCATCTGCCGCTTGCGCAGCGCGCGAAACCCCAGCGATGCGATGGAGAACAGCAGCACGAACTCCACCAGCGCCGGGCCGGCGACGAACATGGAATCCTCGAACAGGGCGAAGTGACAGAATCGCACCGCCACCGTCAGCAGGATGCAGTAAAGCACCAGCTTCCAGTAGGAGCCCCAGCTTTTCGCCACCGCCCGCCCGGTGAGCCAGGCCGCGCCGCCGCCGAGGAAGAGGCTGACCAGGACGAAGTCCGCCAGCGAGGCCTCGCCCATGATGTCCGGCCGGATCGCCATCGCCGCCGCGAGCAGCACCAGGGCCGCGACCGGCAGCGCCACCATGGGAGCGGTGCGGGGGCCGGGATTGGGAGGGGTGGCGGCGCTCACCGTCCGCCCTCCAGATAGGCGGCGCGCACTTCCGGCCGCGCCAGCAACTCGGTGCCGGTGCCGGAAAGGGTGACCCGCCCGTTGACCATCACATAGCCCCGGTGGGCCAGCTTGAGCGCGTGATAGGCATTCTGCTCCACCAGGAACACGGTGAGGCCCTCGGTCTCGTTGAGGGTGCGGATGGCCTCGAAGATCTGCTTCACCACCAGCGGGGCGAGGCCGAGGGAGGGCTCGTCCAGCAGCAGCAGGCGCGGGCGGCTCATCAGCGCGCGGCCGATGGCCAGCATCTGCTGCTCGCCGCCGGAGAGGGTGCCGCCGCGCTGGTTGATGCGCTCCTTCAGCCGCGGGAACAGCTCGAACATGCGCGGCAGGTCGGCCTCGAAATGGGCGCCGCCGTCGATGGCCGCGCCCATCTGGAGGTTCTCGTAGACGCTCATGCGCGGAAAGATGCGCCGCCCCTCCGGCGATTGGGCGATGCGCAGGCGCATGATCTCGTGGGTGGGGAGCTGCGTGATGTCCTGCCCGTTGAAGACGATGCGGCCCTCGCGGGCGCGGGGCTGGCCGCAGATCGTCATCATCAGCGTCGACTTGCCGGCGCCGTTGGCGCCGATGATGGTGACGATCTCGCCCTCGTTGACGTCGAGGTCGACGCCCCGGATCTCTGCCCGCGCTACGAGGGCACCGTGCTCACGGGCGTCACCGTCGGCGAGTCACCGGAGTGGCTGAGGCGCCGCCTGGAGGACGCCGGGATGCGCGCCATCTCCAACGTCGTCGACATCACCAACTACGTGATGCTCCTCACCGGCCAGCCCCTCCATGCATTCGACCTGGATCGCCTGGCCGGTCCCCGCGTCGTGGTGCGTCGCGCCGACGAGAACGAGCCCATCGTGACCCTGGACGGCGTCGAGCGGACGCTCGGCCCGGACGTGCTGGCCATCTGCGACGCCGAGCGCCCCGCGGTCATCGCCGGCGTGTTCGGTGCCGAGTTCGCCGAGGTCACCGATGCCACCCGGGACGTGTTCCTGGAGGCCGCGACCTTCGCCGGTCCCAACATCCTGGCCACGTCATGGGGGCTCGGTCTGCGCACCGAGTCCAGCCGCCGCTTCGAGAAGGGCCTGCCCCCGGAGCTTCCCGCGGTGGCGATCGCGATCGCGTGCCGCATGCTCGTCGACCTCGCCGGGGCCACCCTCGTCCCCGGTCTGCTGGACGTGGGGGAGGGCGACGGTGCGCCGGTCACCATCACCCTCCGCCATGCGCGCATCGCCCAGATCCTCGGTATGCCCGTCGATCCCTCCGAGTCGGCGCGCATCCTGCGATCCCTCGGCTGCGAGGTGGAGGAGGGGGACGAGTCGCACGCCGTCACCGTGCCGTACTGGCGAACGCGCGATCTCGAACGCGAGATCGACCTCGTCGAGGAGGTGGGCCGTCACGCCGGGCTCGACGATATCCCCGAGGAGCCCATCCGCCTGGCCGCGCATGCCCGGCGAACGCCGGCCCAGCAGGTCCGGGCCCGCCTCGAGCGCCGGGCCGCCGACCTCGGCTACAGCGAGGTCATCACCATGAGCTTCGTTCCCGAGGCGGACGCCGACCGGCTCCGGCTCGCCCCGGGCGATCCCAAGCGCGACGTGGTCCGTCTGGCGAACCCGCTGTCCGAGGAGGTCGCCGTCATGCGGCGGTCGCTCGTACCCGGGTTGTTGCGCGCCGCGGCGCGCAACCAGGCGCACCAGATCCCGGCGGGACGCCTCTTCGAGGTGGGTCGCACCTACGCACCTCGCGCGGGCGGACTCGCCGACGAGCGCGAGTGGATCACGGGCGTCGCCTTCGGCACACCGCCGCGTGACCACTGGCGCGTCGCCCCGGCCGTCCCCGACTTCTTCACCGCGAAGGGCGTCGTCCAGGCGCTCGCGCACTCCGTCGGCGTGCGCGTGACCGAGGTCCCGGCCGAGAACACCTACGGCCATCCCGGGCGCCAGGCCGCACTCATGAACCGCGATGTCCGCGTCGGCTGGGTCGGCGAGATCCACCCCCTGGTGGCGAAGGACTTCGACGTCGACGGGCCCTGCGCCGTCTGGGGTCTCGACGTCGGCGCCCTGGTGGAGGCGCGCTCGTCACTGCGTCCCGAGTTCCAGCCGCTCCTGTCGGTGCCCGCATCCACACGGGATCTGGCACTGGTCGTGTCCGACGCCGTGAGCGCCGGCGACGTGCTCGTGGTGGCCCGCTCGGCCGGCGGACGCCTGGTGCGCGATGTGACGCTGTTCGACCGCTACGACGGCGACCCGCTGCCGCCCGGCAAGGTCAGCCTGGCGCTGCGCTTCACGATCGCCGACCCGGAGCGGACACTGACCGACGACGAGATCGCCGCCCCGGTCAACAAGGTGCGCAAGCGCCTGGAACGTGAATTCGACGCGGAGCTACGCGGATGAGCCAGACCGTCCATGTCATCGGTGCCGCCGGTTTTGCCGGCGCCCAGCTCGCGGACCTCGTCGACCGCCATCCGCACTTCGCCCTCGGGGCGATCACCGCCCGCGGCGACGCCGGCTCGCGTCTGGTCGACGTGTATCCGCAGTACCGGGTCACCAAGGAGCTCACCACCCTCGACGTCGACGTCGTCGCCGAGGGCGACTTCGCGGCGGAGGCCTACCCCCACGCCGAGGCCGCACCCGTCGTGGCCCCGCTGGTCGAGCGCGGTGCGCGTGTCCTCGACGTCTCGGCCGACCACCGGCTGCGCGACGCGTCGCTCTACCCGGAGTGGTACGGCTTCGAGCACCCCCGCACGGACCTGCTCGCCGAGGCCGTCTACGGCCTGCCCGAGCGGTACCGGGACGCCATCCGCACGGCGCGTGTCGTGGCGAACCCCGGCTGCTATCCCGAGACGTCCATCCTCGGCCTGCTGCCGCTCGCGGGGCACATCGCCGATGTCGTGATCGACGCGAAGAGCGGTGTCAGTGGCGCCGGGCGCACCCCCACGTCCACCGTGCACTTCTCGACGGTCACCGAGAACGTCTTCGCCTACAAGGTCTACGCGCACCGACACCGGCCGGAGATCGAGCAGGAGCTCGGTCTCGAGGTCACGTTCACGCCGCATATGGTCCCGGTGGACCGTGGCCTTCTGGCCACCTGCTACGCGCGGCTCGTGGACGTGACGATGACGCAGGAGGAGCTCACCGACCGCTACCGCGCCTTCTACGACGGGCACCCGTTCGTCGAGATCGTCGACGTCCCGCCGTCCATGCGCGCCGTGCAGCACACCAACTACGTGCAGATCCATCCGGTGGTCGACCCGCGCGGCGGGCGCGTGACCGTGTTCTCGGTGCTCGACAACCTGGGCAAGGGCGCGGCCACCCAGGCCCTCCAGAACCTCAACCTCATGGCCGGCCGCCCCGAGGATGAGGGGCTTCGCTAGATGGTCGCCTCCCTGTTCTCGCGGCGTGGTGCACGTCCTCGGCGGCGCGGATACGTCACCGGGCAACTCGAACAGGCGACCAGCATGCCCTTCGGCGCCCGGCGACGTCCCGCATCCACCGTGACCGCACCCCACATCCACGATCTCATGGAGTCAACCATCTAGTGGGCGATCTCCTCCGCCTCACGCGTACCGACTGGCTGGACGCACCGGACGAACTGGAGCGCCTGGCCGAGGGCGGTGTCACCACCCCCGACGGCTTCGTGGCCGGGGCCGTCGCCTGCGGCCTCAAGGAGTCGGGGTCACTCGACATCGGCGTCCTGCGGAGCACGCGGTACGCGCACTCCGCGCTCGTCGACACCTCCAGCGCACTCCCGTCGGAGTCGGTGATCCACACGCGGACGCTTGACCGCGCCCGTCTGCAGGCCGTCGTGGTGAACGCCGGCAACGCCAACGCCCAGACCGGGCCGCAGGGGATCGCGGACGCCGCGGCGATCGGTGCAGCGGCGGCCGACGCCCTGGACATCGACCCGGGGATCGTCGCCGTCTGCTCCACCGGGGTCATCGGCCGGCGTTTCGAGATCGGGATGGTCACCACCGGGGCCGCGGATGCCGGCCGTGCCGTGTCGCGCTCCGGCGGGACGGCGTTCTCCGAGGCCATCTGCACCACGGACCGCGAGCCCAAGACGGCGGCATGGCGCCTGCGCCTTCCGTCGGGCGAGTACGCCATCGGCGCGGCGGCCAAAGGTGCGGGGATGATCTCGCCGGGAATGGCGACGATGCTGGCGTACGTCACCACCGACGCGCCCATCGAGGCGCGCACTCTGCAGCCCATCGTCCGGGACGCGGCCGCCGAGTCGTTCAACCGGATCAGCGTCGACGGGCAGATGAGCCCCAGCGACACCCTCATGGTGATGGCCAACGGGGAGGGCCCCGGCCTGATCGGGGACGAGGCGGAGATCTTCGCCCGGGCCCTCCGCGCGGTGTGCCGCTGGCTGGCGCTCATGATCGTGCGCGACGGGGAGGGCGCCGAGCACGTCGTGCGTCTCGTCGTCCACGGCGCCCAGGACGCCGCGGAGGCCGAGACCGTGGCGCGCGCGATCGGGAACTCCCCCCTGATCAAGGCCGCCGTCTACGGCCGCGATCCCAACTGGGGGCGCGTCACCCAGGCCGTGGGGGCGGCGCTCGCCGGCGCAGCCCGTCCGCCGGTCGTCTCGCTGTCATTCGACGGGCTCTCCCCGGATGATCCCGGCATCGACGAGGTCATGGCCCGCGAGGAGTACGAGATGCACGTCGGCCTCGGCCGTGGCGCGGCCTCCGCGGAGCTCTTCTTCTGTGATCTCACGCACGCGTACGTGAGCATCAACAGCGATTACACGACGTGAGCGGGACGGCCGAGCGGCGCAGCGTCTATGAGTCCGTGGGCGGCATGGTGTTCTTCCGCCGTCTGGTCGACGCGTTCTACCGGCGCGTCGAGGAGGAGCTGGGCTACATCGCCTGGACCAACAACACCTGGTCGCTGCACCTCCACGTGGGCGTGCGCGGCGCCGACCGCGCCGTCGCGGTCTCGACCGCGATGCGCAGCGTGCTGCCGGAGCTGCTGGCCCTGTCGGCCAACTCGGCGGTGTTCGCCGAGCGGGTGACCCGCCTCCACTCCACCCGGATCCAGGTGTTCACCAGGAGCTTCC
>CALMSN010000235.1 GCA_937872325.1 uncultured Xanthobacter sp. | reverse complement strand
AGCGCCCCACCCGGGGGAGGGAGCCCGGCCTGGGGGGCGGGCCCGGGGGGGGTGGGGTACGGAGGGGCCTCGCGGGGGGCGGCCGCCCCCGCCGCTCCCGCATCCGGCCGGCCGACCCCGAGCGCCAGGGCGAGGGCCCAGCCCGCGGCGGCCCCCGCGAACACCGCGAACAGCTTCATCCGCCGCGGCGCGAACACCGTGATGGCGACGATGATGCCCAGCGTCGCCATGCTGGTCACCGCGCTGGCGGCCAGCGTCCCGAGCGGCCCCTGCCCGGCCGCGGCGTCGAGGCCGAACGCCCGCCGCATGGCCGGCCCGGCCAGCGAGATGCCGAGCAGCACCACCGCGACCCCGCACACTTCCGGCGGCAGCAGCTTGCGCAGCGGCCGGACCATCCGCGCCACGCCGATCTGGCACAGGCCGATGAGGAGGGTGGTGGCCGCCATCAGCCCGACCCCGCCCAGGCTCAGGGCCTGGATGGCCAGCGGAATGGCGCCCGGCGCCGGAATGTGGATGACGAGGTAGCCGCTGCCGAACCGGCTGCGCAGGCACTGCACGATGGTGGCGAGGCCCATGCACATGGCGCAGGCCGAGACCATGGAGGCGGTCTCCCGCGCCGACAGCCCGGCCTCGCCGGCCGCCAGCACCGGATAGATCAAGAAGGTGACCGCCAGCATCGCATGCTGCGCCGCGAGGGGCACGAGGTCGCGCCCGGGCACGCTGTCGCCCAGGCCGTAGGCCAAGGCGGGCGGGCGGCGGGGCGCGCGCAGGGTCGCCGGCGGCGCCGGGAACAGCCGATCCAGCAGGCCGCGAAGCCCGGGCCGTTGCTCAGGCACGCGCCCCCTCCACGAACGCCCGCACCAGGTGGTGGGCGATGGCCACCGGCGGCGGCACGAACAGCCCGTCCGGATGCGTGCGGGCCAGCATGAGGGCCACCTCCTCCGCCGGGAACCAGCGGGCGGCCTCCAGCTCGGTCGCGTCGATGACGATGTCGGTGTCCAGCGCCTCGGCCTGGCAGCCGATCATCAGCGACATGGGGAAGGGCCAGGGCTGGCAGGAGGTGTAGCGCACCCGGCCGGTGCGGATGCCGGCCTCCTCGTGGAGCTCCCGCCGCACTGCATCCTCCAGCGTCTCGCCCGGCTCGACGAAGCCGGCGAGGCAGGACCACATGCCGGGCGCGAAATGCGGCTGGCGGCCCATCAGGCACCGCTCGCCCGTCGCCGCCAGCATGATGACGACCGGATCGGTGCGCGGAAAATGCTGGGCGCCGCAGCCCGGGCAGTCCCGCCGCCAGCCGGCCTGGACGATCCGGCTCGGGGCGCCGCAATTGGCGCAGAAGCCGTGCCGGCGATGCCAGGCGAGGAGCGCCTTGCCGCAGGCGATCGCCGAGAGGTGGTCCGCCGGCAGGCGTCCGGATGCCGCCAGGCCCCGCAGGTCCTCTACCAGCAGCCCGGCGGCCTGCAGCATCTCCCGCCGGGCGGGATCGACCGCGGCGGCAAAGCGCGGCGCGCCGTCGGCGAGGCCGAGGAAGAGCGGCGCCGCGACGGCTTCCGGCACCAGCGCCCGCGCCTCATCCAGCGGGAAGAGCGGCTCGGCCCCGCCGCCGAGGGGGCGCAGCGCCACGCCTTCCCCCGCCAGCAGGTACAGCCGGGCGGCGGGCGCGGCCAGCAGCGGCTCGGCCTCGGCACGCAGGTGCGCCGCCCGGTCGAGCGGGCTCGCCACATAGCCGAGCGCCGGCCAGGGGCCGAGATCGGGACGGGAAGGAGCGGACATGGCGGACGGGCACACCGTGACGGACGAGGCGGGCGGCTGCGCCACGGATCGCTGCGGTCCGCCGGCACCGGCAGACGGTGGCACGCCGATCCGGGAAAAGGCAAGGCGTTCGGTGCGCCGGTGCCGTCGATTGCCGGGGCAAACTGGGGGCCGGGGTGCACGGACGTGCGCCGGGGCCCGCCTGCGGCCGGACGGGGCAACTGCCGGGTTACGGCATCGAAAGGACGATGAGGGGTGGGGAGCCTGAGCCCCCTCTCCCGCTCGCGGCGGAGGGTTGGGAAGGGGGCAAGGCTGCATCCCCGCGCTGAACAGATGGATATGCGGAGGGGATTTCCCTCTCCCCCGCAAGCGCAAGAGGGTTATCCGGCGCCTTTATTCCCGCCCTCCGTACTCGAGCCCGCGGAACCGGGAGAAGGCAGGGGGAAACGTCGCCCCTCTCCCACTTGCAGGGGAGGGTTGGGGAGGGGGCAGGGCTGCATCCCCGCGCCGAACAGATGGACATGCGGAGGGGATTTCCCCCTCCCTGCCCTCCCCCGCGAGCGGGAGAGGGTTTCCCGGCGACTTAAAAAATCAGAAGGGACCCGGCAGGGGAAGCGAGGCGCCTCTCCCTTCCGAGCAAGGCCCGCGCCGCCTATTCGGCGGCGAGGCGCACCTGCGGCTGGGCCTCGCGGACGGCGGCGTCC
Source organism: uncultured Xanthobacter sp. (assembly GCA_937872325.1). Lineage (GTDB taxonomy): Bacteria > Pseudomonadota > Alphaproteobacteria > Rhizobiales > Xanthobacteraceae > Xanthobacter. The sequence goes on along the minus strand of CALMSN010000235.1, from coordinate 2,951 downwards.
ACGTGCTTCTCGAACTTTGTGAAGTTCTCCTGGAACATCGCCACCAGGCGACGCGCGGTAGCGTCGAACTCGGTCTTGTCGGCCCAGGTCTTGGACGGATAGAGCACATGCGGCTCGATGCCCGGCACCGAGGTCGGCACCTTGAAGCCGAAATACGGATCGGTGCGGAAGTCGGCATCCTTCAGCGAGCCGTCCAGCACCCCGGCCAGCAAGGTGCGGGTGACCTTGATGGGCATCCGGCGCCCCACACCGAACTTGCCGCCGGTCCAGCCGGTGTTCACCAGCCAGCAGGTCACGCCATGCTTGGCGATGAGGTCGCGCAGCAGGTTGCCGTAGGTCGAGGGGTGGCGCGGCATGAAGGGGGCGCCGAAGCAGGTGGAGAAGGTCGCCTCGGGATCCTTCACGCCCTTTTCCGTGCCCGCCACCTTGGCGGTGTAGCCGGAGAGGAAGTGGTACATGGCCTCGGCCGGGGTCAGCCGGGCGATGGGCGGCAGGACGCCGAAGGCGTCGCAGGTCAGCATGATGATGTTCTTCGGCATCCCGGCGCGCCCGCTCTCGCTGGCGTTCGGGATGAAGTCGAGCGGATAAGCCGCGCGGGTGTTCTCGGTGAGCCGGCCGTCGTCGAAGTCGGGGCGCAGGGTCACCGGATCGAGGATCACGTTCTCCAGCACGGTGCCGAAGCGGTCGGAGGCGGAGAAGATCTCGGGCTCGGCCTCCTTGGAGAGGCGGATGGTCTTGGCGTAGCAGCCGCCCTCGAAGTTGAACACGCCCTCCGGGCTCCAACCGTGCTCGTCGTCGCCCACCAGGGTGCGGCGGGCATCGGCCGAGAGGGTGGTCTTGCCGGTGCCGGAAAGGCCGAAGAACAGGCAGACGTCGCCGTCGGCGCCCACGTTCGCCGAGCAGTGCATGGGCATCACGCCCTTGGCCGGCAGGATGTAGTTGAGGAAGGTGAAGACCGACTTCTTCATCTCGCCGGCATAGGACGAGTTGCCGATCAGCACGATGCCGCGGGAGAAGTTGACCGCGATCACCGTCTCGGTGCGCACGCCGTGGCGGGCGGGGTCGGCCTTGAAGCCCGGCAGGTCGATGATGGTCATCTCCGGCACGAAGCCGTCGAGCTCGGCCCGCTCGGGGCGGCGCAGCATGGTGCGGATGAACAGCGAGTGCCAGGCGAATTCGGTATAGACCCGGGCCTTGATCTGGCAGGAGGGGTCGGCGCCGCCGTAGAGGTCCTGGGCATAGAGGGTCTTGCCCTCGGCGGCCTTCAGGAAGTCGGCGTAGAGCAGGTCGAACTGCCCGGAGGTGATGGCGCCGTTATTGTCCCACCATACCTGGTCCTCGGTGGCAGCGTCGCGGACGACGAACTTGTCCTTGGGGCTGCGGCCGGTGTGGGCGCCGGTCTCGGCGACCAGGGCGCCGCCAGCCGAGAGCTTGCCCTCCCGGTTGGCGAGGGCATGCTCGTAGAGCTGCGCCTCCGGCAGGTTCCAGTGTACGGCCGCAAGCTGACGCAGGCCGAAGGTGTCCGCGCCGCAGGCGCCGTTGCGATGACCAGTTTCCAGCACAGCAATTCCTCCCGACGCGGTCCAACCCCTTGGCCGGATCCATGTCAATCCGATGACCTTATTTTTCCGGCGCCCGTCCCCTGGACTTCCGCCCGGGCAGGTGCCGAAGATGGAACAGGCTCAAGCGCCGTGCGGCCTTGCGGCATCGCACGGGCGCGACATCATGTCCGCCCGCAAAAGATACCGCCGCGACCCGGCTCCCGCTCACGCCGCGCCGGCGGCGCGGGCCGCCTGAACCAGCGCCACCAGCTGCTGTCGCACGCTGCTGGTATCCGGCGCCGGAGCGGGGAAGTCGAGTCGCCGCACCATATCCGCGGTGGCGAGCTCGCACCCCTCCGGATCGATACCGATCATCCGCCATTCGCCCGCCGGAGCACCGAGCAGCGCGGTGGCGTAGAGGACCATGGCATCCGCATGGTCCTCGTTCATGTGGGCGATCACCCCGGCCTGTCCGGCGGCGAGGCCCTCGGCGCCGGCCCAGCCGGTGAGCAGGGCCGCGCCCTCGACATCGACGATCCGGCCGAAGCCTTCTACCAAGTGCGCGCCATCCACCGCCATGCGGCAAAAGGCGAAATCCGCGAAGCCGGCATAGCCCGCGGCATCGGGATGGCGGGCGACGAAGCGGGCCTGCACCGCCTCCGTCTCCGCCGGATCGACCCGGGTGATGCGACCGGTGAGGCCGGCCCGCGGCGCATTCATGGGATCGGCGGCGCCGGCGGCGATCAGCAGCGAGGCGCGGGGATCGCGGCCCAGGTTGCGGGTGTGCCGGGCCAGGCTCGAGATCAGGAAGCTGGGGGCGCCGCACGGATCGGTGGCCACCGCCACCAGCGAGGCATAGGGCCCGCCATCCGCATCGAGGGTGGCGAGGGCGCCGAATCGCGCCTCGCGCACGAGGCGGCGCACGGCAATGGCAGCGGCGGGAAGGGTCATCAAGCCTGTCCTGTGGAGGCGGCAAGGATGGCGCGGCGCGCCCGGTTGTGCAACTGGTCGCGCCGCGGTGGCCGGGTCGGTTTGGTTTTCCCGGCGAATCCGGGTATTTTCCCGCGCTTAGCGCTTGAGTGTCACATTTTGGCCACGCCGGCCGGGTTGACCGATCCGTCAAATCGCGCGAAAGCGGCTGCGCCGGATGGCCGAAAGAGGTTTCATGCCCACCATCGCCCTCGTCGACGACGACCGCAACATCCTCACCTCGGTGTCCATCGCCCTCGAGGCGGAGGGCTATCGCATCGACACCTATACGGATGGCGCCTCCGCGCTCGACGGCTTCAAGACCAACCCGCCCGACCTCGCCATCCTCGACATCAAGATGCCCCGCATGGACGGCATGGAGCTGCTGCGCCGGCTGCGCCAGAAGACCGACATGCCGGTGATCTTCCTCACCTCCAAGGA
>CALMSN010000234.1 GCA_937872325.1 uncultured Xanthobacter sp. | reverse complement strand
TCATGGCGGGGGCCGTCGTGTTTCAAGGAGGGCGTATCTTCTCCTTGACGGGCCTCTGGTCGGGGTTGACCCCCTCGGCCATGTCCAGCGGACGCCGGCTCCGCGCGGTGCCTCCCTTCAGAGGTACCCGGACCATGTGTGCAATGCAGCAAAAGCAGTGCAACATGGAGCGGCACGGGGCAGGCGGTCGGGGAGTCTTCGTTCACGAAGTTCCGACCTTGCAGGGGAAAGCGCCCCTGCGGCCTTGATCGTGTCGTACGGGGATGATTGGCTGGCGCAGAGTCACGCGCCGCTTTGGGACTGGCGAGCTTCTTGCTTGGCTATATTCCAGATTGGGGTCTGTACGAAAGCCGGTCGCGTTCCTGGCCGGTGAGGTTGATCGTAGGAGACAAAGATGAGCAAGACCGGCGGCAGCGACAGCAAGAACACGCTTTACTGCTCGTTCTGCGGCAAGAGCCAGCATGAGGTCAGGAAGCTCATCGCCGGACCGACCGTGTTCATCTGCGACGAGTGCGTCGAGCTGTGCATGGACATCATCCGGGAAGAGTCGAAGTCCTCGCTGGTGAAGTCCCGTGACGGCATTCCGACGCCGAAGGAGATCCGCAAGGTCCTCGATGATTATGTCATCGGCCAGGACCACGCGAAGAAGGTCCTCTCTGTTGCGGTGCACAATCACTATAAGCGTCTGAACCACGCCACCAAGCACGGCGACGTGGAGCTGGCCAAGTCCAACATCCTGCTGATCGGCCCCACCGGGTCGGGCAAGACGCTGCTGGCCCAGACCCTGGCGCGGATCCTCGACGTGCCCTTCACCATGGCCGACGCCACCACCCTCACCGAGGCGGGCTATGTGGGCGAGGACGTGGAGAACATCATCCTCAAGCTGCTCCAGTCCGCTGACTACAATGTCGAGCGGGCGCAGCGCGGCATCGTCTATATCGACGAGATCGACAAGATCAGTCGCAAATCCGACAATCCGTCCATCACCCGCGACGTCTCGGGCGAGGGCGTGCAGCAGGCGCTGCTGAAGATCATGGAAGGCACGGTGGCGTCCGTGCCGCCGCAGGGTGGGCGCAAGCATCCGCAGCAGGAGTTCCTGCAGGTGGATACCACCAACATCCTGTTCATCTGCGGCGGCGCCTTCGCCGGGCTCGACAAGATCATCTCGTCGCGCTCGAAGGGCTCCACCTCCATCGGCTTCCAGGCCAAGGTGGCCCCGCCGGAGGATCGCCGCCCCGGTGAGGTGTTCCGCGAGGTCGAGCCGGAAGACCTGCTGAAGTACGGCCTCATCCCCGAGTTCATCGGCCGTCTGCCGGTTCTGGCGACGCTCGGCGACCTCGACGAGGAGGCTCTCAAGAAGATCCTCTCGGAGCCGAAGAACGCGCTGGTGAAGCAGTACCAGCGCCTGTTCGAGATGGAGAACGTGGATCTCACCATCCATGACGAGGCCCTCGGCGCCATCGCCCGCAAGGCCATCGAGCGCAAGACCGGCGCCCGCGGCCTGCGCTCCATCATGGAAGGCATCCTGCTCGACACCATGTTCGACCTCCCCGGCCTCGAAGGGGTGGAAGAGGTGGTGATCAGCCGGGAGGTGGTCGAGCAGAATGCGCGGCCGCTCTACATCTACGCCGATCGTGTCGGCGAAGCCGGCGCCAGTGCGTGACGGCCGCCCCTCCACATCCACCCCCCGGGCCGACGGCGCGGGGGCGGATGGTGGCTGGGGTCGAGACGGGGGAAGACGGCGCGGGCCTGCAGGCCGCCGCCTTCGCCCGGGCCCGAGCCCTTCTCCCGTAGCCCGTCCGCCGGCATTTGCGGCGGCAGGCGGGGGGATCGGGGTGGACGGACCTTATCTGCGCACGGCGGATGCCGGCTCGCGTGGAGACACTCCCGAAGCACCAAAGCCTGAGGCATCGCCGCGTCTCGGCGGATCGCAGCCGCGCCGGCCCGGCCCAACGGCTTTTCCCGCTGCCGCAACGGCTGTTCGCGGACGGGACGAGCCGGTCGTTTTCCCAAGCGTGTGCGTGTCCTTGCGTGTGAAGTCCGTCCCCTTGAAACGGGCAGGTTGCGTGTCCATCTACTTTTTCGAAGTTCCGGTCTCGGGGTCGGAAACCTTGCCTCGTACGGCAGCCGTCGCTCCACGGCGGATTCGCCGCTTCAGCCGAGAAAACCCCCGCCCGTTTCCGGCCGCGTGCACGCGCGGCAGCGCCATCGCGCGTGCAGCTCTTGAAAGGATTGCCTCATGACGAGCCAGAAGCCGCGCCCCCCGCTGGTTGCCGGAATGTCTCAGACCTTCCCCGTCCTTCCGCTGCGGGACATCGTGGTGTTTCCCCACATGGTGGTTCCCCTGTTCGTGGGGCGGGAGAAGTCGATCCGCGCGCTGGAAGAGGTGATGCGCGGGGACACCTACATCCTTCTGGCCACCCAGGAGAACGCCACCGACGACGATCCGGCGCCGGAATCCATCTTCAACGTCGGCACGCTCGCCACCGTCCTGCAGCTTCTGAAGCTGCCCGACGGCACGGTGAAGGTGCTGGTGGAGGGTGTCAGCCGCGCCCAGGTGACCCGCTACACCGGCCGCACCGACCTCTACGAGGCCGAGGCCATCATCCTGGAGGATGAGCCCGGCGAGCAGGTGGAGGCGGAGGCGCTCGCGCGCTCGGTGGTCACCGAGTTCGAGAATTATGTGAAGCTGAACAAGAAGGTGTCGCCCGAGGTGGTGGGCGTCGTCGGCCAGATCGACGACCGCTCCAAGCTCGCCGATACCATCGCCTCGCACCTGGCGGTGAAGATCCCCGAGAAGCAGGCGGTGCTGGAGGTCCTGAAGGTCTCCGACCGGCTGGAGAAGGTGCTCGGCCTCATGGAGAGCGAGATCTCCGTGCTGCAGGTGGAAAAGCGCATCCGCACCCGCGTCAAGCGGCAGATGGAGAAGACCCAGCGCGAATACTACCTGAACGAGCAGATGAAGGCGATCCAGAAGGAGCTGGGCGACGAGGACGGCCGCGACGACCTGCAGGAGCTGGAAGACCGCATCAAGCGCACCAAGCTCACCAAGGAAGCCCGCGAGAAGGCGACGCACGAGCTGAAGAAGCTCCGCCAGATGTCGCCCATGTCGGCGGAAGCGACCGTCGTGCGCAACTATCTCGATTGGCTGCTGTCGATCCCGTGGGGGGTGAAGAGCAAGGTCAAGAAGGACCTCAACTACGCCCAGGACGTGCTCGACGCCGATCACTACGGCCTCGACAAGGTCAAGGACCGCATCGTCGAGTATCTGGCGGTCCAGAGCCGGGCCAACAAGCTCACCGGCCCCATCCTGTGCCTCGTCGGCCCGCCCGGCGTGGGCAAGACCTCGCTCGGCAAGTCCATCGCCAAGGCGACGGGGCGCGAGTTCGTGCGCGTGGCTCTCGGCGGCGTGCGTGACGAGGCCGAGATCCGCGGCCATCGGCGGACCTATATCGGGTCCATGCCGGGCAAGATCATCCAGTCCATGCGCAAGGCCAAGAAGTCGAACCCGCTCTTCCTCCTGGACGAGATCGACAAGATGGGCGCCGATTTCCGCGGCGACCCGTCCTCGGCTCTGCTCGAGGTGCTGGATCCCGAGCAGAACCACACCTTCAACGACCATTACCTGGAAGTGGACTACGACCTCTCCAACGTGATGTTCGTGACCACGGCGAATACGCTGAACATCCCGCCGGCCCTTCTGGACCGGATGGAGGTGATCCGCATCGCCGGCTACACCGAGAACGAGAAGGTGGAGATCGCGCGCAAGCACCTGATCCCCAACGCGCTCAAGAAGCACGGCCTGACCCCGAAGGAATGGGCCGTCGACGACGCGGCCCTCCTCACCCTGATCCGCCGCTACACTCGCGAGGCCGGGGTGCGCAACCTCGAACGCGAGATCTCCACCCTCGCCCGCAAGGCGGTGAAGGAGCTGGTGCTGACCAAGAAGAAGTCGGTGAAGGTGACCGGCAAGTCGCTGGAAGACTTCATCGGCGTGCCGCGCTATCGCTACGGCGAGATGGAGAGCGAGGATCAGGTGGGTGTCGTCACCGGCCTCGCCTGGACCGAGGTGGGCGGCGAGCTGCTGACCATTGAAGGCCTCATGATGCCCGGCAAGGGCAAGATGACGGTCACCGGCAACCTGCGTGACGTGATGAAGGAGAGCATCTCCGCGGCCGCGTCCTACGTGCGCTCGCGGGCGGTGGACTTCGGCATCGAGCCGCCTCTGTTCGAGCGGCGCGACATCCACGTCCACGTTCCCGAGGGGGCGACCCCGAAGGACGGGCCGTCGGCGGGCGTGGCCATGGCCACCGCCATCGTCTCGGTGATG
>CALMSN010000233.1 GCA_937872325.1 uncultured Xanthobacter sp. | reverse complement strand
CCAAGGGCGGCGCGGTGGAGTTCCGGGTCGAGAAGGCGGGCATCATCCATGCCGGCGTCGGCAAGGTGAGCTTCTCGGAGACGCAGCTCGTGGAGAACATCCGCGCCTTCGTCGATGCCGTGGCGAAAGCGAAGCCCCCGGGATCGAAGGGCACCTTCGTCAAGAAGCAGCCGCAGGACGACCTCATCAGTTCGATGCTTCAGGCGGATGTCGGCGCCCACCGCCTCGCCGTCGCCGAACGCGGTGGAGCGCAGCACCTGCCAGCGGGGCCCGAACCGGACATGGCGCGACTGCACCGAGGCCAGCGCTCCGCCCTCCGGCGCCCGGGCGACCGGAAGCGCGGCCCGGCCGGCGAGGAGGTCGCTGGCGGGGCCGTGCGCCTTGCGGACCGCGATGGAGGCCTCCGCGGTGGTGACGAAGCTCGCATCCTGCCCGCTCTCGCCGGCGCGGATCTCCACCTGGTAGTGGCCCCGCTCCGGCCGCAGGCGCACCCGCACGGTGACGCTCGCGCGGTCGTCCACCGCGAGGGGGCGCAGGAAGGCGAGGTTCTCGATCAGGAAATTGTTGCCGAGGCCGTATTCCTGCGCGGCCTGGGCGATGATCTCGATGTTGCCGGTGCCCGGCAGCACCGCCTGCCCGGAGACCATGCGGTGCTCCGACAGCACCCAGTGGGTGTCAGGCGAAAGGTCGGCCTCGAGCCACGGCACGCCGTCGCCGTCCTCGATCCAGCGGCTGAAGAAGGGGCCCTGCGCCGGTGCGGCCAGGGTTGCGGCGGTCGGCGCCTGCGGTCCGCCGACATGGCGGGCGGCCATGCCGATCTCGGTCCACACGCCCCAGTGCACGGCGATGGTGCGACGACCCGGGGTCGCCGCCCGGCTGTCGGCGTAGGCATTGAGATAGGCGTTGGCGGCCACGTAGTCCGCCTGGCCCACCGGGGCGATGTCGGAGGAGGTGGAGGAGAACAGCACGAAGAGGTCGAGCGGCACCTCGGCCAGCACCTGGTCGAGGACGAAGGTGCCGTGCAGCTTCGGATCCAGAACCGCCTCGATGCGATCCTGGCTCTTCAGCGCCATCAGATCGTCGTCCACCACGCCGGCGGTGTGCAGCACGCCGTTGATGGTGCCGAAGGCGGATCGGGCCTCGGCCACCACCTGGCTCATCTCGTCGAGGTTGGAGACGTCGCCGGGGAGATAGAGCACGCGCCCGCCGGCGGCCTCCATGGCCGCCATGCGCTCCATGGCCCGGCGCCGCCGGTCGGTGCGGGCGTAGAAGCGGGTGGCGTGGCCCCATTCGGCGCGCGGCGGCAGCGGGGTGCGGCCGACGAGGACGATGCTGGCGCCGTAGCGCGCCACCAGTTCCTCGGCCATCAGCAAGGCGAGGTCGCCCATGCCGCCGGTGATGAGATAGACCCCGTCCCGGCGGAAGGCCGGCGCGAGCTCGGCCACCGGATCGTCGGTGGCGGCCAGCGGCATGCGATCGTAGTGCCGGGCCCAGCGCCGGCCGTCGCGATAGGCCACGACCTCAGAGCCGCGGCCGGCGAACAGGTCGAACCAGAGCAGATCCAGCAAGCCCGCCGGCAGCCCGGCATGGGCGCCCGGCCGGCGCCGCGCCAGCACTCCCCTGGGCAGCAGGACCGGATGCGGCAGCGGGATGTCGATGAGGCGCACCTCGATCCCCGGCATCTCCTTGGGCATCACCAGCCCGGGGCCGAGGACGGTGGCCTTTTCCGGATAGGGCAGGGGTTCGTCGAACACCTTCTGCATGCCGTTGCCGACCACGCTCACCTGCAGGCCGTTCGGCAGGCTCGCATCGCCCAGCGCCTGGGCGAGATGGAGCAGGCTGTAGAAGCCGCGCTCCTGGTTGCGGTTGAAGAAGCTGGAGCCGGGGCGGAAGGCCTCGTCGGCGGTGGTCAGCCACAGATGCACGATCTGGTCGGGCAGGGTACCGTCGGCGGCGAGGGCGGCGAGCAGCGCATCGTAGCCGGCGCGGCCGTCCTCCGGGCACAGCACGTAGTGGCCGGCGGTGTTGCGGGCGAAGGTGTCGCCGACCCGGACGGTGGCGACCTTGTGGCCGCCGGCCTGAAGCCGGGCCATCAGGGCGGCGCCGACGCCGGCATCGTCCAGGAAGATCAGGAAGCTGCGGGAGGTCTTGTCCGCGCCCAGCACGAAGTCCGCGCCCGAGATCCTCCAGGTGGGGCGGAAGCCCCATTCGGCCATGTCGGCGACCCGGCGCAGATCCGGTTCCTGGCTCCCGGCGGCGGCCGCGGCCGAGGGCTCGATGAAGTAGCGCTGGTGCTGGAACGGATAGGTCGGCAGGGCGACCCGCCGCGGCTGCGGCCACAGCCGCTCCAGCGGCACCTTCAGCCCCACCGCCCAGGCCCGGCCCACGGCGGCGAGCAGGTGGGTGCGGTCGCAGCTCTCCTCGTCGGCATGGGGCAGGGCGTTGATGACCTGGTTGGCGGTCACCTTCGGGTTCAGCTTGGTGAGCGAGGACAGGGTCCGCCCGGGCCCGACCTCGATGAAGACGCGGCCCGGCTGCTCGGCGAGCAGCGCGATGCCCTTGCCGAACTCCACCGTGGAGCGCAGGTGCCGCACCCAGTAGGCCGGATCGCGGGCCTCGGCGTCGGTGAGCCAGGTGCCGGTGAGGTTGGAGACGATGGGAATGGCCGGCGCGCTCAGCCGGATGGAGCGCAGGAAGGCCTCGAAGCGGGCGAGGATCGGCTCCAGCATCCGCGAATGGGCGGCGATGTCGATGGCGATGCGGGTGGCATCCACGCCGTTCTCGGCGAGGGTCGCCCGGAACGCCTCGAGGTCCGCGTTGAGGCCCGAGACGACGCACAGCTCGGGGGCGTTGACCGAGGCGAGATCCAGCGCCTCCGGCAGCAGCCGGGCGAGGGCCGTGGCCGACAGCGGCACCGACAGCATGCCGCCGCCGGCCACGGTGTCGAACAGCTCGCCGCGCAGCCGCACCAGGTTGACCGCATCCTTGAGGCTCATCACCCCGGAGATGCAGGCGGCGGCATTCTCGCCCATGGAGTGGCCGATGAGCGCCACCGGCGGCAGGCCGGCCCGCATCAGGTGGCGGGCCACCGCCACCTCCACGATGAGGGTCGCCGGCAACTGCACCGAGGGCTTGAGGAAGGCGGCGGCGCTCTCGGCGGTGCGGCGGGCGAACCAGACCGCGCGGATCTCGGCCGCCGCGGCGGCCGGCAGGCTGGCGAGGCCCTCCTCGACGATGGCACGGAACTGGGCGTCCTCGGCATGGAGAACGCGGGCCATGCCCACATGCTGCGCGCCGCCGCCCGGGAACAGGAAGACCGCCCCGTCGGCCGGCTCCAGCACGGTCTGGTCGTAGGCGTGCCCCTTGGGCTCGCGCAGCACGGCGATGGCTTCGTCGCGGCTGCGGGCGGCCACCACCCGGCGATGCGGGAAGGCCTTGCGGCCGGCATGGAGGGTGTGCGCCACGTCGGCCAGCGCGAGGTCGGGATCGGCGGCCAGCGCCTCCCCCACATTGCGCATGGCGGCATCGAGCGCCTTGCGCTGCGGGGCGGAGAAGACGAACAGCTGCGGCGCCGTCTCCGGCACCGACAGGCGCACCGCGGCGGCGGCCGGCGGCTCCTCCAGCACCACATGGGCGTTGGTGCCGCCGACGCCGAGCGAGTTGACCGCCGCCCGGCGCGGCTCCGCCCCGCGCGGCCACGCCTCGAGGCGATGGGCGACGGTGAAGGGGCTGCGGGCGAAGTCGATGGCCGGGTTCGGCTTGTCGAAGCCGAGGGTGGGCGGAATCTGCCCGTGCTTGAGCACCAACGCCGCCTTGATCAGGCCGACCACGCCCGCCGCCGTATCCAGGTGGCCGATGTTCGACTTCACCGAGCCGATGCGGCAGAAGCCGGTGCGCTGGGTGCTCTGGCGGAACGCGGTGGTGAGGGCTTCTACCTCGATGGGATCGCCCAGATAGGTGCCGGTGCCGTGGCACTCCACGTAGCCGATGGTGTCGGCGGAGATGCCCGCGAGGCCGTGGGCCTCGATCATCGCCCCGGCCTGCCCGGTGACCGAGGGGGCGAGGTAGCCGGCCTTGCTGGCGCCGTCATTGTTGATGGCGCTGGACTTGATCACGCCATGGATGATGTCGCCGTCGGCCAGCGCGTCGGCCATCCGCCGCAGGGCGACGACGCCGGTGCCGCTGCCGAACACCGTGCCGGCGGCGCGATGGTCGAAGGGGCGGCAGTGGCCGTCGGGCGAGAGCACCTCGCCGTCATGGAAGAGGTAGCCGCGCCGGTGGGGCAGCTCGATGGTGACGCCACCGGCCAGCGCCATGTCGCACTCGCCCGCGAGCAGGCTCTGCGCCGCCATGTGGATCGCCACCAGCGAGGACGAGCAGGCGGTCTGCACGTTGACGCTCGGCCCGCGCAGGTCGAACAGGAACGACGCCCGGGTGGCGAGGAAGTCCTTGTCGTTGCCGGTGTGGCGCAGCAGGAAGAGGCCGACCTGCTCGACCAGCTGGCGGTTGCTGCAGACGTTGTGGAAGAAGTAGTTGCCGACGCCGCAGCCGGCGAAGACCCCGATCGGGCCCGATTCCGGTTCCGGGGTGCGGGCGGCATCCTCCATCGCCTCCCAGGCGCATTCCAGGAACTGGCGATGCTGCGGATCCATGATCGCGGCCTCCTTCGGGCTGAGCCCGAAGAAGTCGGCGTCGAACATCTCCATGTCCGGCAGCTCGGCGGCGCGCCGCACGTAATTGGGCAGGCGCATGCGGGCCGGGGATTCGCCGGCCGCCAGCAGCTCCTCGTCGCCGAGGTCGCGGATGGATTCGACGCCGCCGATCAGGTTGGACCAGAATTCGGCCGTGTTGCGCGCGCCGGGCACGCGCAGGGCCATGCCGACGATGGCAATATCATTGGGCGAAGTGTCGTCGACCGGATCGGACATAACGTCTCTCTGCTGGATGAGCGGCCGGCACGGCGACGGAGGTATCAAAACACCGTATCAGTCACTGATCAGACATATAATGCCACATGTCTTGCGTCTCCATCAAAAGAGAGCGAGCCTAAACTTTGCCTTAATATAGGCGCGTAGGTTTCACTTCGTTTGGATTTATGGCGGTGTCGGAAGCGGGTATGATTCCGTCAAGCTTAATAAATTTAGACGACGTCGTTCCGGTGGCGTGATCAGTATCTGTAACCATCAATTCATGAGTGGACCGATAGTTGATGGGTATGAAAACGATCATGGTGTCGGACAACGCTCATGGCAAATGAAAACTTAAAGTGCATCCTGGTTGGTGAAGAGTCCCTTCTTGTTCAGTGTGGGGAAATACTGATCCGCCAAGGTCACGAAGTTGCCGCCATCATTTCTGCAAACCCCGTGATTCGACGCTACGCCGAGGCGCAGGGCATTGCATGCGCGCCGTTCGATGACCTTACCGAACGTCTGGCCCAGATCGATTACGACTTCCTGTTCAGCATCGCCAACCTGCGGATGATCCCCGATGCCGTCTGGCAGAAGGCCCGCCGGGGTGCGGTCAACTTCCACGACGGCCCGCTGCCGCGCTATGCCGGCCTGAATGTGCCGGCGTGGGCTATTCTCGGCGGCGAGACGGAGCACGGTATCACCTGGCATGCCATGGCCTCCGAGGCCGATACCGGCGAGATCTACGAGCAGGAGATCTTCCCGATCGCTCCGGAAGAAACGGCGCTCACCCTCAACACGAAATGCTTCGAGGCGGCGATCTCTTCTTTCGCGGCTCTTGCGGAACGTCTCGAGACGGGTCTGGTCGGCCGGCCGCAGGATCTTGGCCAGCGCACCTATTTCTCCCGCAACCAGCGTCCCGGCGCGGCCGGCACTCTTGTCTTCAACCGGCCGACCGCCGAGCTGGAGCGGCTGTTCCGCGCCCTCGACTTCGGCACCGGCTACACCAACCCGCTGGTGACCGCCAAAGTGCGCTGCGCCGAGGGGGTCTATGCCGTGACCCGCCTCGCCGCCGCGCCGTCCTCCGGCTTCAGCGTGCCGGGCTCGGTGCTCGCCGTGGACGGACAAGGCGTGAGCATCGCCACCGCCGACGGCGCCGTGGTGCTGGAGGCCCGCCGCCTTGGTGACGGCGCCCCGCTCTCCGAGGCGGTCCGGCCCGGCCTGCTGCTCCCCGCGCTCGGCCTCGACGAGGTCGCCGCCCTCGATGCCGCGGTGGTCCGCGCCGCCGGCCGCGAAGGCACTTTCCGCAAGGCCATCGCCGCCGCCCAGGACGTGGATCTGGTGGATGTGAAGGGGCCGGTCGCCGGCGCCGCGGTCATCCCCTCCGTGATCCCGCTCGACCTGCCGGCGGGCCTTGGTCGCTATGCCGCGCCCCCCCCCTGCGCCGCCTTCCCGCTGCGCATCAGCGGCCAGGAAAGCCTGTCCTTCGCCTATGCGGACGCCGACATCCGCGCCACCGCCGCCGCCTTTCCCGACGACTTCGCCGATGCGGTGCCGCTGGCGGCGCAGGCCGGCGAGGACCTCTCGGTGGCCGATTTCACCGCGCAGATCGCGCACGCCGTTGCCGCGGCGCGCGGCCGGGGCAGCTATCTCGCCGATCTGCCGCTGCGGGTGCCGCACCTTTCCGCCCCGCATCTGACCCTCGGCCTCGTCGAGCCGGCGGGGTCCATTGCCGGCGCCGCAGGGCTGCTGCCGCGCGGCTGCGCCCTCGCCTTCATCCATGCCGAGGATGGCGCGGCCCTGGTGTTCGACGCCGCCCGCGTCGGCGAAGGCCATGCCGCGGATCTGGCGGCCCGGCTGGCGGTGCTGGCCGGCGCGTTCGCCGCGGGCGGCCCGGTGCGCGCCCTGCCGCTGATGTCGGCCGAGGAGGAGCAGCGCGTCCTCTACACTTGGAACGACACCGCCCGGCCGCTGCCGGCGGATCTCGTCCATGCCCTGTTCGAGGCCCAGGCCGACCGCACCCCGGACGCGGTGGCGGTGGTGGCCGGCGCCGACAGCCTCACCTATGCCGCCCTCGATGCGCGCGCCAACCGCATCGCCCATGCCCTGCGTGCCCGCGGCGTCGGCCCGGACGTGCTGGTGGGCCTTCACGTCTCGCGCTCCATCGACCTGGTGGCCGGGGCGCTGGGCATCCTGAAGGCGGGCGGCGCCTATGTGCCGCTCGACCCCATGTTCCCCGCCGACCGCCTCGCTCTGATGGTCGAGGACAGCGCCGCCCCCATCGTGCTCACCGAGCGGGCGCTGGCCGACCGGCTCGTCACCGCGGCCGAGGTGCTGGTGGTGGAAGACATCGCCGCCGCCGGCCTCGCCGGGCGGATCACCAGCGATGCCGGCCCGGAAAACCTTGCCTATGTGATCTACACCTCCGGCTCCACCGGCCGTCCGAAGGGCGTGATGATCGCCCACCGGAACGTCGGCAACTTCTTCGTCGGCATGGACGAGCGCATCGCCATCCCGCAAAGCGGGCAGCCGGTGTGGCTGGCGGTGACCAGCCTGTCGTTCGACATCTCGGTGCTGGAGCTGTTCTGGACCCTGGCGCGCGGCTTCAAGGTGGTGATCCACTCGGCCGAGGTGCGCGCCCACAAGCTCGCCGGCGATGCCGCCACCAAGGCGGTCGATTTCGGCCTGTTCTATTGGGGCAACGACGACGGCGCCGGCCCGGCCAAGTACCGGCTGCTGCTGGAGGGCGCGAAGTTCGCCGACGCCAACGGCTTCACCGCGGTCTGGACCCCGGAGCGCCACTTCCACGCCTTCGGCGGCCCCTATCCGAACCCGGCGGTGACCGGGGCGGCGGTGGCGGCTGTGACCCGCAACCTGTCGATCCGCGCCGGAAGCTGCGTGCTGCCGCTGCACCACCCCGCCCGCGTCGCCGAGGACTGGGCGGTTCTGGACAACATCTCCAACGGCCGGGTCGGCCTTGCGGTGGCCGCGGGCTGGATGCCCGAGGACTTCGTGCTGCGCCCGCAGAGCGCGCCGCCGAACAACAAGACCGCCATGCTGCGCGACATGGAGACCGTCCGCCGGCTGTGGCGCGGCGAGAAGGTGGAGTTCGACTTCAACGGCGCCCCGGTGGGCATCGTCACCCAGCCGCGCCCGGTGCAGGCCGAGCTGCCGCTGTGGATCACCACCGCCGGCAATCCCGACACCTACCGCGAGGCCGCCCGGGCCGGCGCCAACGTGCTCACCCACCTCCTGGGCCAGTCCATCGACGAGCTGGCGGACAAGATCCGCATCTATCGCGAGACCCTGAAGGAGTGCGGCCGCAACCCGGATGACTACAAGGTCACCTTGATGCTGCACACCCTGCTCGGCGACTGCCGGGACGAGGTGCGCGAGCGGGCCCGCGGGCCGATGAAGGACTATCTGCGCAGCGCCGCAGCCCTCATCAAGCAGTATGCCTGGGCGTTTCCGGCCTTCAAGAAGCCGGCCGGCGCCGGCACCCCGGCCGACATCGACCTGCGCACCCTCGACGCTGAGGAAATGGACGCGATCCTCGAGTTCGCCTTCCTGCGCTATTTCGACGACAGCGGCCTGTTCGGCACCGTTTCCGACGCCATGCGGCGGGTGGAGCAGATCAGCGCCATCGGGGTCGACGAGGTCGCCTGCCTGATCGACTTCGGCGTGCCGAGCGACATCGTGCTGGAGCGCCTCACCCCGCTGGCCGAGGTGGTCGCCAAGGCCCGCAACGTGGGCATCGCCCCGGCGGCGCCGGTGGGCCTTGCCGCCGAGATCCGGGAGCACAAGGTCACCCACCTGCAGTGCACGCCGGCCATGGCGCGCATGTTCCTCTCCGGCGAGGACGACCGCGTGGCGCTGGCCGAGGTGCGCCACCTGTTCCTGGGCGGCGAGGCGCTGCCGGCGAGCCTGGTGCGCGAGCTGCGCTCCGTCACCTCCGCCAGCATCGAGAACATGTACGGCCCCACCGAGACCACCATCTGGTCGTCCACCATGCCGGCGGTGTCGAGCGAGGGCGTGGTGCCGCTGGGCCGGCCGATCGCCAACACCCAGCTCTACGTGCTGGACGGCGCCCGTCGCCCGGTGGCTCCCGGGGTGCCCGGCGAGCTCTATATCGGCGGGGCGGGCGTCGCCCGCGGCTACCACAACCGCCCGGACCTCACCGCCGAGCGCTTCCTGCCCGATCCGTTCACCGGCGGCAGTTTCTACCGCACCGGCGACGTCGCCCGCTTCGATGCCCACGGCACGCTCCACTTCCTGGGCCGCGCCGACCACCAGGTGAAGGTCCGCGGCTACCGGATCGAGCTGGGCGAGATCGAGGCGCGCCTGTCCACCTTCCCCGGCATAGCCGAGGCAGTGACCATCGTGCGCGCCGACCGGGAGGACGATGCCCGCATCGTCGCCTATGTCCGCCTCGCCTCCGGCCCGCTCGACGAGGCGGCGCTGCGCGCCCATCTCGCCGAGACCCTGCCGGACTACATGGTGCCGGCCCACATCGTGGTGATGGAGGCCTTCCCCCTCACCCCCAACGCCAAGGTCGACCGCAAGGCGCTGCCCCGGCCCGAGGTCGCCGCCGAGGCCAGCCAGTACGTGGCGCCCGAGGGCGATACCGAGCGGCAGATCGCCGAGGTCTTCCGCCGGGTGCTGGGGATCGAGCGGGTCTCGCTCTCCGACAACTTCTTCGCCCTGGGCGGCCATTCGCTGCTGGCGGTGCAGGCGCACCGCGAGCTGAAGGCCAAGCTGGCGCCGGACATGGCCATCACCGACCTGTTCCGGTTCCCCACCGTCGCCGCCCTGGCCGCGCACCTGTCGAACCGCGACCAGGCCGACGAGGCGCTGAGCAAGGTGGCCGACCGTGCCGCCATGCGCCGCGCCGCCCTCTCCGACCGCCGCGCCAGCCTCGCACGCCAGCGGATCGTCGGATGAAGCGAACATTCGCGCGCCTCTTCGATGCCGACGTCAGCGTGGCGGCGGCAGATCCGCGGGGCGAATGGGCCCGCGTGCTTCCAGGCGAGGAATCCAGCCTCGCCCGTGCCACCCCCTCCCGCCGGCGCGAATTCTGCGCCGGCCGGACCCTCGCCCGCCAGGCCATGGACGGGCTCGGGCTGCCCCCCCAGCCCATCCCCTCCGGCCCCGACCGGGCGCCGGCCTGGCCGGACGGAGTGACCGGCACCATCAGCCATTGCGTGGATCTGTGCGCCGCGGCCCTCGCCCGGACCGATGGCGGTATCCTCTCCCTCGGCCTCGACATCGAGCCCGCGGAGAGCCTGGAAACCGACCTGTTCGAGGAAATCTGCACCCCGCGTGAGATGGCCTGGCTGGGGATCCGCGCCGACCGCGCCGGCCTGCTGGCCCGGGCCATCTTCAGCGCCAAGGAATGCGCCTACAAGGGACAGTATCCCCTGTCGCGCACGGTGCTCGGCTTCCACGCCATGTCCATCGAGCTCGACCTCATCGCCGAGCGCTTCCGCGCCCGGTTCGAGGAAGAGGTCGGCCCGTTCGATGTCGGGGACGAGATGAACGGGCGGATCATCATCTCCAGCGGGCATATCGTCACCGCGCTGGTCCTGCGCGAAGATGATCTGCGCGCCCGGTGGAACCTCTGAGCGCCATGCGGGCCAGTCCTGCTCCCGGACGGCGGCTGCCGCCCCGCCCGGGTCCCGCCGTCCCGCTGCGGGCCGGATCCGCTCCGGCCGGGGCGGGGGCGATGCATCGCGCCGTCGCGGCCCTGCTCCTCCTGTGCGGCCTTGCCATGATGTCAGCATCCGGCGCCGCTGCGGCGCAGCGCCCCGAGCGCGTCTTCATCTCCGGCCACAGCCTCACCGACCGGCCGGTGCCCGACATGCTGGCGGCGCTGCTCGCCGCCGACGGCCGGCCCATCGCCTGGGACCGCCAGCACATTCCCGGCTCCACCATCCGCGAGCGATCGGAAGGGCGGGAGGGCACGCCGGCCGGCTCCGGCTTCGCCGCCGGGGTGGACAAGGACGGCGTGCCGCTGGACGTGCGCGCGGCCCTTGCCGGCACGCCACCCTACGACGTCCTGATCATCACCGAGCGGCACAAGGTGCTGGAGGTGATGGCCTATGACGGCTTCGCGCGAAACCTGGAGGGGTTCGTGCGGCTGTTCCGCGCCGGCAATCCGCAGGGCGCGGCGTTCTTCTATTCGCCCTGGGCCGGCATCGGCAGCCGGACGGATCCGAGCCGCTGGATCGCCTTCGAGCGGGCGGCGGATCCAGTGTGGCGCTGCGGCGTCGAGGGGGTGAACGCGGCGCTCGGCGCGAGCGGGCGCATCGGCTTCGTCCCGGCGGCGCGGGCGCTCGCCGATCTGGTCGACCGGCTGGTGACGGCACCGGCGGCGGCGGGCTTTGCCGGCGCCGGGCCGGCGGACATCATCGCCGCCCTGTTCACCGACGACGTCCACCTCACGGACCTTGGAAACTACTTCGTCGCCCTTCTCACCTTCGGCGTGGCCTTCGACGGCGACGTGTCCCGGGCTCCGGTCTGGCCCGGCCTCGACCCGGCCCGGGCGGACGGGCTGCGCCGGATCGCCGTGGAGGCGGTGGCATCGGCGCGGGGCGCCGTGCGGCCGTCCGACTGCAAGGGGATGTCGCAGCGCTTCATCCCCGAATACACGGCCTACATGGACTACGCCTACGGCTCGAAGCTGCCGCTGCTGTCCTATCTCGCCCGCCAGCGGGCTGCGGCCGCGCTGCGACGGGGGCTGGGGGAGTAGGTCGCCCGATGATTTCCAGGCCGGTCCGGCTTGGGAGGCTCGAAGCCGCCGCTGCTCGCGGGACAAGCCGGGGAGGGCTGTTTGCGCTTTCTCCGGAGCGGTGGAAAGCGGAGGCGATTGTCCCCCGTCTGGAAAACCGCCCGGCGAGGTGGTTCCAGCGGTCTTCGGGAGCGCAACTCCGTTTGGTAGAGGTGCTGACGCCACGGAATAATCGCAAGCAACTCCGTTTGAATGTCCAAACGGAATCTTGGACTATCCCTGTCGGCCTGAGAGCCTCTTTGGAAAACCGGAGGGGTCGGTCCATCCCGTCTTTTCGGCTCCCGGGGCGTCGAAAACGTTGCCCAATGCGCGGCATCGCGTCGGCGTTTCCTCCTGCCGGAGCGCCAGGAATCCGTCGCTGGCCCCCAGTCGCCGATTTTCAGAGCAGGCTCCAAGAACCGATCCGATCGGTGAATCTTCGTCTCTATTGTTGATGAAGTACGCGTGATCCGCGTGCATCTCCATCGATGCCGGGAGGACTTGGCTCCGGCACTGCCGACGGTCCTTGAACGACCCCGGGCCGCGGCGTCAGCCGTCCTTCCCGCTGCGGTCGGTGCGGACCCAGCCGCCGGCGCGCGAGCCGGTGGCGAGGCGGGCATAGAGCGCCAGCTTGCGGGCGAGGAACGGCACCACCTGCACCCCCTCGCGCGGCGTCAGCACCGCCCGCCCGAAGCCGGTCCAGGCGGCGACCACCGCCAGCCCGAGCAGCACCAGCGCAAGCGTCGCAAGGCCGAGCGCCAGCCCCGGCAAGGCGAAAAGCAGCGTCGCCAGCGCGGCGAGGCCGAACACGGCGAGTGTTGCCAGCAGCAGCAGGGTCAGCGGCGGCACCAGCATGTCGAGGATGAGCGCCACCGCGCCGACCCGTCCCCGGGCGAGCGCCGCCGGCAGGCGCGGCAGGGCGAAGGCGATCATGCCGAGATGGCCCTCCTCCCAGCGCTGGCGCTGCGAAGCCACCCCGGCCTCGGAGACCGGAAATTCGCTGTCGATCCGCGCCGCCTCGCAGAACAGCGGCGGCGATCCGTCGAGCGCGAGGTCGAGGCCGAGCCGCATGTCCTCCACCAGATGGGCGCTGGCGAGCTTGGCCTCCCGCAGGGTCGCGAACGGGAAGGCCATGCCGGTGCCGGTGAGCTGGCAGGGCAGGCCGAGCCGGTGAAGGCCGAGGGGTCGCACCCGGTTCTTCACCAGGAAGGCGAGCTCGGCCACCTTCAGCCCCAGCCCGGCGCCGGGGGGCGCCGCCATCAAATAGAGCCCCTGGACCGGGCGGCCGCGGGCGTTGACCGTCCGGGCCAGCACGTCGAGCGAGCCGGGGCGCAGGGTGCAGTCGGCATCGACGATGACCACCACCGGCGGCGGCGCGGCGGCGAGGTGGGAGAGGCCGAAATCCAGCGCATAG
>CALMSN010000232.1 GCA_937872325.1 uncultured Xanthobacter sp. | reverse complement strand
TGGGCGGGGTCGTGCGGCGAAACGACTTCCCAGCCCTCTTTGTCCGCCAGCGCGACCAGCAGGGCAGTCTGGCGCATGGACTTGGCGCGGATGGCATCAACGCCGACCTGCGCGATGATGTCGATTCCGGGCTGAATGGCGTAGAGCGAGGCGATGCCGGGCGTGCCGGTGGCGAGGCGGCCGGCGATGATCTCGTCGGCGATCAGGAGGCGCAGTTCCGCGGTGCGAGTCGCACCGCGTGCGGCCGGCGGCAGCGGGGCGGGGCTTGATTCCGCGAAGTTGACAACGGGCTGTCCCATGGAGGGGAACCTAGCGGCATTGGGCATGCCGCTGGAATCCGGAAGATTCCGGATCGCCGCATCCTTTTCGCTCAGGCTTGCGGTGCGCTCGGCGGTGCCTGAGGGCCGTTTTCCGCCTGCCAGCGGGCCATGAGCTGGTGATGACGGCGCATGGAGAGCGGCAGCGAGGAGAGATAGAGCACCGAGCTGGTGGTCAGCACCGCCCAGGGATAGCTGGCCAGCAGGGCGAAGAACAACGCCACCAGCACGAACAGCGGCACCACCATGTCGCGCCGCACCCGCCGGCCGAACGTCTTCCCCGACCAGGCCGGCACCTTGGAGATCATCAGGAAGGCGATGGCGAGGCAGTAGATGAGGGCGATGGGCGCGCTCACCCCGCCATGGGGCACCCCGAGCAGTTCCAGGTAGATGGGCAGCAGCACCGTGATGGCGCCCGCCGGAGCCGGGATGCCGGTGAAGAAGTCGGCGGCGAACGGCGGGCGGTCCGGATCGTCGAGCATCACGTTGAAGCGGGCGAGCCGCAGGGCGGCGCAGATGGCGTAGGCGAGGGCCGCGATCCAGCCCACGGAGCCGGCCTCCTTCAACCCCCAGAAATAGAGCATCAGCGCCGGGACGCAGCCGAAATTGACGAAGTCGGCGAGGCTGTCCAGCTCGGCGCCGAAGCGCGAGGTGCCCTTGAGCGCCCGGGCGAGGCGGCCGTCGATGCCGTCCAGCAGGGCGGCGAACACGATCGCCCCCAGCGCCAGCTCGATCCGCCCTTCGATGGCGAGGCGCACCGCGGTGAGGCCGGAGCATAAGGCGAGCAGCGTGACGAGGTTCGGCAGCAGCACCCGGATCGGTATCCGGCGCCGCGCCGCCTCCGGCTGGGGCGGCTCGGCGGGTCGGGTGTCTTCCGGATCGAACGGCGGGAAGGGGGGCTGCATGAAAAGGCTCAGCTCACCCGGTAGGCGGTGTCGCGCCCGGAGGGGGCGGCGGCGAGATCGCAGATGATGGTTTCGCCGGCAACCGTCAGCTGGCCCTCGGAGACCTGCACCTTGGTGCCGGCCGGCAGGTAGACATCTACCCGCGAGCCGAAGCGGATGAGGCCGAATCGCTCGCCGGCGCCGATCTGCTCGCCCTCGTTCACGAAGCTGACGATGCGCCGGGCGATGAGGCCGGCGATCTGCACGCACCCCACCTGGAGCCCGCCGGCGGTGGTGACGATGAGGCCGTTGCGCTCGTTGTCCTCGCTCGCCTTGTCGAGGTCGGCGTTGAGGAAGATGCCGGGCTTGTAGGCGATGCGGCTGATCCGGCCGCTGACCGGCGCCCGGTTCACATGGACGTTGAACACGTTCATGAAGATGGAGACGCGCAGCAGCGGCTCGTCGGAGAGGTCGAGCTCGCGCGGCGGCCGGGCGAGGCCGACCTGCGAGATCCGCCCGTCGGCGGGGGCGATCACCAGCCCCTCGCGCAGCGGCGTCACCCGCGGCGGGTCACGGAAGAACAGCGCCGTCCAGATGGCCAGCCCCACCGCCAGCATGCCGAAGAAGGTGGAGAAGGACAGGATGGCGAGCGCGATCAGCGCCGCCCCGGCGATGAAGGGGTAGCCCTCGCGATGGACGGGCACCAGCGACTTGCGGATGGTGGTGACGAGGGACAAGTGCTCAGGCCTCCCGGGCGCAGCCCCGGATGCGGGCGCCGGAGCCGAACCGCGCGCAGGCGTTTCGGCTCGGCCGGCATCCCGGCCGGTGCTGGTCGAGACGCACAGGTAGAGAGGCTGCCTCGCGGCGTCAAATGACACGTCGGTGGCAATGTCCCCCGT
Source organism: uncultured Xanthobacter sp. (assembly GCA_937872325.1). GTDB lineage: Bacteria > Pseudomonadota > Alphaproteobacteria > Rhizobiales > Xanthobacteraceae > Xanthobacter. The sequence goes on along the minus strand of CALMSN010000232.1, from coordinate 172 downwards.
AGCCGACGCAGGGTCCGGCATCCCGCCTTGCCCGAGCGGCGGGGACAACCGCGATGGTGGGGGGCGCGCCGGCCTTGGGGGGGGGGGGGGGGGGGGGGGGGGGGGGGGGGGGGGGGTTCGGAGGGGGGCCCGCGCCGGCCCGGGGCGCCCCCGCCCCCCCCCGCGGCGCCCC
>CALMSN010000231.1 GCA_937872325.1 uncultured Xanthobacter sp. | reverse complement strand
GGAACGCTCCGGCGGAGAGGAGAGGCTGCGAATGACCGAGGTCGAGTCCTTGTGGCAGGGCCTGGATGATCTCCGGGCGCGCGGGCGCGGACGGCCCATCCTGGAGCTGTTCGCGACCCCGGAGCGGTTCGAGCGCTTTTCCTGCGCCTATGGCGACCTGCTGCTCGACTTCTCCAAGACCGCGCTGACGCCGGAAGCGCTGGAGCTGCTGCTGAAGTTGGCCGCCGCCGCCGACGTCGCGGGCCAGCGCGATGCCATGTTCGCCGGCGCCCGCATCAACCTCACCGAGGGCCGGGCGGTGCTGCACGCGGCCCTGCGCGAGCAAGAGCCGGCGCCCCTGGCGGTGGACGGCGTCGACGTGCGCCCCGCCATCGCCGAGACCCTGGCGCGGGCCGGGGCATTCGCCGAGGGGGTACGCAGCGGCGCCATCGCCGCGGCCTCCGGACGGGCCTTCACCGACGTGGTGAATATCGGCATCGGCGGCTCGGACCTCGGGCCGGCCATGGCGACGCTGGCGCTGGCGCCGTTCCATGACGGGCCGCGCTGCCACTTCGTCTCCAACGTGGACGGCGCCCACATCACCGACGTGCTGAAGCGGCTCGATCCCGCCACCACGCTGTTCATCGTCGCCTCCAAGACCTTCACCACGCTGGAGACCATGACCAACGCCCTCACCGCCCGGGCGTGGCTGGTGAAGGCGCTGGGCGAGGCGGCGGTGCCGGCGCACTTCGCGGCGGTGTCCACCGCGCTCGAGCGCACCGGCGCCTTCGGCATTCCGCCCGAGCGCGCCTTCGGCTTCTGGGACTGGGTGGGCGGGCGCTACTCGGTCTGGTCGGCGGTCGGCCTGCCGGTGATGATCGCGATCGGCTCCGCCCGGTTCGGCGAGCTGCTGGCCGGCGCGGCGGCCATGGACGCGCATTTCCGTTCCGCCCCGTTCGACCAGAACCTGCCGGTGCTGCTGGGGCTGGTGGGCATCTGGCACCGCAATGCGTGCGGCTATGCCAGCCGGGCGGTGATCCCCTACGACCAGCGCCTCGCCCGCTTCCCGGCCTACCTCCAGCAGTTGGACATGGAAAGCAACGGCAAGAACGTCACCCGCGAGGGCACGCCCGTGGCCCGGCCCACCGGGCCGGTGATGTGGGGCGAGCCGGGCACCAACGCCCAGCACGCCTTCTTCCAGCTTCTTCACCAGGGTACCGACATCATCCCGGTGGAGTTCCTCATCGCCGCCGAGGGGCACGAGCCGGCGCTGAAGCCGCATCACGATCTGCTGGTGGCCAACTGCCTCGCCCAGGCGGAGGCCCTGCTGCGCGGGCGCACGCTGGAGGAAGCGGCGGCGCAGCTTCGGGCCAAGGGCCTTGCCGAGGACGAGGTCGCCCGCCTCGCCCCGCACCGGGTGTTTCCCGGCAGCCGGCCCTCGGTGACGCTGGCCTATGCCCAGCTCGACCCCTTCACCCTCGGCCGGCTGATCGCCCTTTACGAGCACCGGGTGTTCGTGGAGGCGGCGATCTGGGGCATCAACGCCTTCGACCAGTGGGGGGTGGAATTGGGCAAGGAGCTCGCCACCGCCTTCCTGCCGGCGGTGACCGGAGGGGCGGCGCCGGCATCCGCCTCGGCCTCCACCCTCGGCCTCATCGCCCATCTCGGCGCCGTCCTCCGCGAGGGCTGAGGATCGCCGGGGACCATCGGGTCTTCCGCCACGCGCCGACCGCAGTGGATGCGGCCAGCACCGGCGAGGATCGGGGTCAAAGCCGCAAGACGGCCGGAAGGCCCGGTCGGCCGACCCGAGGGGCCTTGTTGGAGGCTCCGGGGCCGGCGGGGCTTGACGGGACGGCCCGGCTGGCCGAGACGAACGGCGTCATGGCCCCGGGACGGGACGCGCGGCAGGCGCGCCATCTCCCGCGGCCGCCGTCAGATCCAGAGCCCGCCGTGCCGCGCGGGCCCACGCCCGCAGGCCCGCGCCGCGGGCAGGAGCGCCGATGCGATACGCCAACCTGATCCGGTCCATCGCCAACTGGCCGACCTATTTCCTCTACAAGTACAACCTGACGGCGTCGCCGGTGGCGCGCTTCGCCCTGCGCTCCGGCGACACCATCCTGGTGCCGCGGGAGGTGCTGCACGAGTTCAAGGAAGTGTTCTTCGACGAGGCCTATGCCGACGGCCTGCCGCTGGAGGTGCCGCAGGGCAGCACCCTGATCGACATCGGCGCCAATATCGGCTCCTTCTCCGTGTTCGCCCTGTCGCGCTATCCCGGCGCCCGGGTGGTGGCGTTCGAGCCCGACCCGGTGAACTTCCGCCACCTGGAGGCCAATGCCGCCCTCGCCGGCGGCCGGCTGGTGCCGGTGCAGGCGGCGGTGGCCGGCACGGCGGGCGAATTGACCTTCCGCCGCGAGGCCGGCGACAAGGTGTCCACCTCCGGCTCGCTGAAGCGCAGCCAGGGGGTGGAGTTCAAGGTCGCCGCGACCACCCTGGCTGACGTCTTCTCGCAGTTCGGCATCGAGACCTGCGGCCTGCTCAAGATGGATTGCGAGGGCGCGGAATACGACATCCTCTACGGGGTCCCGGACGATGTGCTGGCCCGGATCCGCCAGATGGTGATCGAGGTCCACGACAAGGCCGCCCCCGGCGAGAACCGCACCGCGCTGGCCGCCCATCTCAAGGCCCGCGGCTTCCAGGTGAAGGAAGGCCTGCACAGCCTGCTGTGGGCGTGGCGCTAGCTTTCCGGCGCTGGGGTTCTTGCGGTAGCGTTTGCGTGAGGCGCGGGATCGCCCGGGGTTGAACCGGACGGTCCCGCTCTCTATGTGCCGCGGCAGGGAGACGGTGTCATGGAAGACCTCAAGCTGCTGGCGCTGGACGCGGAAGACCTCGAAATCATGTCCGCCCACCTGCAGGATGCGGTGGTGAAGGTGGTCGACATGGGCTTCCTGCCCCGCGCGCAGCGTTTCGCCATGCTGCTGAACCGCTTCGACTGGACCCACAAGGTGCTGGCCAACGAGACCGTGCGCCACCGCGCCGGCCTGCATTTCGAGCGGGTGCGCGCCGTCAAGTGCCGCAACATGGGGCCGGCGCAGCGCACCGGGGTGCTGAACCTGCTGGCCGCCACCTTCGTGCCCACCGATGCCCCCTCCGGCTACGTGCTGCTCACCTTCTCCGGCGGCGCCGAGCTGCGGCTGGATGTGGAATGCATCGAGGCGAGCCTGCGCGACCTCGGCCCCGCCTGGGGCTGCGCCCACGCCCCGCGGCACGCCGGCAACGCCGCCTGAGCGGGGCAGCCCGGCTCGCGACGAAAACCCGCCCCGTCCCCTCTCACCCATGCGAGGGGAGGATGGGGAGGGGAAGAGCCGCCCCCCTGTCGCCCCGAGGAGCGCAGGGGATCTGAGCCTCCTGCCCTCCCCCACACGCGGGCGAGGAGCCACGGCGCCTCCGTCCCCTGATCCGATTTCACGCCACCCATCGGATCGAATCGATCTGATGGGTGAAAGCCCTGGCCGGATCTCGCCCGGCCGGGGCTTCCCTCGCGGACGAACCTGCTCTAGCTAGGCGCCATGCCGATCCACCTCGATACGCGCTCCGCCGACTTCCCCGCCCGCTTCGCCGACTTCCTCGGCTCGAAGCGCGAAGCCTCCGTGGACGTGCAGGAGCAGGTGGCCGCGATCATCGCCGACGTCCGGGCGCGGGGTGATGCCGCCCTCATCGACTTCTCCCGCAGGTTCGACCGGGTGGACCTCGCCGCGCTGGGCATCCGGGTGGCCGAGGCCGAGCTCGATGCGGCGCTGGCCTCCATCCCGCCCGACATCCGCGCCGCGCTCGATTTCGCCAAGGCCCGCATCGAGGCCCACCACGGCCGCCAGAAGCCGCAGGACGAGACCTATGTGGATGCCGCCGGGGTCACCCTCGGCCACCGCTGGACCAGCGTCGACGCGGTGGGACTCTACGTGCCCGGCGGCACCGCGGCCTATCCCTCCTCAGTGCTGATGAACGCGGTGCCGGCCAAGGTGGCCGGGGTGCCGCGCATCGTCATGGTGGTGCCGGCGCCGGATGGCGTCATCGCTCCCCTGGTGCTGGCCGCCGCCCGCCTCGCCGGGGTGGACGAGGTCTACCGGGTCGGCGGCGCCCAGGCGGTGGCGGCGCTGGCCTACGGCACCGATACCATCGCCCCGGTGGACAAGATCGTCGGCCCGGGCAACGCCTATGTGGCGGCCGCCAAGCGCCAGGTGTTCGGCAAGGTGGGCATCGACATGGTGGCCGGCCCCTCCGAGGTGCTGATCCTCGCCGACGGCGATGCCAATGCCGACTGGATCGCCGCCGACCTGCTGGCCCAGGCCGAGCACGACGCCGCCGCCCAGTCGATCCTCGTCACCGACGATGCCGGCCTTGCCGAGCGGGTGAGCGCGGCGGTGGACGACATGCTGCAAACCCTGCCGCGAGCCGCCATCGCCGCGGCATCCTGGCGCGACCATGGCGCCATCATCACGGTCCGCGACCTCGACGAAGCCCCGGCCCTGATCGACCGGGTCGCCCCCGAGCACCTCGAGATCCAGACCGCCGATGCCGATCGGCTCGCCGACCGGATCCGCCATGCCGGGGCGATCTTCATCGGCGCCTTCACCCCCGAGGCGATCGGGGATTATGTGGGGGGCACCAACCATGTGCTGCCCACCGCCCGCTCCGCCCGCTTCTCCTCCGGCCTCTCGGTGCTCGACTTCATGAAGCGAACCTCGCTGCTCAAGCTGACCCCGCAGGCGCTCGGCGTCCTCGGCCCCGCCGCGGTGACCCTGGCCGGGGTGGAGCGCCTGGAGGCGCACGGCCGCTCGGTTTCCATCCGCACCAACGGGGCGCCGGAATGACCAAGCCCAAGCTGCCCGCCCGCCTCAGCCACGTCACCCTCGACGAGGGCTCCATCGGCCATGCCGGCTCCGATATCGCCCACGAGCGCAAGACCGCGATCTGGGACCTGATCGAGGAGAACAGCTTCTTGCCGTGCGGCGACCCCGGCACCGGTCCCTACACGCTGCACATCTCGCTGATGGACAACCGCCTCGTGCTCGACATCGGCCGCGAGACCGGCGAGCAGGTGGTGCAGCACCACCTTTCCATGACGCCGTTCCGCAAGGTGGTGAAGGACTACTTCCTGGTCTGCGAGAGCTACTACGCGGCCATCCGCACCGCCACGCCGAGCCAGATCGAGGCCATCGACATGGGCAGGCGCGGGCTGCACAACGAAGGCTCGGAACTGCTCCTGGAGCGCGTAAAGGGCAAGATCGAGGTGGACTTCGACACCGCGCGACGCCTGTTCACGCTCATCTGCGCCCTGCACTGGAAGGGCTGAAAAAATGGCGGCGGGCGCGGCGGCGGGTGCTGACGCGGGCCCGGACGGCGCTTCCGCCGCGCGCGGATGCCGCTCCGCCCGCCCGCAGTCCGTGCTCTTCATGTGCGGCCAGAACGTCATCCGCTCGGTGATGGCGGCCGCCCTCACCCGGCACCTGTTCGGCAGGTCGCTCTATGTGGGCTCGGCCGGGGTGATCGCCGGCGAGGCGGACCCCTTCGTCACCGCGGTGATGGAGGAGATCGGGCTCGACGTGCACCGCCACCGCCCGCAGAGCGTCGAGGACCTGGAGGAGTATGAGGGGCTGGGCTTCGACCTCGTCATCTCGCTCTCGCCCGACGCCCACCACCGGGCCATCGAGCTGACCCGCACCAACGCCCTGCACGTGGAATACTGGCCGACCCCCGACCCCGGCAAGGAGAGCGGCAACCGCGAGCAGCGCCTCGACGCCTATCGCCAGGTGCGCGACGAGCTGGAGCAGCGTATCCGCATGCGCTTCCGGCAGAAATAGCCCGCGGCCGGATCGTCGCCTGCAAGATCGTCCCCTGCCCCGGCCCGACGCTCGGCCGCAGGTCCTGTCATACGAACGCGGGCTCGCCGGCCGTTGGTGAGGCCAGCGCGACGCCTGAGCGCCCCTCTCGGCATCGGTCGAGGACCGAGAACCGCGGGAGGCCTCAGATCACCGCCGCCAGCCGGGTCGCCTGATCGATGGCGCGCAGGGCGTCGAGCTCGGCGGCGACATCCGCCCCGCCGATCAGGTGCGCGGCGACGCCCAGCGCGCCCAGGTCCGCATGCAGGCCGCGCTCAGGCTCCTGGCCGGCGCACAGGATCACATGATCCACGTCGAGCACCCGCGGCTCGCCGCCCACCGCATAATGCAGCCCGGCATCGTCCACCGCCTGATACTGCGCCCCCGAAATCATGGTGACCCCGGCCCGCCGGAGCCGGGTCTTGAGGATCCAGCCGGTGGTCTTGCCGAGGCCGCGGCCCAGCGGCTCGGTCTTGCGCTGGAGCATGACGATCTCGCGCCGCGGCGCCGGGCGCGCCTCCTCCGCCGCGAGCCCGCCGGGGGTGCCGAAGCCGGCATCCACGCCCCAGGCATCGAGGAATGCGGCGGAGGCGAGGGATTCGGCCGCGTCCCCGGCCAAGTATTCCGCCACGTCGAAGCCGATGCCGCCAGCGCCGATGATGGCGACCCGCCGCCCCACCGGGTGCTTCTTCGCGAGCACGTCGATGTAGGAGAGCACCTTGGGGTGATCGAGCCCGGCAATCTCCGGCCGGCGCGGGCGCACCCCGGTGGCGAGGACGACCGCATCGAACCCCGCCCCCGCCAGCTCCGCCGCCGTCACGGCTCGGCCGAGCCGCAGCTCCACCCCCAGCGCCGCGAGGCGGGTGCGGAAATAGCGCAGGGTCTCGTTGAACTCGCTCTTGCCCGGCACCTGCCGGGCCATGTTGAGCTGGCCCCCCAGCTCCGGGGCCGCCTCGAACAGGACGATCGCGTGCCCGCGCTCGGCGGCATTCACCGCGAACGCCATGCCCGCCGGCCCGCCGCCCACCACCGCGATCCGCTTGCGTACCTCTGCCGGAGCATCGGTGAACTCGACCTCCCGCCCGGCCCGCGGATTGACGAGGCAGGTGGCGGTGCGCTCGGTGAAGATGCGGTCGAGGCAGGCCTGGTTGCAGGCGATGCAGGTGTTGATCTCCTCCGCCCGGCCGAGCCGCACCTTGCGGGCGAAGTCGGGATCGGCCAGCAGCGGGCGCGCCATGGAGACGAGGTCGGCGATGCCGCCGGCGATCAGCTCCTCGCCCACCTGCGGGGTGTTGATCCGGTTGGAGGCGATGACCGGGATCTCCACCCCCGCCTTCACGTTAGCCACCGCATAGGCCCACGCCGCGCGCGGCACGGCGGCGGCGATAGTGGGCACCATGGATTCGTGCCAGCCGATGCCGGTGTTGATGATGTCGGCCCCCGCGGCCGCCACCCGGCGGGCCAGCTCGCGCACCTCCGCGGCCGGCATGCCGCCGGGGACCAGGTCCACCGCCGAGATGCGGTAGACGATCAGGAAGTCCGGGCCGCTGGCCGCCCGCACCGCCTTGACGATCTCCACCGCCAGGCGGATCCGGTTCTCGAAGCTGCCGCCGAAAGCATCGGTCCGGTCGTTGGTGACCGGGGCCGCGAACTGGTTGATGAGGTAGCCCTCGGACCCCATGACCTCGACGCCGTCATAGCCGGCCGCCTCGGCGATTGTGGCGGCACGGGCATAATCGGCGATGGTCTGCCACCCCCCCTCGGTCGCCAGCGGGGGGGGGGCGATGGAATTGATGCGCGCCCGCCGCGACGAGGCGCCCACGCACAGCGGCTGCTTGGCATAGCGCCCCGCATGCAGCAGCTGCAGCACGATCCGGCTGCCGCCCTCATGCACAGCGCCGACGATGGCCCGGTGCTCGGCCATCTGGCTGTCGTCATAGAGCGCCGGCGCGCCGGGCTCCATGAGGCCGGCGGGATTGGGGGCATAGCCGCCGGTGAGCATCAGCGCCGCCTCGCCCCGCGCCCGCACGCCGTAGAAGGCGGCGAGCCGCTCGGCGGGCCGGTCGAGGGTCTCGAGCCTTGTGTGCATGGCGCCCATCACCATGCGGTTGCGCAGCGCCGTTCCGCGCAGCGGCAGCGG
>CALMSN010000230.1 GCA_937872325.1 uncultured Xanthobacter sp. | reverse complement strand
TGACTTCCTGCGTCCACTGCTCCAGCGGCAGCTTGATGCCGAACGCCTTGTCGATGGCGAAGGCGATGTCGAGGAAGTCGAGGCTGTCGATGCCGAGGTCGTCGATGGCATGGCTCTCCGGGGTGATGGTATCCCGGGGAATGTCGCAGGTTTCCGCGATGATGTTGGCCACCGTATCGAACGTCGAAGACATGAACTGACGCCTCTCGTGTAACGCCGGGCCTCAAGCGCAGCGTGGCCCGCGCCCCCGCGGCGGACCGGCTCCCGCTCCTCGACGCGGCGCATAAGCGCTGCGGCGCGACCTTTTCGGCAGAGTCGACCGCCCCTATAGCGAACGCGGCCCGTGGTTTCAATGGCACCCGCCCGGATGCGCGGCCGTGAGCCCGCGCGCCGGTGGATGGAAGGTATTTTATTGCGGTGCGCAGCAGGTCGGAGGCCTGCGCCAGCCCAAAATCCGATGCCGCCTTCATGACATGCCGCCCGCGCCGCCGCAAGGCTGCCGGGCCGGCCTGTTGCGCCGGTGCCGCGAACGGAGCGGATTCCCCCCGCCCCGGATCGCCCGTCCCGATCACCATCCCCGATCACGCCGCGGCCCGGGCGGCCGCCGGCTCAGATCTGGGTGTTGAAGGTATTGCACTGCTTCATGTCGCCGAGCTTCAGGCCCCGGGTGAACCAGGTCTGGCGCTGCTGCGACGAGCCGTGGGTGAAGCTGTCGGGAACGGCGAAGCCCTGGGCCTGCTTCTGCAGCCGGTCGTCGCCGATGGCGCTGGCGGCGTTGAGGGCTTCCTCCACGTCGCCCGGCTCCAGGATCCGATAGCGGGCATCGGCATGGTGTGCCCAGACGCCGGCGAGGCAGTCCGCCATCAGCTCCACCCGCACCGACAGGTCGTTGGACTCGGCCTTGGAGCGGGCCTGGGCCTGCGCCTGCTGCACCTTGGGCAGGATGCCGAGCTGGTTCTGAACGTGGTGGCCGACCTCGTGGGCGATCACGTAGGCGGCGGCGAAGTCGCCGGGGGCGCGGAAGCGGTTCTGCAGCTCCTGGAAGAAGGAGAGGTCGAGATACACCTTCTTGTCCAGCGGGCAGTAGAACGGCCCCATGGCCGACTGGGCGCCGCCGCAGGCCGAGCGGGTGGCGCCGGAGAACAGAACCAGGCTCGGATCCTGGTAGGCCTTGCCCTCGGCGCGGAACACCTCGCGCCACACATCCTCGGTCTGTGCGAGGACGGTGGCGGCGAAGCGGCCGAGCTGGTCCGCCGGGGCGCCGGGCTTCCCGGCCTGCTGCGGCGCGATCTGCTGCTGCGGCGGGCCACCATTGATGGCCTCCATTCCGCCGATGAGGATGGCCGGGTTGATGCCCAGCGCCCAGCCGATAAGCCCGACCACGATGATGGTGCCGATGCCGAGCCCGCCGCGGCCGCCCGGCATGCGGAAGCCGCCGCCGCCCTGGCCGCGCCGGTCCTCCACGTTGTCGCTGGAGCGGAAATCCTCCCACCGCATGGCTTGTCTCCCCGCTGCTGCCGTCCGGCACGGTTTCTACCCGATACCGGATACACCGCTGCGACGACGAATTACAGCACCTGCGTCAACCCGGCCGGCCGGCGCGCCGTGCCAAGTCTGCACCAGGTCTGCAACGGGCACGATTCATGCTAACCATAATCTGCGGGGATGAAGCATAGCCGGAGTGTCCGGTTCCATCGACGGGATGGCGAATGAGGGAAGTGACGGGGGCGCAGCAGGCACGGCGACGCCGGCGGATCAAGGAGGCCGTGCCGTCGGCAGATTCGGGATCGCCTTGGTACGGCCTTGATTTTTCACGCGAGCGGGCTTTGTACCGCGCCGGGCAGGCGCCCGTCGCCGGGGCCGACGAGGTGGGGCGCGGACCGCTGGCGGGGCCGGTGGTCGCCGCCGCGGTGATTCTCGATCCGGAGCGGGTGCCCCGCGGGCTCGATGATTCCAAGAAGCTGACGGCGGCCCGCCGCGAGGCGCTCTATGCCGAAATCTGTGCCACCGCCCATGTCGCGGTCACCATGGCGCCGCCGCAGCGGATCGACCGCGACAATATCCGGCAGGCGACGTTGTGGGCGCTCGCCGGGGCGGTGCGCGCTCTGCCGTGCCGGCCGGCGCTGCTGCTGGTGGACGGCAACGATCCCCCGGCGGTCGAATGCGATGTCGAGGCGGTGGTGGGCGGCGACGGGCTGATCGCCTCCATCGCCGCGGCGTCCATCGTCGCCAAGGTGCTCCGCGACCGCCTGATGGGCCAGCTCGGCGCCGCCTTTCCGGCTTACGGCTTCGAGCGGCACATGGGCTACGGCACGCCAGAGCACGGCGCGGCCCTGCGCGCCCACGGCCCGTGCCCCCACCATCGCCGATCCTTCGCGCCGGTGCGCGAGCAGCAACTGGTCCTGTTCCCGGGCGCCCAGGCCGCGGCCAAGGGCTGACCCGGAGGCCCCTCTGCCGGCGCCGATTCGCTGTCTCGGGGTGTTTGCTCAGGGGGATGGGGCTGCCGGGTGAGCCCGGATGGTGAGGTGGCGGCGCCTCTTTTGGCTTCGAAACCCGGGGGGCAGGGGTAGCCCGGTGGCATGTCGCGGATCCTGCGATGGATGTCGAGGGGGCCGCTCCGGCGTCGCGGCGGGGGGGGGGGGGCCCCCCCCCCCCCCCGGGGGGGCCCGCTTCCGGTATTGATTTCGGGGGAGGCCGCCGGGTGCGGGGTTCGGCCACCCGCGCCGGGGCGATGTCCCAAGGGAAACAATACGCGCCTGCCCGGGATCCGGGGAGGCAGGACGGCGGCTTTCGACTCACCGATCCCCGCCCCGCGTTCCGGACTTTTCAAGCGGCGGATTCGGCTCAGACCCGCGGGACAATGATCAGCCGCTCCACCGGCCGGTTGCCGACGAGGTGGCTGTCGAAGATCTCGTCGATGTCCTCCACGGTCTTCGGCGTGTACCAGATGCCCTGCGGGTAGACGACCATGATGGGCCCGGCCTGGCAGAAGCTCAGGCAGCCGGAGGAGGTCATGGTGATCTGCGGGTCGCGCCGCGCCTCGATGCGCCGGCCAAGCCGCTCCCACAGGGGCGCCGCGCCGTTGGCGCCGCACGACCCGCGCGGATGCTGCGGCGGGCGCTGCGTGAAGCAGCAGAAGACGTGGTGCCGGTAAACCTGAGGGATATCCAGGGCTTCGACGGTTTCGGCGGCTTCGGACATGACGGCTCGTGCGCTGGAGAGCCAGGTCGCGGGCGGAGCGCAGGCGTCCCTGTCCGGACCTGCCTTCAGTTGCGAGGCGGGATCCCCGCACAGGCGGACCCTGGACGGCCCCGGCTCGGGAGCCTGGAGCTATTCAAATTGCGTGCCGCATCGTGAGGTCATGGCATAAGTCATTGGGAAATTAACCTTATCCGCCCTTCGGGCCGGGTGGGATCGCGGCTGGGCCGGATGTGCGATTGTCCCGTTCCGTGGGGCCTTCGCCACAAAGACGACACGGCGGCCGCCGGCCACGGGCCCGGGGGGGGGGGGCCC
>CALMSN010000229.1 GCA_937872325.1 uncultured Xanthobacter sp. | reverse complement strand
GCGCGAGGCGGGCGCGGGGGGGAAATGGTTGCCCCAGAACCCCGCTTTCGACCGCCGGTTCCGCGAGCGTTTCCTCGATCTCCACCTGGCCGCCGCGCGCGGCGCCTGCGCCCGCTGGACCGAGTCCGCGGATGGCGCGCTCGCGCTCATGATCCTTCTCGACCAATATCCGCGCAACGCGTTCCGCGGCACCGCCCACATGTATGCGACCGACGGCCTGTGCCGCAGCTATGCCCGCGAGGCCGAGTGGCGCGGCCACATGGCGAAGGTGGAGCCGGAACTTCGCTTGTTCCTCGCGCTGCCCTTCGCCCATTCCGAGGACATGGCGGACCAGGAGATGTCGATCGTGCTGAACGGGCGGCTCGGCGAGCCGTCGCTGTCCCATGCGGAAGGCCACCGCGACATCATCCGCCGCTTCGGCCGCTTCCCGCACCGCAATGCGATCCTCGGGCGGGTCACGCGTCCGGAGGAAGAGGCGTTTCTGCGCGATGGCGGATTCAGCGGCTGAGGCCGCCGGGTGGGTGCTCCCCGCCCGGCTTCGGGCGTTGCGGCCTGAGCGGTTTGAGCCGCGCGGGTTGGCCCAGGTGCGTCGGCGCGCGTGCGGGCATCTTCAGCGCCACCGCGAGGCCGACCGCGTCAGCCGCCGGCGAGGCCGCGTCAGTCCGGCTTCCGGGCCCTGGAGATCAGATGCACAGGTCGGACCGCTGCTCCGCGAAGCAGCGGTCGAGCCAGGCATGAATGGCTGCCAGGGCTTCCGGCTCGTCGAGGAAGGGGGTGTGGCCGCGATCCGGCACCTCGGCCCGGATCATGTCGGGGCGGCGAGCGGCCATGGCCAGGGCGGCGGCCGGGCTGAGCACGTCGGAATTGGCGCCGTGGATCAGCGCCAGCGGGATGTCCTTGCAGGCATCGAACAGCGGCCAAGCATCGACCGGCGGCGCGGCCATGGCCTTCTCGAACGCGGTGCGCAGCTCGGGGTCGTAGGGCAATGCGATGCCGTGCCCGGTCTCGGTGTAGCGCCGGATGGTCTCCTCCTCCCAGCGCAGCTCGGGCACGTTGTGGAACCCCGGCATGGCGTGGGGCATGCGGTCGGCGATCTCCTCCAGCGTCGTCACCGCCGGCTGGATGCCGACATAGGTGCCGATGCGCTCGAGCCCGGCGCGCTCCAGCACCGGCCCCACGTCGTTGAGGCAGAGCCCGCTCACCCGGTGGGGCGCGGTGACCACCATCATCATGCCGAGGATCCCGCCGCGGGAGGAGCCGATGACCGCCGCCCGCTCGATGCCCAGATGGTCCAGCAGGGCCAGCGCGTCCCGGGTCTCCTGGACGATGGTGTAGGTGGCGGGGCCGGTCCAGGCCGATTCGCCGCGGCCGCGGCTGTCGAGCCGGATCAGCCGCACCTCCCGCAGGCGCCGGGCGAGATAGTCGAAATCCCGCCCGTTGCGAGTGAAGCCCGCGAGCGCCAGCACGGAAGGACCGCCATCCGCGCCGGTATCGGAAAAGGCGAGCCGGGCGCCGTCCTCGGCGGTGAAGAAAAGCTTCGCCATCACGCCCTCCGCTCTACAACCGCGCGTCGTATCGAAGCGCTGCCCGGGATTCAACATGATTCCAGACGGGTGACCGGGCCTCCTCCGGCGTGAGGATACACTCGCCGGGGTACAAAACGGATTCATGACGCGGCGACCGGGCGGGCCCGATGAACCGCCTTTACCCCCTGCCGGGGTTATAGCGTTTCAGCGTTTCATGGAAAAACTGAAACGCTCTAATGTATTGAACATAGAGCGTTTCTCATCCGAACGGGACGCGCGCCGGCCGTGCGCCGATGCGCCACGCCGCTGATGGGATCCCCTCCCGATGGCGGTCTCCAAGGTGAAGGCAGGCCTGGCCGCATGGCCAGCAGCAGGGCTTTGGTCTATGGTGCCGTACTTTTTTTCAACCCGATCGTCTCTCCGTGACCCCTGCCACAATCCTGCAAGCTGTTCTCGACCTGATGCATGATGTCGATAGTATCGCGCGCCCCGCAGATGCTCTCGTCTCCGCGTGGTTTCGCGGTAGACGCTATATCGACGACAGGGATCGGGGCGATATTTCTGATCTGCTCTATGCGCTGCTCAGGCATCATGCGCGAATAGGCTGGTGGCTGGCCAGGCATGGCCGCGATGGCGAGCCCCGCAATCGCCTGCTGGCATGGCTCGCCCTCGACCAGGAAAAGTCCTTCGGGGGCGGTACCTGGGGCGGCATGACGCGCGATCAGGTGAGCGGCCTGTTCAACGGCCGGGAGGCCGCGCCTTCCGTCCTGAGCGATCACGAGCGCGCGCTGCTGGTCAAGCTCCAGGGCTGCCCGATCAACCACCCCGCCATGCCGGAAGAGGTGCGCGTTGAATGCCCGCCCTGGGCGCTCGATCAGCTGCGCCGCCGCTTCCACGACTCCTTCGAGCACGAGATGGCCGCGCTGCTGACGGTCCCGCCGCTCGATCTGCGCGTCAATCCGCTGAAATCGACGCGCGAGGCGACGCTCGAGGCGCTGCAGGCGCTGGGCCTGCCGGCCATGCCCTCTCCCATGGCGCCCTACGGCATCCGCGTGAACCGGCGCGTGTCATTGGCCCGCCTGCCGATGCTGAAAAGCGGCGAGGTGGAGATCCAGGACGAGGGCTCGCAGCTCGTCGCCGTGCTGGTGGATGCGCGGCCGGGCGAACGGGTGGTCGATTTCTGCGCCGGTGCCGGCGGCAAGACGCTGGCCATCGCCGCGCAGATGGCGAACAAGGGCCACGTCATCGCCTGCGACGTCCTGGACCGCCGCCTGAAGCGCGCCGCCGAGCGGTTCCGGCGGGCGGGCCTCCACAATATCGAGACGAGGGCGCTGGCCAGCGAGACCGATCGCTGGGTGAAGCGGCACAAGGGCTCCTACGATCGGGTGCTGGTCGATGCCCCGTGCAGCGGCACCGGCACATGGCGGCGCAATCCCGATGCCCGCTGGCGCCCGCTGGGGCCGGGGCTGGACACTCTGCTGCCGCTGCAGGCGAGCATCCTCGCCAGCGCCGCTCGGCTCGTGAAGCCCGGCGGACGGCTCGTCTACGCCACATGCTCCATGCTGGCGGAGGAGAACGAGGAGCAGGTGGCCGCCTTCCTGGCGGCGCATCCGGCCTTTCGTGTGGTGACGCTGCGCGAGGCGGCGCCGCAGCTCACCGGGTCCGCGCATCCGGACTATCTCTCGCTGACGCCCGCGCGCCACGACACCGACGGCTTCTTCGCCGCGGCGATGCAGCGCGAAGCCGCGCCGCCGCCGGGAGAAGCGCCGGCGCCGGAATGAGCCGGCCCCCCGGCCCGCCGCAACCAGCGCGGGTCTATGCCAAAGGGCGGTGCGGATGGCCGATGGTGTTTGCTTGAGCCCGCGCGGCGCCTGAACCCGGCCCGGTCGGGGACCGGGCCGGTGGGATTACTTGCGCAGCAGCGGCGTGCCCTTCGTGGTGAAGCGCTGTGTTCCCACCGCCCGGCGCGTGGGGCGCGGGGTGCCGGCGGCCTTACCGGTGCCGGGCGGCTGGTGGGCGGGGACGAGCTGGTCCGGCCGCGGGCCGATCAAATCCGCCCGGCCCATCTCCTTCAGCGCCTCGCGCAGGAGCGGCCAGTTGTCGGGGTCGTGATAGCGCAGGAACGCCTTGTGCAACCGGCGCTGCCGCAGGCCGGTGACGGTCGTCACCTTGTCGCTGGCCCCGCGCCGCACGGCGCGCAGCGGGTTGAGGCCGGTATGGTACATGGCGGTGGCGGTGGCCATGGGAGACGGCAGGAAGGTCTGCACCTGATCGGCGCGGTAGCGGTTCTTCTTGAGCCAGAGCGCGAGGTTCATCATGTCCTCGTCGGTCGTGCCCGGATGCGCGGCGATGAAATACGGGATGAGATAGTATTTCTTGCCGGCCTGCTTCACCGCGGCCTCGAACATCTCCTTGAAGCGATCATAAGTGCCGATGCCCGGCTTCATCATCTTGTCGAGCGGGCCGCGCTCGGTGTGCTCGGGCGCGATCTTCAGGTAGCCGCCCACATGGTGGGTCACCAGCTCCTTGATATATTCGGGACTCTTCACCGCCAGGTCGTAGCGCACGCCGGAGGCGACCATCACCTTCTTGACCCCGTTCACCTCGCGCACCTTGCGGTAGAGCCGGATCAGGTCGTCGTGGGAGGTGTTGAGGTTCGGGCAGATGTCGGGAAAGACGCAGGACGGCAGCCGGCAGGCCGCCTCGATCTTGGGATCCTTGCAGGCCATCCGGTACATGTTGGCGGTCGGCCCGCCGATGTCCGAGATCACGCCGGTGAAGCCCGGCGTCCTGTCCCGGATCTCCTCGATCTCGCGCAGGATCGAGCCTTCCGAGCGGTTCTGGATGACGCGCCCCTCATGCTCGGTGATGGAGCAGAAGGTGCAGCCGCCGAAGCAGCCGCGCATGATGGTGACCGAGAACTTGATCATGTCCCACGCCGGGATCTTCGCATCGCCGTAGGCGGGGTGCGGGGCGCGGGCGTAGGGCAGGTCGTAGACCGCATCCATCTCGGCGGTGGTGAGCGGGATCGGCGGCGGATTGAGCCACAGGTCGCGGTCGCCGTGGCGCTGGACGAGCGGGCGCGCATTGCCGGGGTTGGCTTCCCGGTGCAGCACCCGCGAGGCGCGGGCATAGGCTTCGCGATCCACCTCGGCCTGCTCGTAGGCCGGCAGACGGATCACCGTGGCGCCGGGCAGGCGGCTCGCGCCTTCATCGGCGCAGTCCAGATCGTCGGCGTGAAGCTCGGTATAGTGCTCCGGCACCCGGCGGAATAATGCGACGCCGCGGATGGAATGAAGATCGCGCGGCGCATCGCCGGCGGCGAGCCGGTTGGCCACCTCCACCACCGCACGCTCGGCATTGCCGTAGATGAGCAGGTCGGCCTTGGCGTCCGCCAGGATCGAGCGGCGCACCTTCTCGGACCAGTAGTCGTAATGGGCGATCCGGCGCAGCGAGGCCTCGATGCCGCCGAGCACGATCGGCACGTCCTTGAACGCCTCGCGGCAGCGTTGCGTGTAGACGATGGTGGAGCGGTCCGGCCGCCGGCCGCCCTCGCCGCCGGGGGTGTAGGCGTCGTCGTGGCGCAGCCGGCGGTCCGCCGTGTAGCGGTTGACCATCGAGTCCATGTTGCCGCCCGTGACGCCGAAGAACAGCCTGGGCTTGCCCAGCGCCTTGAACGGTTCCGCGGACTGCCAGTCCGGCTGGGAGATGATGCCGACCCGGAAGCCCTGGGCCTCCAGCAGCCGGCCGATGATCGCCATGCCGAAGCTGGGATGATCCACATAGGCGTCGCCGGTCACCAGCACGATGTCGCAGGCATCCCAGCCGAGCGCCGTCATCTCGGCGCGGCTCATGGGCAGGAACGGCGCCGCCCCGCCGGAATGCGGCAGGTGGCGGGATAGGGAAAGCAACGGTGTCGCGACTTCGGCCAGGGTGTCCATGGCGTCAACGCATAAGACTCGGCAGCTTCGAATTCAACCAACTCAACGCAGGCCCCGGGTCCGCGCCCCCGTCCGGGGCCCGGCGGCCGGGGCGCGCGGCCGCCCTCCCGGACGTCCCGCGGGCGGAGCGGCCTGCACCGGCACAGGGCGCCGCGCCGCGGTTTCCATCAGCCCTGCGGGCGCCCCGGCCATCGGCCCCGGCTTGACCGGGGCCGGCGGGGCATTGGCCTCAGTCCACGCGCCGGACGGGCGGGGGCGACCAATCCCCCGCGATGATCCCGGCCTGCGGCCAGTACAGGCGCATGTTCATGGTGAAGTTGCCGCTCGCGGGCGCCGGCAGCCAGTTGGCTTCCTTGTCCTTTCCAGGGGAGCCGCGCTGGATGAGGAGATCGAGGGAGCCGTCGGGATTGAACGCCAGCGTGTCACGGTCGCCGATCGCGTAGCGGCCGATGGGGTTCTCAGTGAAGAGCTGGCGCTCGTCATACATGGTGAGCGACCAGAAGGCGCGCACCGGCGGGAGCTGCGCCTTGGTGAAGTGCATGACGTAGCGCCGGCCGCTATCGAGGGGGCGGCCCTCGGAATCCGCGAAGGCGGTCGGATAGACCGCGTCCTCCGGCGCATTCGCGCCCAGCCCGCCGAAGGCGACGCCGGCCCGGTGCAGGTAGTCCGTGCCATAGGTGCCGATGGCGGTCAGGTTGGTGCGCCAGCCGTTGGCCAGCACGCCGGCATGGCTCCACGCCGCCTTGATGCGCGGCAGCGCCTCGGCCGGGGCGGCGGCGATCGCCTCCTGCACCGCCTTCGATTGCGCCGAGGGAACATAGCTCTGGCCGGGCGCGATGCCGATCCGCCGCATCCGGTCGAGGATCGGATAATCGTTGGCGTGGGGCGGGTTCTTCTTCATCAGCTCCGCGAACAGGGCGAAGAAGGCGGCGCCGTCCATCCTGTCCACCTGGTCCGGCGGCGCGCTCATGTCGAGCTTGGCGTCCACCGGGCCCTTCGGCGGGGGGAACGGCTTGCCGTAGGCACTCAGCGGCACCGCCGTGAGACCGCCTTGGAAGGCGTGGACCGCCGCATAGTCGGTCTTGCCGTTGGTCTGCACCCGCCCGCCGATCCAGCCGCCGGCGGTGGGGCTGTCGTAGCGCGTCACCCCGGCGGGCAGCTCGCCCCGCCAGCCCGGCCCGACGATGGCGAAGGTCTGCGCCCCGTTGCCGGTGGTGCGCGAGCCCGGCACCGCGAACACGTCCGACCATTTGTCGAGCATCGGCAGCAGGTAGTAGCGCCCGCCGGAATCCGGCACGGTGACCACCAGCGGTTCCTTCGCCACGTCGTAGATCAGCGACGAATAGAGCGTGTCGGCATTCGGCCGCACCACCACGGTGAAGGCGGGATCGGGGAACGCGCGGGCGTGGCCGAACTGGTTGAGCGGCGCATCGGTGTTGCCCGGCGGCGCGGCGACGTTCGTCGCGACCTTGCCGCTCACTTCCATCAGCACCAGCGGATAGGCGTAGACATACGCATCGCGGGCGATCTCGCGGGCGTCTTCCGCCGAGACCGGCGCCTGGGCATGCGCGCTCGGCGCCAGCGTCAGGGCGCCGGCGAGCATCACCGCACCGGCGGCGAACAGGCTCATCCTCATGAAAGGTCCTCCGGGTTGTGGCATCGTGGGCCTCGGGGCGGGACGGCCCGGCCCCTATGGCAGCTTCTTGAAGGCGGGCGGCGCCCAGGTTCCGTCGAGAACCACCGCGCGGGGGGAATAAAGCCGCATGGTCGGCTGGAACTGCCCCCTGGGTGCGGGAAGCCAGTTGGCCTCCTTCTCCTTGCCGGGGCTCTGCGCCTGCACATGGATGTCGAGCGAGCCGTCGGCGTTGAAGGCGAGCCGGTCGTGGCTGCTCAGGGAGAACCGGCCGAGCGGGTTCGGCACCTGGAAGCCATCCATGTCGTACATGGTGATGGACCAGAACGCGTCCGCCGGCGGCAGGGCGGCCTTGTCGAAGTGCAGCACATACCGGTTGTCGCCGGTCAGGGGCAGGGCCGCGCCGTCGAAGGCCGCGGTCGGATACACGGCGTCCTCCGGCAGGTTCGCGCCCAGCCCGCCCTTCGCGATGAGGGCGCGCTTCAGGTAGGAGGTGCCGTAGGTGCCGATATTGTCGTTCTGCAGGGTCCAGCCGTTCACGACCTTGCCGGAGCGCTCCCAGGCCGCCTGCATGCCCTCGAGCGTGTCCCTGGCCGCCTTGTTGATGGCCGCCACGGTGGCGGCATCCAGCTTCGAGGGGTCGAACGGCTTGCCGGGCTCGATGCCGAGGCCCCGCAGGCGGAGCAGCATCGGAACGTCATTGGGGTGCGGCGGGTTCTTTTCGAGCAGCGCGGCGAGCCGCGAGAGCATGGCGACGCCATCGAGGCGGTCCACCTGCACCAGTGGTGGGGTGCGGTCGTCCACCGCCGGGTCGATGGCGGCGCCGGCCGGCGGCGCGGCGGGCTTGCCCCATTGCGAAAGCGGGGTCAGGCGATAGCCGTCCTGCACCTTGTGGACGTTGGCATAGTCCGCCGGGCCGTCGGTCTTGGTGCGCCCCAGGATCCAGATGTTCGGCGTCGGCGCCGCGATCATGGTGACGCCCTCGGGCAGGGTGCCGGTCCAGCCGGGCCCGACCAGGGCGTAGTTTCCCGCCCCGTTGCCGGTGGTGCGGGTGCCCACCACCGCGAACACGTCGGTCCACATGTCGAGCATGGGCAGCAGGTAGTAGCGATCGTCCATGTCCGGCACCGAGACGATCACCGGTTCCTTGGAAAGATCGAGCCAGGCGAAGGAATAGAGGGTGTCGAAGTTGAAGCGCACCACGTCCTTCTCGTCCGCCTTGGGATAGGCGCGGGCGTGGGCGAACTGGTTGAGCGGCGCGCGCATGTTGACGCTCTTGGCGTCGGGCACGTTGCTGGCCTGGCGCATGGTCGCCTCCATGGAGACGATCGGGTAGGCGTAGAGATAGGCCTCGCGCGCCAGCGCATACGCCTGGTCGGCCGTCAAAGCGGGCCTGGCCGATTGCGCCTGCGCCGCACCGGCAAGGCCGGCCGCCACGCCGACGGCCATCGCCAGCCCCGCCAGCGCGTGCCGCATGGCGGGCGCTCGACGGCCATCGCGCTGGCCACGATCCCGGCACGGACGGGAAAGATCGTTGATGGGCGGCATATCCAACTCTCCTTGGAACGGAACTGCTGAGCGCTCGAACCCAGCCCGCCGGATGGGCGCCGGCGCCGCCGATGGGGCGATCATCCCCGTGTTGCGGCCATTCGCCGAATGCCGCGCCTGCCCGGTTGATGCCTGCTGCGGTGCGGCATCAACTTGAGCGCGGGGCGTCCTCATGGAAGTCGCGTGGCGGTGTCATAGTATTGGATCCTATTTTATTGCGTCATCATCTTGGATGATATTTTCTATAACGCTATAAAGTTTTGATCCGACGCGATTTAAGAATGCGAATGAGACTGGATGTGACTTGAATACGATCAGGGTCGAGGGCGTCGATATGCATCTCGAGGATAGACACGCCAATTCGACGGATGATACTTGGCGCCCGACCCGGCGGCGCCGATGAGCTCGAGTGGGAGCGGCCATTGCCGCGCTCCGGTCCGGCTAGGTTGCACATCCGGGGGAGGGCATTTGTCCTGAATCGGACAAATCGGAGAGCAATTCGATGGCGCCGATCACGAGAGCCCATGCCGACCGCATCGTCAGCGAGCGCGGCTGGCTCCCCCTGGTGCCGGAGCCGTTCCGGGCCGAGGTTCTGCGGCGCTCCGTCCTGGCCCACATCCCCGCGGGCGAGCCGGTCTTCCACCTGGGCGACCCGATGGGTGGTCTCTACGGGCTGGTCAGCGGCACCGTCAGCGTCAGCATCGCGCCGGCGGGGCAGACGCCGCGCCTGATCCTGCTCGGCGTGCCCGGCCATTGGACCGGGGAGGCCTGCTTCCTTACCCGCAAGCCGAGGCGCGGCGAGCTGCGGGCGGCGGTGGACACCACCATGCTGCACCTTCCCATCGACGCTCTCGACCAGATGGCAGCGCGCGATCCGCAGGTCACCCACCACGTCGCGGTCATCTTGATGATGAGCGTCGAGTTCCTGCTGCGGGTCATCCACGATTTGCAGAAGCCGGACGCGGATCGCCGCATCGCCTCGGTGCTCCAGCGCACCACCTGGATCGGAGAGGTGCCGATCCCGCTCATCCAGACGGAGGTCGGCGTGATGGCGAACGCCTCGCGCAAGCAGGTCAACGCGGCGCTGAAGCGATTTTCCGACGCCGGCTGGCTGGAGAACGGCTATCGCTCGATCACCATCACCGATGTCGCGGCGCTGCGCCGCTTTGCGGAAGACGACGGGGCGGACTGAGCGCTGACCGATGCCCCGAGGGGGCGCCCGTCAAGAAGCGGGGCAGGGCGATGACCGCGCAGGGCGATTGGGCGGCCTCAGGGACGGTGCTCGATCAAGGCGAAGAAGCCGTCGGCAAACTGATCCAGGGGCAGGGGACTGTGCTCCAGCTTGGCGCGCAGCACCGCGCCCTCCCAGCCGATCCAGAAGAAGGTGGCAAGGCGCGCGCAATCGCTGTGAGGGGCGATCTCGCCCGCGCCTTTCGCCGCTGCCAGGCAGCGCGCTGTGCGGGCTTCCCAATCGGCGAAGACCGAGGCCAGCCGCTCGCGGAACGGGGCCGGGAGCGCGCTGATCTCCTGCCCCAGGTTGCCCACCAGGCAGCCGCGGCGGTAGTCGAAACGCGCCATGCCTGCGCGCGCATCGGCGATGAAGCCGCGCAGGCGCGCCAGCGGCGCAAGGCTTTCATCCAGGAACCAGCGATCGAGCTTGCCCGCGAAATAGGCGGCATAGGCATCGACCAGCGCCAGTCCAAACTCCGCCTTGCTGCCGAAATAGTGGTAAAACGAGCCCTTCGGAACGCTGACGGCGCTGAGAACCTCGTCCAGCCCCACGGCGCTGAAGCCCCGCTCGGTCAACATGGCAACGCCCTCACGCAGCAGCCGCTCGCGAGCGTCGGCCAGCCGCGCCTCGCCCCGCGGCGGGCGGCCGCGGCGGCGGGGAGCCGCCGGATGATCGGCGGCATCGCGAAAGCTTGCGATGTCTTTGCTCACGATCCCTCGGATCTGCGCTCACCCTCGGCCGAGGGTGTAGAACTCGGGGTTGGGACGCATGCTGGTGACGTTCGCCAGGCGGTTCGAAAGGCCGAAGAAGGCTGCGATGGCGGCGATATCCCAGGCATCTTCCTCGTCGAAGCCGTGCGTCCTGAGCGTCTCGATATCGGCGTCGCCCACCATCTGCGCAGACTGGCTGACCTTCATCGCGAAGTCGAGCATGGCCTTCTGCCGCGCGGTAATGTCGGCCTTGCGGTAGTTGATGGCCACCTGATCCGCAATCAGCGGATCCTTGGCGCGGATGCGCAGGATCGCGCCGTGAGCCACCACGCAATACTGGCACTGGTTCACGTTCGAGGTCGCCACGACGATCATTTCCCGCTCGGCCTTCGTGAGGTTGCCGGGCTTGTCCATCAGCGCGTCGTGATAGGCGAAGAAGGCGCGGAACTCTTCCGGCCGATGGGCCAGCACCAGGAAGACGTTGGGAATGAAGCCGGACTTCTCCTGCACGGCCTCGATCCGCTGGCGGATATCGGCCGGCATCTCGGCGAGGCTGGGAACGGGGAAGCGGCTGACGGGACGGTCTTGCGCTGACACTTGCTGTTCTCCTTGGGGCTGGCGGCCGGCTGCAGCCAGATCCCGGCGCCAGCGCGCCGAGGCCGGCACCCGGCTTCTCGCGCTTAATAGACTAATCGGTCTATTAATTGCAACAGGATTGTCCGGGGGGCAGAGCCACAAGGGGCCATCTCTGCATGGTCCGCGCCGCGGCGACCGTCGTCGCGCCATCCCGGTGGTGGCCGAAGATGCAGCGCGGCGCCGGATCCGGCTTTATGCGGCTGGTCGCGAGTGGCATTTCAAAACGGGTGGCTTTGGGGTTTTCACCTGCATGATGATCGGACGATCCTCGCCGTCGCAGACGGGAGTTCAGGCGGCGAGGCCGGGAACGGCCCTTAGTTCAAGCTGCCGCTGGATCCTGGTCCCGACGTGAAGCCGCGCGGAGCTCGCCGACAAGGGCTATGATGCCACCGCCAACCGGGCATTTCCCCGAGCCCGCGGCATCGCACCCGCCATCCCGTTCAAATCCAATGCAAATAACCCCCGGCTTTCTTCTTAAAAGAGCGCTGCCGGGGCCGCGCCCGTATCGGGTAGTGCTTCGGAAAGCTCAAGCGCTTCAAACGCGTAGCCCTGTGCTGCGAGAAATCCGGATGTGGCGTCGCCGCCATCGTCGCTCTCGCCTTGAGCTTCATCCTTATCAAGTCCGTCCACACTGCCTAGGTCCCATCTCATCGCCATAGCGACTGGTGTCCTGCTCGAACACACCCCAGCCGGCGAGGAGGCGGGACGGGCCATTTCGTCCGGAGCTTCCTTTCGTGCACGGGCTCGCAGGCTCCGGAAGCAATGAAGCTATCAGCCTGAATGGTCCGGGAGCCTGCGTGGGGATCTTCTCCGGCGGCTGGGAGCGAACAGCGGGTCCTGCGTTCCGCAATCGCTCCGCTCCGGCGGGTCGTCATCCCGGTCACGTGGCACGGCCTTTCCTATTGGCGTGCCAAATGCCCAGCAGCGTCGCCAGCACCGCAGCAGCCAGAAGCCCCGCGCTCCAGGGCCGGTTGAGGAACACCCACCAGTCGCCATACGCCTGGACCAGCGCCCGGCGCGCCGCCTCCTCGAAAATGGGGGCGAGTACGAAACCGAGGAGCAGCGGGGTCGGATCGACATCCACACAGAGCAGCAGCCATCCCACAAGGCCGAAGCCGAGCAGCAGCCATACGTCGAACACGCTGCCGTTGATCGACCAGATGCCGACACAGCAGACGACCATGATCGGCGGGACCAGCAACTTCATGGGAATCCGCAGGACCGCCGTCCAGATCCCGACCAGCGGCAGGTTGAGAGCCACCAGGATGAGATTGCCGATCAGCATCGATGCGACGAGGCCAAGAATGATCTCCGGGCGCGTCGCGACCACGGACGGCCCTGGCGCGATGCCGATCATCAGCATCGCACCGGCCATCACCGCCATGATCGCGTTCGACGGCAGGCCGAAGGCGAGAAGCGGCGCGAACGCCGTTTGCGCCGCCGCATTGTTGGCGGCCTCCGGCGCCGCCACGCCGGCCACGACGCCGCTGCCGAAGTCGAGCCTGCGACCGGATATCCCCTTTTCCAGCGAGTAGGCGGCCAACGCGGCGAGCAGCGTCGATCCGCCGGGCACGATGCCGATCAGGCTGCCGACGAGGCTGCCGCGCAGCGCCGGCAGGCTGCCGTCGCGCAGATCCGCCCGGCTCGGCCAGACGCTGCCGTGGGCGCGGATCCGCGCGCCCGTGTCCGTTGTCAGGGCGCGGATCAGTTCGGCGAAGCCGAAGATGCCGACCGCAAGCGGTGCGAAGCTTATGCCGCCCGACAATTCGAGAAGCCCGAACGTGAAGCGCGGCAGCCCGCCGGCAAGGTCGGTGCCGACCAGGCCGAGCACCGCCCCGGCGATCAGCATGCCCCAGCCCGTCAGCAGCGACCCCGACGACATGGCGACCGCCGCCGCCGCGCCGAGCAGCACCAGGGCGGCGGTTTCGGCCGGCCCGAACGCGATGGCGAGGCTCGCCAGCGGACGCAGCAGCAGCGCCAGCACAGGGGCGGCGATCAAGCCTCCCACCAGCGAGGCGAGCGCCGCGATGCCGAGCGCCGGCCCGGCCCTTCCCTGCTGCGCCATCGCATGCCCGTCGCGCATGGTGACGACGCCGGACGCCTCGCCGGGGATGCGAAGCAGTATCGCGGTCGTGGAGGAGCCGTACTGCGCCCCGTAGTAAATGCCGGACAGCATCATCAGCGCCGCCTCGGCCGGAAGATGGAACACCGCGGGCAGCAGCAGCGCCATGGTCGTCACCGGCCCGAGGCCGGGGAGGACGCCGACGAGCGTGCCGAGCGACACGCCGATCGTGCAGAACAGAAGATTGGTCGGATCGAGCGCCACCGTGAAGCCGGTGACGAGGCTGTCCAGCATGGTCGTCATCGCCAGAGCCTGAGCGGCAGGCCGAGCAGGCCGGCGAACAGCAGCGCGCTCGCCGCCGCGACGGCGACCCCATATAGCGCCGCCCCCAGTGGCCGCGTGCCGTGCCCGGCAAGGGTCGCGGCGAAGGCGCACAAAGATGCCGCCACGAGAAAGCCTGCGGGCCGGAGCAGCACTGCGAAAGCCGCCACCGAGAGAGTCAGCATCGCCGCCGGCCGTAGGGTGCCCCGACCTGAAAAACCCGTGTTCCGCCGCGCCGTCGCGAGATGCGCCAGGCCGATCAAGGTGAGCGTCACCGCGAGGATCTGAGCCAGAAGGCCGGGGCCGGGCTGCCCCGATGGCACATAACGCGGCTGATCAAAAGCCAGAAATGACGCAATAAATCCCATTACGGTGATAATAATTCCAATATACATTCCGCCCTCTAAATTTTATTGACGTTAGGTTACTACTAATGCATCAATAAAATTATGTAAATAAATTTTCCAGGGAGAAATGCAGTGATTAATAGAAGAAGCCTCATAGCAACGTCTTTTGCTTTGCCTCTCCTGGCTTCCCTGGCTTTCCCGGCCGCAGCCGCCGAATGGCCCGAGAAGCCCATCCGCCTCATCGTCGGATCGGCGGCGGGCGGCAATGCGGACGTCATTGCCCGCGTGCTCGCGGCTGAGATCGAGGCCAAGACCAAGCAGAAGGTGATCGTCGAGAACCTGGCCGCCGCGTCGGGCACGGGCGCGACCGTCGAGGTCAGCAATGCGCCTGCGGACGGCTATACGTGGCTGTTCGGCACCGCCTCCCACCTCGTGCACAACCTCGCGCTTTTCGAACTGCCGGTGGACATCTCCAAGACCATCCGCGGCGCGGCGTTGATCAACAGCGCGCCGGGCGTGCTGCTGGTCGGCAAGGACCACCCGGCCAAGGACCTAGCCTCATTCGTCGAGCGCGCGAAGGCGCAGCCCGGCAAGGTGATCATCGGCTCCGGCCCGGCCGGGACGACCACCAACATCCTCGGGCTGGTTTTCGCCGACAAGGCTGGCGTGAAGCTTGAGCATCTGGCGTTTCCCTCCAGCCCCGAGGCTGTGCGCGACGTGATCGCCGGGCGGATCGACGGGGTGTTCGACATCTCCGTGACTGCGCTGCCGTATGTTGCGGGCGGTGAGGTCCGCGCGCTCGGCGTCGCGGCCCCGCGCCGGCTGGAGCAGGCGCCGAACGTGCCGACCATCAGCGAAGCCGGGGTGAAGGATTTCGCCGCCGGCACCTGGAATTCGATCGCGCTGCCTGCCGGCACCCCCGATGAGGTGGTGCTGAAGGTGAACGAACTCGTGAACGGCATCGTCCAGTCGCCGGCCATGAAGAACAAGCTGCAGGAACTCGGCACGCAGGTCCCCGCGCCGCTCACCCCCGCCCAGGTCGATGCTTTCTACAAGGCGGAGCGTGAGGTTTGGGTTCCGATCGTTCGGGCCGCCAGCCAGAAGACCAAGCAGTAGTACTTGCCGTCCTTTGAGGCTTCTTCCGGATGCATCGTGAAGGATAAATAGCAACGGCGGCGGATGAGCATTCTGCAACACTCCGCCGCCACATGCTGTTGTCTTGGTCCTGCCGCGTCCGATCCGGTCGGCTTCGCCGAGGCCGGCATCCCCGGATGTAGATTCACTTCCGGCGGATCGTTGGCGCCTATGCCTGCTCGATGTGCACTCACGTTAGAGGTACGCAGAGCGCAGTCGCGCATTTCAGCAAGGAGCAGATAAAATTCTCGCCGAGCTCACCCGGCGCGATTCTGCTGCTACCATCAGGCTAACGTACTTAGGGGGGAGCGTGAGGTACATTTTTATGGACGAAGCGGGCACTTCTGCGCGAGAGCCTGTCTCGGTTGTGGTGGGTATCATTGCAGACGCAGATCACGATCTGGTTGTCGCAGATAAGCTTGTGGAAGAGGCGCTTTGCAGCGTGCCACATTCCTTGCAAGATGGTTTTAGATTCCACGCTAAACAGGTTTTAGGCGATAGAAAGTACCAAGAAGCGGGTTGGTCTCTAACAAACCGGCTCGAACTTCTTTATTCTATGATGTCCATTCCTAAGAGGGTCGGCATGGCAGTCTGCGTCGGAGTGCATTGGCGAGGGGCCGTCGATTGGAAGCCAGACGGAAATCTTGCCAAGAATGGCCTGTCAGCGGCTCAATCAGATCACTTCATGGCGTTCTTTAATTGCGTGGGAGTTGCCGATCGAAACATCCGCCGGCACGCAGCACCCACGGAGGTAGCCTCCATCGTTGCAGAAGATATTCCTGAGATGCGCCGAAATCTGAATGTGGCCCTTTCCACCCTGCAGAATAACGTAATTAATTTCTCAAGATCCGAACTCAGAGAGACAAAAAAAGATAAAGAGGCTGGATACTGTGTTCAAGACGGGGAAATGACTGTTAAGCGGGTGAGAAACTCAATCCACTTCATTCCAAAGGCGACAGACCCGATGATTCAGGTTGCCGATGCCTGCGCATTCGGATTCCGGAGATATTTCAATACACAGAAATTCGGGTCTGATTTTGTGAAGGCGGTTTTGGATGACCCGGCTCACCTCCGAGCATTTGGCCCTCCTGGTGGCGCTGAATGCTATTGGTTTAAGAAGCCCTAGATGAGTGGGGTGGGGCGCTGATGAGGCGCCCCACGCGGGCACGCCGGCAAGCAACAGGCGGCGGCAGCCAAGGCGCTTTAAATGCGCGTTTCAAGCACGGGTTGTCACTGCAGTTTGATCCTGCGCGGAGTGCAGTTCGATTTTGCGCGCTACAAAAGATACTCGCCCTTGCGATTGCGCCATGATCCAGGGGGTAAGCTTTTTCGAACACAAAAAAGCCCGCCAAGTCATTGACTTGGCGGGCTTAAATTTGGTTGCGGGGGCACGCAACCATCTCAAATTGCTATTTCGAGCCGCAGCATAGATATCCGCTCCGAGGTCGAGGGTGAGGGTTCAATTCCCCCTGATTTCGAGAAGCCCTGCGTTCCCAGTGACAAGCTAATTATAAAATGCGCTTGAACGCATATGCGCATTAAAGTAAAAGAAGCGTATGCAGTCCGCCCTCACCCTTCTGTCGGCCCTGGCCGAACCCACCCGCCTCGCGGCGGTCCACCTCCTGTGGGATGGGCACGAGCATTGCGTCTGCGAACTCGTGCGCGTCCTCGGCGTCACCCAATCCCGCATGTCGCGCCATATGGCGGTGCTCAAGCAGGCTGGCGTCGTGGTGGATCGGCGGGACGCCCAATGGGTGCGCTACCGTCGCAATCCCGAACTGCCGGCCGAGCAGGCAACCATCATCAATGCTGTCCTCACCACCCTGGACGCTTCATCGAACAGGAGAGCCGCATGAGCGCCGACCTGTCATTGACCGGGCGCAAGCCACCGAGGGATGCATCGTCACTGACCTGGGCGGCGGTGACGGCCGCGGCGATCGCCCTCTGGTTCGTGGTCTATGCCCAGCTCGCGCCGTTCTCCCAATGGCTAGTGGCCCGCCTGCCGGTGGAGCAAGGCAGCCATCTCGCTGAAGCGGTCGCGTTCTTCATCTACGACACGCCCAAGGTGCTGATGCTGCTGACGCTGGTGGTCTTCGCCATGGGCGTGGTGCGCAGCTTCTTCTCCGCCGAGCGCACCCGCGCCCTGCTCGCTGGAAAACGCGAGGGGCTCGGCAACATTGCGGCCGCCGGCCTCGGCATCGTCACGCCCTTCTGCTCCTGCTCGGCGGTGCCGCTGTTCGTCGGCTTCGTCTCCGCCGGGGTGCCCCTGGGCGTCACCTTCTCCTTCCTCATCGCCGCGCCCATGGTCAACGAGGTGGCGCTGGGCCTCCTGTTCGCGCTGGTCGGCTGGAAGGTGGCGCTCACCTATCTGGCATTCGGCCTCTCCATCGCCATTATCGCCGGCTGGGTCATCGGACGCCTGCACCTGGAGGGCTGGCTGGAAGACTGGGTGCGCAACGTGCGTGCCAGTCCGGTCGAGCTGCCGCCAAACGGTATGACGCTGGTGGATCGCATCAGGGCCGGCCTCGACGCGGTGCGCGACATCGTCGGCAAGGTCTGGATGTGGATCATCGCCGGCATCGCAGCGGGCGCCTTCATCCACGGCTATGTGCCGGAAGATCTCCTCGCCTCCATCATGGGGCGGGATGCGTGGTGGTCGGTTCCGGCTGCGGTGCTGCTGGGCATTCCCATGTATTCCAATGCCGCGGGCATCATCCCGGTGGTCGAGGCCCTGCTGGCGAAGGGGGCAGCGCTGGGCACCGTGCTCGCCTTCATGATGGCGGTCATCGCCCTGTCGCTGCCGGAAATGATCATCCTGCGCAAAGTCCTAAGCCTCAAGCTGATTGCCGTGTTTGTGGGCGTGGTCGGCATCGGCATCCTCGCCGTGGGCTTCCTGTTCAACGCGCTGTTTTCTTAAAACAAGAAAGGCAAAAGCCATGAAAGACGTGAAGGTGCTGGGCCCCGGCTGCTCTCGCTGCGAGGCAACGGCGCAGATGGTGCGGGATGAGGCGGCCAAGCTCGGGCTCGACGTCACGGTGGAAAAGGTCACCGACTATGCGGTGATCGCCGGATACGGCATCGCCTCGACGCCGGGCATCGTCATCGACGGCAAGGTGGTGCACGCCGGCGGCCTGCCGAAGCCGGACGATCTCGCCCGCTGGCTCGCGGCGTGAGCGCCGCCATGCTGGAATACAAGGTTCACGCGTCGCGCATCGACGTACACGGCAGCCTCGCCCGCACCAAAGAGGCCGAGATCACCCTCGACACCGACATTGGCGGGCGCGCCGATGCTTTCAACCCGGCGGAACTGTTCCTTGCCGCCATCGCGGCCTGCATGATCAAGGGCATCGAGCGGGTGACCCCGATGCTGAATTTCGAGCTGCGCGGGGTGGATGTCACGCTCCACGCCGTTCGGCAGGACGCGCCGCCGAAGATCATCTCGGTGGATTACGAGCTGATCATCGATACGGACGAGACGGAGCAGCGCCTGGCTTTGCTCCACACCAACGTCCGCAAGTACGGCACGATTTCGAACACCGTGGCGGAAGCGACCCGATTGGACGGGACGATCCGAAGGAAGGCATGAGGCGCATCAAGGCGCTGCGCGCACCCGCGCGAATGCGATCTGTCGTTATCCATGAAAGGCCAAGTCCATGACGAAACGAGACGTGGTCATCTGCGCGCCGGTGCGCACGGCGATCGGCACTTATAATGGCGCTCTGAAGGCGGTCCCCGCGACCGAGCTGGGTGCGACAGTCGTGCGCGAGACGCTCCGTCGCTCGGGCCTCGATGCAGCCAAGCTGTCGAGCCTCATCATGGGCAATGTGGTCCAGGCCGGCAACAAGATGAACCCCGCCCGCCAGGCGGCCGTCCATGGCGGCGTACCGGTGGAGGTGCCGGCCATGACTGTGAACCGGGTCTGCGGCTCCGGCGCCCAGGCCGTTGCCTCGGTCGCCCAGGAGATCTGGCTGGGCTTCGCCGATGCGGCGATCGCCGGCGGCATGGAGAACATGGACGCCGCGCCCTACCTCATGAGCGGCGGGCGCTGGGGCTATCGCATGGGCGATGCGCAGATCTACGATTCCATGCTGCGCGACGGCTTGAACGACGCCTTCTCGGGCGAGCATTCCGGTTGGCACACCGAAGACCTCGTGACCAAATGTGGTGTCTCCCGCGAGGATCAGGACCGTTGGGCGGCGCGCTCGCAACAGCGCTTTTCCCAGGCGCAGGCCGCCGGAAAATTCGATGCCGAGATCGTCGGTGTCGAAATCAAGGGCCGCAAGGGGCCGGAGATCTTCGCTCGCGACGAGCACAATCGGCCGGACACCACGATCGAATCCCTCACCAAGCTGAAGCCGGCCTTCCGTAAGGACGGCACCATCACCGCCGGAAACGCGCCCGGTCTCAATACCGGCGCCGCGGCGATGATCCTCGCCGAACGCGATTTCGCCGCGGCGAACGGCCTTGAGCCGCTGGCGCGGCTCGTCGCCTTCGGCGTCGGCGCGGTGGAGCCAGGCATGTTCGGCATCGGTCCGGTACCAGCCGTGCGCCAGGCGCTGGGGCGTGCGGGCTGGACGATCGCGGAGGTCGAGCGGGTGGAAATCAACGAGGCCTTCGCGGCGATCGCCCTCGCCGTTACCCGCGAGCTCGGCCTTGCCGAAGAGGTCGTCAATGTTGAAGGCGGGGCCATCGCCCATGGCCATCCCATCGGCGCGAGCGGGGCGATCCTGACCACGCGGCTCATCCATTCGATGCGGCGCGACGGCCTCAAGCGTGGCATCGTTACCCTCTGCATCGGCGGCGGCCAGGGCATCGCGCTGGCGATCGAAACACTGGCCTGACAGGCAGGTCAGACGCCCGGCTGCCGGCTTCGGCCGCGATCCCGCGCGGGTTCTTTGAAAGTGGCCCTCGCGCCGCCAATTGATTCCACGGCAGAAGAACAAGCCTCCTGGCGGGGGCACTGCGCAAATTGTCGTTTCTCACGCCGACACGGATGCCCGTTTGCCTTTCAGGCCATCCGCGTTATTCTTCGATTTAAGAAGAATTACAAAGCGGGAGGCCCTAGCAAATGGGCGCCGGTTCGCGCATCGACCGCAGGGCGGTCCTTGCTGCCGCTGCTTCCATGGTCGGCGCGACGCTCGTGCCCCTGTTGGCGCGCGCCTCGGCCGGCATCATCCGTTTTGGCCTGACCCCCGTCTTCCTGACCTCCGACCTCGAACTGCTCGGCCGGCTTCAGATTTACCTGCGGCGGGCCACCGGCTTACCGGTCGAACTCGTCAGCCGGCGGACCTATCAGGAGATCACCGCGCTGCTGGTCTCGGGTCAGCTCGATGCCGCGTGGATCTGCGGCTATCCGTTCGTCGCCCATCGTGACGCGCTCCAGCTGGTCGCGGTTCCGCTGTGGCGCGGGCAGCCGCTCTATCAGTCCTGCCTCATCGTCGACCGGGACCGTGACGCACGGGACTTCCAGGACCTCAAGGGCGATATCCACGCCTTCTCGGACCCCGATTCCAATTCCGGCTTCCTCGTCACCCGCGCGCTTCTCGCGGAGCACGGCCTGAAGCCCCCGTCCTTCTTCGCCCGCACCTTCTTCACCTACGGCCATCGCAACGTGATCCGTGCCGTGGCCTCGGGCCTCGCCCAATCCGGTTCCGTGGACGGCTACGTCCTGGACGTTATGCGGGAGATCGAGCCGGAGCTGACGTCGCGCGTCGCCATCCTGCGCCGGTCCGAATGGCTCGGCTTCCCGCCCATCGCTGCCCCGCGCCATCCGCCAGACCCGCAGGCGCTCGCCGCGCTGACGGAGGCGCTTGCGCGCATGAACGAGGACGAGGATGGCAAGGCGGTGCTCGCCATGCTGCGGCTCGATGGTTTCGCGCCGCAGGAGGCGAGCCTCTTCGACCCCATCGCCGCAAAGGCGGCGCTCGTCGCGGGCACCGGGTGACGCCCATGATCGCGCGCCTTGACCCCCGCCAGTGGCCCGTCACCCTCAAGGTGCCCCTAGCGGTTGCGGCGCTCATGGTGCTGGTGGGGCTTGCACTCTCCGAGCGCGTGCTGAGCCGGCTGGGGGAGACGCAGGAGCGCCAGTTGCGCGCCTTGGCGCAGACCTATCTGGACAGCCTCTCCTCCGCGGTCGCACCCGCGATCCTAAGAGACGATGTCTGGGAAGTTTATGACGCCATCATGCGGGCACAGGCCCTCAACAAGAGCCTGCATCCGTTGAGCGCCGTGATCACCGACGCGGAGGGCCTCGTGATCGCGGCGTCCGATCCCCGTCGCTTCCCCATTGGGGTGCGTCTCCCGTCCGATCTCGCTCCGCTCGCAACCGGCCGGGATTTCAGATTCGAGGCGGGCGCCAGATCCGCCACCGCGACGCGCGTGCTTTCCTATCCTGGACGCATCGTCGGAATCATCCACGCCACTTTCGACACCAGCCATCTGGCTTTGGAGCGGCGCGACGTCGTCCTCGCGCTCGCGGCCACGAACGGGATGGTCACGCTGCTGCTCGCCGTGGCCGGCTGGTTGCTCGTCGCCCGCATGATGGCGCCGGTGCGCACG
Organism: uncultured Xanthobacter sp.; assembly: GCA_937872325.1. GTDB lineage: Bacteria > Pseudomonadota > Alphaproteobacteria > Rhizobiales > Xanthobacteraceae > Xanthobacter. The sequence continues at coordinate 13,907 of CALMSN010000229.1, read as the reverse complement.
CTCTCGCGCTATCTGGGCGCTGCGAGCGAAGGGCGGGCGACGCCCGTTCCCCCGGAGGCGGTCGCGCGCAACGGCGCTGAATTCGCCCGCCTGTTCCTAGCCTACAATGCGCTGGTCCGGTCCATGTACGAGCGGGAGGACCTAGCCCGACAATTGGCGGACGAGCATCGGCTCGGCAGCCTCGGGCGGCTCACCTCGGCGCTCGCCCACGAGATCAACAACCCGCTGGGCGGCCTTTTTAACGCGCTGGCGACGCTGAAGACCCATGGACACCATGCGGCGGTCCGAAAATCGTCCCTCGGCCTTCTCGAACGAGGCCTCGTCGGTATCCGCGACGTGGTGCGCACCACCCTCGCTTTGTATCGGCCGGAGCAGGCGCCGCGACCCCTCGCCATGGCCGATTTCGAGGACCTGCAGCTACTGATTGCCCCCGCGGCGCGCCGGAAGGGTGTCGATCTGAGGTTCTCCGGTCCCGTCGACGTGTTGCTTCCTCTGCCCAGCACCCCGGTGCGCCAGGCCGTGCTGAACCTGCTGCTGAATGCGGTTTCCGCCGCCCCGCCGGGAAGCGAAGTGGCGGTGGATGCGTCGCTCACGCCGACGGCCCTGCATGTAATCGTGTCGGATCGAGGCAGCGGCCTGCCCGAGCCTGCGGGGTGCCTTCTTGCGGCTGGCGGGGAAACGGGTGGCCCACCCTGGGGCGGCGGCCTCGGCTTGTGGACCACCCGGCGCATCCTGGACGACCTCGGTGCCTCGGCCGAGGTCGAGCGGCCTGAAACGGGGGGAACGCGGATCCGTCTTCTCTTCCCTTTCATCGCCCCAATGGAGCTCGCCCATGTCGCATGAGCCTCCCGTCATCGGCCTCGTGGAGGACGATCCCATCATGGGCGAGAGCCTCGCGCAGCGGCTCGGCCTGGAGGGAATGAGGGTGCATTGGTGGCGGACCGGCTGCGCAGCGGTGGCGGATATCCGGAAGATTCGCTTCGAGGCTATCGTATGCGACATCCGCCTTCCGGATCTCGATGGGGAGGCTGTGTTCCGGGAAGCGGCGCACGTGCCTCGGACGCCGCCTTTCCTGTTCGTGACCGGCCATGGCGACATCGACCAAGCGGTGCGCCTGATGCGGTCCGGCGCGGCGGACTACGTCACCAAGCCCTTCGAGATGGAGGACTTCCTGGCGCGGCTCACCGACTTGCTGATGCCGCATGGAACCACGGAAGGCGGCACGTTGGGCGTCTCACCCGCCATCCGGCAGGTGGAGGCTCTGTTGTGCAGGATGGCTCGCCTGTCCTCCAATCTGCTCATCACGGGGGAGACAGGGACAGGTAAGGATGTAGCCGCCCGCTTCATCCATGCGCAATCGCGGCACGCGACCGCGCCGTTTATCGCGGTCAACTGCGCCGCCATTCCCGCCGACTTGATGGAAAGCGAGCTGTTCGGCCACGAGCGAGGCGCGTTCACCGGTGCCGCGCAGCGCCATCTCGGCTATGTGGAGCGCGCCGGCGACGGCACGCTGTTTCTCGACGAGATCGGGGAATTGCGTCCGGAGTTGCAGGCAAAACTCCTGCGGCTGATCGAGAGCAAGACGTTTCAGAGGGTCGGCGGTGAGCGCGAGATCGCCTTCGGCGGCCGTATCGTGACGGCCACCAACGCCGATCTGGCGCTGCGAGTTGTCGAGCGACAATTCCGCGAGGATCTCCTTTACCGCATCAACGCGGTCAGCATTCGCCTGCCATCTCTGCGGGAGCGCCCCGATGACATCCCATGGCTCATGGAGCGCTTCTTTACGGAATATAGCGCGGACACCGAGACCAACCTGAAAGGGATCAGCGCCCTCGCCGAGGAGGCCGCGATGCAGCATCCTTGGCCCGGGAATGTGCGGGAGCTGCGGAACCGGATGGAGCGTGCGGTCGCTCTTGCCTTGGGCCCCTGGCTGATGCCCGGGGATCTCTTTCCCGAGATCGTTCGCGAAGGCGCTGACGCCGGCCTACGGATCGGCTCACTGGAATCCGCGCGCCAGGAGGCGGAGAAGCGTCACATCCTCCGGGCGCTGTCCGCGACCGCGGGCGAACTCTCCGCCGCCGCCCGGCTCCTCGGCGTTGGGCGCACCACCCTGTGGGAGAAGATGCGCCGCCTCGGTTTGGGTAGCGACGGCTGACGGCGCGTTCGGGTTTCCGGACAGACGGCGCCGCAGCATGTTCGGGACGGCGGACGTGCTCGCCTCATCTCGCTCGTTAAATCATTGAATTCTCTACTCAGCTCCGCATGGCGCAGCTTCTGCAGGACGTCTTGCGTCCGAAAGGACCAATACGCTCTGGGAGGAGCTTTCATGAAAAGATGTCCCAGCCTCGTCGATGCCGGCCGCCGCAGCTTCCTGACCGGCGCCGGCCTTGCGACCGCAGGCGCCGCCGTCGCCTCCGTTCTGCCGGCCCAAGCCAAGGCGGCCCCTGCGGTCGCGTTGGTGAGATATCCAGCGAACCGCCTCGCCAATGTGAAGGACCTGAAAGTTAATGAGCCGCTGGACGTGGCCTATCCCGATGACGACGCGCCCGGCGTCCTTCTGAAGCTCGGGACACGCGTGGCCGGAGGCGCCGGACCCGACGGCGACATCGTCGGCTTCACCACCGTCTGCCCGCACAAGGGATTTCCCCTTTCTTACAGCACGACGGACAAGACGCTGAACTGCCCCGGCCATTATTCCCGCTTCGATTGCGAGAAAGGCGGCCAGCAGATCTGGGGCCAGGCGACGCAGAACCTGCCGCAATACGCGCTGCGTGTGGACGCGAAGGGCGACATCTATGCCGAAGGCGTGGATGAGCTGCTCTACGGCCGCCTCTCCAACGTGCTCTGAGGGAGGACACCATGGCTTACAAGCCCCAGATCGGCCATTTGCCCATCTTTCCCGCCAATGCGACCGTCCACAACGTCGTCTGCCACTATTGCATCGTCGGCTGCGGCTACAAGGCCTATAGTTGGGACGCCCGATACGAGGGCGGCACGGCGCCGGGCGAGAACGCCTTCGGCGTCGATCTCTCCAGGCAACAGCCGGCAGAGACCGCAGCCTGGTATGCGCCGTCCATGTACAACATCGTCAGGCAGAACGGGCGAGACGTGCACATCGTCATCAAGCCCGACAAGGCGTGCGTGGTGAATTCCGGCCTCGGCTCCGTGCGCGGCGCGCGGATCGCCGAGATGAGCTATTCGCGCCAGCGCAACACCCAGCTCCAGCGCCTCACCGATCCCCAGGTCTGGCGCTACGGACAGCTCCAGCCCACGAGCTGGGACGACGCCCTCGACCTCGTCGCCCGCGTCACCGCAGCGGTGATCGCTGAGCAGGGCGAGGACGGCCTGTTCGTGTCCGCCTTCGACCACGGCGGCGCGGGCGGCGGATACGAGAACACCTGGGGCACCGGAAAGCTCTATTTCGGCGCCATGAAGGTAAAGAACATCCGCATCCACAATCGCCCGGCCTACAATTCGGAGGTCCACGGCTCGCGCGACATGGGGGTGGGCGAGCTCAACAATTGCTACGAGGACGCGGAGCTCGCCGACACCCTCGTAGCGGTGGGCACGAACGCGCTGGAAACCCAGACCAACTATTTCCTGAACCACTGGGTGCCCAACCTGCGCGGAACCTCCCTCGACAAGAAGAAGGCGGAGTTCGGCAGCGAGCCGGTGGCCAAGGCGCGCATCGTCATCGTCGATCCGCGCCGCACCGTCACCGTGAATGCCAGCGAGGTGGAGGCGGGCAAGGAGAACGTGCTCCATCTCGCCCTCAATTCCGGCACCGACCTGATCCTGTTCAACGCCTGGCTCACCTACGCGGCGGAGAAGGGGTGGATCGACAAGGGTTTCATCGCGGCCTCCACGAAGGACTTCGACAAGGCCCTGGCGGCCAACAAGGTGAGCGTGGCGGAAGCGGCCCGCGCCACCGGCCTCAGCGAGGCGGACATCGTCAAGGCGGTCACCTGGATCGGCGAGCCCAAGGCCGGCGGGGCACGTCGGCGGACCATGTTCGCCTATGAGAAGGGCCTCATCTGGGGCAATGACAACTACCGCACCAACCAGGCGCTGGTGAATCTCGCCCTCGCTACCGGCAATATCGGCCGTCCGGGCGGCGGCTGCGTGCGCATGGGCGGCCACCAGGAGGGTTATTGCCGCCCGTCCGACGCCCATGTGGGCCGGCCCGCAGCCTATGTGGACAAGCTGCTGATCGAGGGCAAGGGCGGCGTGCACCACATCTGGGGCTGCGACCACTACAAGACCACGCTCAACGCCATGGCTTTCAAGCGCGCCTACAAGATGCGCACGGACCTCGTGAAGGACGCCATGGCCAGCGTGCCCTACGGCGACCGCGATGCCATGGTGGCCGCCATCTTGGGCGCCATCCGCAAGGGTGGGCTGTTCAGCGTCGACGTGGACATCGTGCCGACCCATATCGGCGAGGCCGCCCATGTGATGCTGCCCGCCGCGACATCCGGCGAGATGAACCTCACCTCCATGAACGGCGAGCGGCGCATGCGCCTTACCGAGCGCTACATGGACCCGCCGGGCCAGGCCATGCCCGATTGCCTCATCGCCGCGCGGATCGCCAATCACATGGAGCGGGTGCTGCGCGCCATGGGCAAAACGGAGGTGGCGGACAAGTTCAAGGGCTTCGACTGGAAGAGCGAGGAAGACGCCTTCATGGACGGCTACGCCAAGAACGAAAAGGGCGGCGCGTTCGTCACCTACGATCGCCTGCGGACCATGGGCACTAACGGCTTCCAGGAGCCCGCCACGGCCTTCGCAGACGGCAAGATCGTCGGCACCAAGCGGCTGTTCGCCGATGGCAAGTTCAACAAGCCGGACGGCAAGGCGGTGTTCGCCGAAACCCGGTGGCGCGGCCTCCAGGCCCCCGGCAAACAGGCGGAGAAGGACAAGTTCGCCTTCCTCATCAATAACGGGCGGGCGAACCTCGTCTGGCAGAGCGCCTATCTTGACGTGGAGAATGAGCTGGTCATGGATCGCTGGCCCTATCCCTTCATCGAGATGAACCCGCAGGACATGGGCGAGCTTGGCCTCAAGAGCGGCGATCTCGTGGAGGTCTACAACGAGAACGGCTCCACCCAGGCCATGGCCTATCCCACCCCCACGGCGAAGCGGAAGGAGACTTTCATGCTGTTCGGCTTCCCGACCGGCGTGCAGGGCAATGTGGTGTCCGCGGGGGTCAACGAGGACATCATCCCCAACTACAAGCAGACGTGGGGCAACATCCGCAAGATCGCCGACGCGCCGGAAGGCGTGCGGCACCTGACCTTCAAGTCGAAGGAGTATCCGGCCTGACGGCGGGCACCATCGGCCGGCGTTCTGGCGCCGGCCGAGACCGCACCCTCATCCGTGGCGCCACACTTTCACCGATGACACGACGAGGATCAGCGCCAGGATGGGAAGCAAGACCTGCTCGGGCACAAGCCCAAGGAGGTGCCCGCCGATGAAGGCGCCCACGATGGAGCCCACCGCCATCACGGCCACGAACACCTTGTTCTGCGCGACGGTGGCGAAGGCGTTGTCGCGGCTGTAGCGGGTGAAGCCGACGATCATGGTGGGCAGGCTCACCGCCAGCGACAGGCTGCCGGCGAGCTTGATGTCCGCGCCGAAGAGAAGCACCAGCGTCGGAATCAGCAGCTCACCGCCGGCCACGCCCATCAGCGAGGCGACCACGCCAATGGCGAATCCCGCAATGACGCCGGCCACGATCAGCCAGGGTCCCGAAAGCAGCGCGGACGCTGCGGTCGATCCGTGTCCGAACAGGAGGGCGACGGCGATCAGCACCAGCAGGACTGCCAAGACCCGGTCGAGGGTGCGGGAGCTGAGCCGGGTGGCCCAGCCGGCGCCGAACCAGGCGCCAACGAGGCTACCCGCCAACAGGTTGAGGATGATCGGCCAGTTGGTCGCGATGGCGCTGAAGGGCACCGTCGCCGCCCTGAACGGCAGCGCGCTAGCGACGACGACCAGGCTCATGGCCTTGTTGAGGATGACCGCTTCGAGCGCCCGGAAGCGGAATGGGCCGATCAGCAGCGGCAGGCGGAACTCTGCGCCACCAAGCCCGATGAGACCGCCGAGCCTGCCGATGAGGGCGCCCCCGGCGAAGGCCGGCACCGGCGGGGGGCCAGGGTTGGACCCCCGCTCGTCCCGTGTGTTGGCACGCTCGGACGACAGTGGAATGGACTGCTGGGACATGGATGAGCCTCCGGCCATGATCGTTCGGACGGAGCCGCCATCATGGTATGAAATGATATGAATTGATACGAAAACAAACGATTTGACGGGTATATTGCTGGTTTAATGAGCCGAGCGTGGCGAATAGATGTTGTTTTGTAAAGATAGAATGGTCAGGACGGCTGGCCGAAGGCCGAGCTATATGCCAAATGATATGAAATTAGATGAATTGAGATGCCGGACATTCCATGGATACGCCTAACGCCCTGACTGTCGAAGATGTGGCCGAGCGGCTGCACGTCAGCCGGAGCGGCATTTATGCTCTGATCAAGGCAGGCGGGATCGGCTTCTACAAGGTCGGCCGTAAGATCCGCTTCACCGAGGCGAACGTGCGCGACTATATCGAGCGCTCCGGCAGGGCCGCGCGCGCGCCCGAGCTGGCAGGCCGCCCGGCATTCGACGAGAACCGGTATTTTGACCTGAAGGCGGAGCGTCGGGCCGGGGACGGCTTCATCATCTGCGGCCAGGACCTCATCCTCGACATCCTGTCCAACTTCATGCGCATGCACGGCGTCATGGCGCTCAGGGCCTATATCGGCAGCTACGACAGCCTCGTCTCGCTCTATTACGGCAAGGTCTCCGTCGCGAGCGCACATCTGTGGGACAGCGCCGGCGACGACTACAACGTGCCCTATGTCCGTGCCTTACTGCCTGGCGTGCGCTGCGCGGTGGTCAACGTCACCTACCGCATGCAGGGCCTCTACGTCGCCAAAGGCAACCCGAAGGCCATCCGAACATGGCAGGACTTCGCCCGCGACGACATCACCATGATCAACCGCGAGAAGGGGGCGGGATCGCGGGTGCTGCTCGACGAGAACCTGAAGCTCCTCGATCTCTACGCCAGCCGGATTAAGGGCTACGATAGCGAGAACCAATCCCATCTCGCCGTGGCGAGCGCAGTGGGCCGTGGCGACGCCGACGTGGCGGTGGGGATGGAAAAGGTCGCCCGCCAAGTAGATAATGTGGACTTCGTCCCACTGAAGAGGGAACGCTACGACCTTGTGGTCCGTAAAGAGCATCTCGACACACCGGAGGTCGCGACGATGCTCAAGATCCTGCGCTCGGAGCGGTTCCAGAACGAGTTCAAGAGCATCGGCGGATATGACATCACCGACATCGGGAAGATCGTGGCTGAGACGTGAGGCCGAATCTACTGCCGTCGCTGAAGCGCCCGAATGCCAAGTCCACGAGCGAACTTCCCGCCGCCTCCCACCGAGCCGAACGCCTCAGCCGAACCGGCCGGTGATATAGGAGCGCGTGCGCTCCTCGGTTGGGTTGGTGAAGATCAGGCTGGCCACGTCGTATTCCACCATGTGGCCGAGATGCATGAAGGCGGTGAAATCCGAGATGCGCGCCGCCTGCTGCATGTTGTGGGTGACGATCACGATGGTGTAGGCGCCCCGCAACTCGTCCATCAGTTCCTCGATCTTCGCCGTGGCGATGGGGTCGAGGGCCGAAGTGGGTTCGTCGAGCAGGATGAGCTCCGGATCTGGGGCGAGGGTGCGGGCGATGCACAGGCGCTGCTGCTGGCCGCCCGACAATCCATAGGCGGATTCCTGGAGGCGGTCCTTCACCTCGTCCCATAGGGCGGCTTGGCGTAGCGCGGCTTCCACGCGCCCATCCACTTCGGAGCGATTCCGGATGCCCCGGATGTGGAGGCCGGATGCCACATTCTCATAGACCGATTTCGGAAACGGGTTGGGCTTCTGGAACACCATGCCGATGCGCAAACGCGCGAGCATTGGATCTACTTCCGGCGCCACGATGTTGATCCCCTCCGGATAGAGGATGATCTCGCCCTGATACCGGTTGCCCGGATATAGGTCATGCATGCGGTTGAAGCAGCGCAGGAGCGTGGACTTTCCACATCCCGACGGCCCAATGAGGGCGGTGACCTTACCCTCGACGATCGGAAGCTCCACCCCCTTGAGCGCCTGGTTGTCGCCGTAGAAGAAATTGAGGTTGCGAACAGAAGCGCGCAGGGGGGCGGGCTCCTTGCTGGCCACGGCGTCCAATGCTGGGGTCACGGCGGTCATCTCGTTCTCCGAAAGGCCGGGCTGCAGCATCAGCGCATGCTCCGGCGGATCTTGTAGCGCAGCCAGATGGCGATCGCATTCATCAGCAGCGTCATAAGCAGCAGAATGAGACCGGTTGCTGCTGCGTTCACGTGGAACGCCGCCTGGGGACGTGAAACCCAGTTGAACATCTGGATCGGCATCACCGTGAACGGCGAGTTGAGCCAGTTGAAATTGATGAACGGAAAGGTGTCCTGGACCGGTGAAGGCGGCAGGAAGGCGATGAAGGTGAGCGCGCCGATGGTGATGATGGGCGCGGTCTCGCCGATGGCCCGTGACATACCGACGATGGCACCCGTGAGGATGCCGGGACGCGCGGTGGGCAGGATGTAGCCGCTCACCGTCTGCCATTTGTCGGCGCCAAGCGCATAGGCGCCCTCGCGGATCTCGAGCGGGATGGAGCGCACCGCCTCGCGTGTGGCGACTATGATGATGGGCAGGATGAGAAGCGCCAGCGTGATGCCCGCAACTAGAATCGTCTGGCCCATGGCCAAGCTCTGCACGAACAGGCCGAGGGCGAGCAGCCCATAGATGATGGAGGGCACGCCCGCGAGATTGGTCACATTGATTTCGATGAGATGGGTGATCCAGTTCCGCGGCGCATATTCCTCAAGATAGAGGCCTGCTGCGACGCCGAGCGGCACCGCCAGCGCCGTCGTCACCAGCATCACCAGCGTGGTGCCGACCCAGGCGGACAGAATGCCGGCCTCCGAAGCGCGTCGGGAGGGGAAGCTCGTCAGGAAATCAAGATCAATGCGGCCAAGCCCGTCCACCATGAAGTCCACGATGAGCGACAGCAGAACGATCATGGAAATGACGAGCACGCTGAGGCCCAGGATCGCGAAATTGCGGTCGGACCGATGCGCCCGAGCGACGATTTCCGCGTCGGAGAGGCGGCGGGAGGGTTGAGCGGCGAGCGGCTTCACGGCCATCCCCTCAATAGACTTCACGGTATTTCTGGCGGAGCCAGAAGGCGAGAATGTTGAAGGCGAAAGTCATGAGGAACAGCGTCATGCCCGCCGCGAAGATGGTGAGATAAGCGATGGAGCCATGTGGCACGTCGCCGAGGCTGATCTGGACGATATAGGAGGTGATCGTGGCTGCGCCCTCCAGAGGGTTCAGGGCGAGCTTCGCCTGCTGGCCCGCAGCAATGGCCACCACCATGGTCTCGCCCACCGCCCGCGACATGCCGAGGATGTAGGCCGCCGTCACCCCGGAGAAGGCGCCGGGGATCACCACCCGCGTCGCCGTCTGGAGCCGCGTGAAGCCCAGCGCATAGGCCCCCTCCCTCAGTTCCGCAGGGACCGCGCGCATGGCGTCCTCGCTCACGGAAACGATGTAGGGCAGGATCATGATGCCCATGACGATGCCCGGCACGAGCAGGTTGAAGCCCGCCAGCCCGGGAATGAAGATCTGGAAGATGGGCGTGAGGAACAAAAGAGCGAAATAGCCGAATGCCACAGTGGGCACGCCTGCGATAAGCTCCAGAAACGGCTTGATGGTCTCGCGCACCTGTGGCCGCGCGAACTCCGACAGATAGATTGCGAGCACGGTACCGGCTGGAATCGCGACGAGCAGGGCGATGAGCGAACTCACCAAAGTACCGGATACCAGAGTCATGATGCCGAAGTGCTTGTCCTGAAACACCGGCGTCCATTGTGTGTCGGTCAGGAAGGAGATGATCGACACCTGTGCGAAGAATTTCAGGCTTTCGGACAGGAGGACGTAGACGATGCCCGCCGTGACCAGGACAGAGAGTGCGGCACTGAGAAACAGGACAACGCGCATGATGCGGTCCACCACCCGGCGTCGCGCCAGGAAGACCGGAGAAACCGTCAGGCGCAACCGGCCTGTTCTTGAGTCTGGAGACACCGGTGCGACCACGTCCAACCCTCACCTGAATGGAGGGAGGCGCCGGAGCACCTCCCTCAGGTCCCTCAAGATCACCTGTCAGTAGACGAGCTTTTCCTTGACGAGATCCTCGACGGAGACGCCGACCTTGGACCCGGTGAAGCCGGTGCCGATCTCACGCTTCTTGAAGCGCTCCTGGAACACCTTCAGGGCGGCCTCGGGCAGCGGCACATAGCCGACTTCCTTGACCAGCTCGACCGCGTGCTTCGGGTCCTGGTAGAACTCAACGAACTTCGCCACCTCCGGACGGGTTTCGGCCGCCTTCTTGTTCACGTAGATGAAGATCGGCCGCGACAGAGGCTGGTACTTGCCGGTGCGGGCGTTCTCGACCGACGGCTCCACGGCGGGCGCGGCGTCATCGACCTTGATCTTCACCGCCTTCAGCTTGCCGGTGTTCTCTTCATAGTAAGCAAGGCCGAAAAAGCCGAGGGCGTTGGGATCGCCCGCCACGCCCTGGACCAGCACGTTGTCATCCTCCGATGCGGTGAAGTCGCCGCGGCTGGAATGCTCCTTGCCGACGATGGCGGCGGTGAAATAGTCGTAAGTGCCTGAGTCGACGCCCGCGCCGTAGAGCACCAGCGGCCGATCCGGGTAGCTGTCGCGGACCTGCTTCCAGTTGGTGATCTTGCCCTGGGCCTCGGGCTCCCAGATCTTCTTCAGATCCGCAACCGTCATCTCGCTCGCCCAGGTGTTGGACGGGTGGACGATGACCGTGAGCGCATCAAGGGCGACCGGCAATTCGATATACTCGATGCCGGCTTCCTTGCAGGCCTTCTGCTCGGCGGAGGTGATGGGGCGCGAGGCGTCAGAGATGTCGATCTCTCCGCGGCAGAACTTCTTGAAGCCGCCGCCGGTACCGGAGATGCCGACCGTCACCTTGATATCCTTGTTCGCCTTCTGGAATTCCTCCGCCATGGCTTCGGTCACGGGGAATACCGTGGACGACCCGTCGACCTTGACCAGTGCCTGGGCAGCGGCGCCGTTGAAGGCCGCGCCGGTAGCGAGCAGCGCGAGGGCGCTCGCGAGAGTGATGATCTTCATGAGGATGCCGTCTCCCTGGACAGTGCCGCTAGGGCTTCTGATGCTCACCTAGCCTCACGGGCTCTAAGCATGTTATGTAACAAATTCATGACAATTTGTGTATATCGAGCGATATTCCTGAATCAACAGAGATTTTATCGAATATGACGCAACGTAGTTCTAGGCTATGGTTGGCTTTATTTCATGTAAATCATATGGACATCGTGGCAATTGTCCATGGTTGATTGCAATTTTTGAGAGGCTATCCGACTTCGATTGACGTATATTACTTATATAAAGTCCATATGAAGCGCCTATTATTCATTTCTCCTCCCGAACAAATTTGCCTCTCAACCTCGCGAGCATTCCGTCTCTACATTACATCATTTCCATTTGTATCGACATATCGATAATTTATACTATCGCTGCGATTGGCGCGACGTAAATGGCGTCACAAGAGTGACATGAAGGCCATATAGCGATCTGTCCACTCCTATCGACATAATGACTCGTATGGAGCTATCTGTTTCCAGCGATATGTCGCTAGGACCCAAGGGAGGCCAGCCGTGAATCGCATTCTTGTCTGGACAGCTGCGGCGACGCTCGCGGCCCTGTCGATGTTCGCGCCTCCGGCGCGCGCCGCGGAGGTGCGGGGTGCCGGCTCCACCTTCGCCTATCCGATCATCTGGAAATGGGCGGAGGCGTTTCGTGAGCGCACAGGCCACATCGTAGGATACCAGTCGGTGGGTTCGTCGGCCGGCGTCAACCGTATTAAGGACGGGGTGGTGGATTTCGGCGCGTCCGACAAGCCGCTGAAGCCGGAAGAACTGGAGAAATATGGCCTCGGCCAGTTCCCCATCGTGTTCGGTGGCGTCGTTCCGGTGTTCAACGTGGACGGCGTGGGGCCCGGCCAGCTCCGCTTCACCGGCGCCCTTCTCGCTGACATCTATCTCGGCAAGGTCACGACCTGGTCCGATCCCGCCATCAGGGCCCTCAATCCCGACGTCAAGCTGCCCAACGCGAAGATCGTGGTGGTGCACCGTTCCGATGGATCTGGAACCACGTTCAACTGGGTGTCCTACCTTGCCAAGGCGAGCCCGGAGTGGAAGCAGCAGGTCGGCGAAGGCAGCGCAGTCGCCTGGCCGGTGGGGTATGGCGCGCGCGGTAACGAAGGGGTCTCGACCGAGGTCAAGCGGGTCCCGAATGCCATCGGCTATGTCGAATACACCTATGTGGTGCAGGTGAAGCTGGCCTATGGCCTCGTCCAGAACCGTGCTGGCAAGTTCATCGCACCCAGCGCGGCGGCGTTCCAGGCGGCGGCGCTGAGCTTCGATTGGGCCGGCGCCAAGGACTTTTTCGTCGTCATCACCGATTCCCCCGCCGAGGATGCCTATCCTATTGCGGCGACCACCTTCGCTCTCATGTACCGCGAGCCGAAGGTGCCGGCGAACAGCCAAGCCGCCTTCGAGTTCTGGCGTTTCGCCCTGGGCGAGGGCGAGAAATTTGCGTCCGAGCTCGGCTATGTTCCCTTGCCGCCGGCTCTGGTCCAGCAGGTCAAGGACTATTGGGCCAGGACCTTCAAGGGCGGCGCCTGAGGCACTTGGGCTGACGCGTGAGCAGCATTCGAACGGTGAGACAAGATGGACGAGACGAAGCTGAATGGGGAAGACGCCACGCGGATCTTCGATGCGCTGTCCCAAGGCACGCGCTTCGAGACTTATCGTCTTCTGCTGCGCTATGTGCCCTATGGCCTTCAGGCGGGCGACATCGCCCGCCTGCTGGCGGTAGCGCACAATACCATGTCGGTGCACCTCGGCGTGCTGGAGCGTGCCGGCCTTGTCACGTCGCGGCGCGAGGGACGGTCCATCATCTATGCCGTCAGCTTGTCCACAGCGGGCCCTGTGCTGAGCCAACTGATGGCGGAGATGGGTTTTGCCGTCTCCCCCCGGTGCGGGACCGGCCCCGCGGCCTTTCCACAGCTGCGTCCTGCCGCTGGGAATGATCGCGTCTACAATGTTCTGCTGGTCTGCTCGGCCAACTCGGCACGGTCGCTGATCGCGGAGGCGTTGCTCAACCGCGAGGGGCGAGGCCGCTTCAAGGCCTACTCGGCCGGCAGTCGGCCGAAGCTCAAGCCGCACTCGATGGCTATCGATCTGCTCGACTCGCTCGGCTACGACACGACGAACCTCGCCTCCAAGAGCTGGGATGGGTTCGCCAGGCCGGATGCGCCCCAGATGGATTTCGTCATCACTACCTGCGACGCCGCAGCTGGGGAAATCTGCCCTGCCTTCCCCGGTCATCCGCTACAGGCCCATTGGGGTCTGCCCGACCCGATCCGGGTGAAGGGAACCGAAGCTGAGCAGAAGGCTGCCTTCGTTGCCACCTACCGTCGGCTCGCCGGGCGTATCTCCGCCTTCGTCAACCTGCCATTTGAGCAGCTCGATCTTGCTTCGCTCAAGGAGCGCATCGGCGAGATCGGGAAAATGGAGGGAGCGACGGACCTCACACTCTCGGGACAGGCCGCGTGAACTGTCGTCGTCCTGAAACAGACCGCGCCCACGCTCTCGCCGCAATCGGCCGCAGCTGGCGGCCTTGGGAGATCCCGCACCGTGTCCGTGTTTGAACGCTATCTCACTCTCTGGG
>CALMSN010000228.1 GCA_937872325.1 uncultured Xanthobacter sp. | reverse complement strand
CCCTGCTGATGCTGGACCGCCTCGCCGATCTCGCCGCCACCCGCTGGACCTTCAACCAGCTTCATGCGGAGGGCGGCGCGGCGGCGGCGCTCCGCATCACCGTCATCCGTTCCGAGATCGAGAAGCAGCGCACCCTGCCGCTGGTGCTCGGCGCGGACCCGGACGTGCGGGCGGCGCTGGAGGCCCGCGACCCGGCCCGCCTGCGCGCCCTCGACAGCAAGTTCGCGACCCTGGCCGCCGGCGCCCGCACCGGCGTCATCTACCTTCTGGATCCGCGCGGCATCACGGTGGCGGCCAGCAATGCCGGCACCGCGGAGAGCTTCGTCGACAGCGACTATTCCTTCCGCCCCTATTTCCGCCAGGCGCTGGCCGAGGGGCAGGCCGAGCATTTCGCCCTCGGCACCGTCAGCCACAAGCCGGGGCTCTATTTGACCCGGCGCATCGACGGCGATGCCGGCCCACTGGGGGTGCTGGTGGTGAAGGCGGAGTTCGATGCGGTCGAGGCCGACTGGAAGCGATTGAACGAGCCCACCTTCGTCACCGATCCGCGGGCGGTGGTACTCGTCACCAGCGTGCCGGACTGGCGCTTCCGCGCCGCCGCGCCGCTCGCCGACGCCCGCCGCGCCGCCATCGCCGCCAGCCGCGCGTTCGGCGATGCCGCCCTCGCCCCGCTGCCCCTCACGCCGCTGCCGGTGCCGCAGGACGGAGCGGCGGACGCCCTGCCCGTAGGGGCCGCCGCGATCCCGGAGGTGGTGGAGGGTGCGGTGCCCGGCGGGCGCCGCCAGCCCTTCGTGATGGCCGCGGCGCCGATTCCCGATACCGACTGGACCTTGCATGTGCTGGCGCCTGCGGGGGATCCGCTGCGCGTCGCCTCGGCGGTGGCCCGCAGCCTCGCCTGGCTCGGCGGGCTGCTGGGCCTCGGCACGGTCGGCCTCCTTCTGATACGCCGGCGCGACCGGGTGCGTGAGCGCCAGCGCGAGGCGGCCCGGCGGCGCGAGCTGGAGGCGCGGGTCGCCGACCGCACCGCCGCCCTCTCCGAAAGCAACGAGCGACTGCGCGCCGAGATGGACGAGCGCCGCCGCACCCAGGATGCCCTCGACGGCCTCAAGGACGAGCTGGTGCAGGCCGGCCGCCTCGCCGTGCTCGGCCAGATCGCGGCCTCCGTGGCGCACGAGGTGAACCAGCCGGTAGCGGCCATCCGCACCTTCGCCGAATCCGGCACGCTGCTGCTCGATCGGGGCGATGCGGGCGCCGCCCGCGCCAACCTCTCCACCATCGCCGGCCTCACCGATCGCATCGGCGCCATCACCCGCGGGCTGAAGGCGTTCGCGCGCAAGACGCCGGGCACCGCCGGCCCGGTGCCGCTGGGCGCCGCCATCGACGGCGCGCTTCTGCTGGTGGGCTATCGCCTCACCCAGCAGGCGGTGGCGCTGGAGGTGGAGCTGGCGGACCCCGACCTCGCCGTCCAGGCGGAGTTGGTGCGGCTGGAGCAGGTGTTCGTGAACCTGCTGCAGAACGCCCTGGAGGCGCTGGGCGAGCGCGAGGGCGGGGCGATCCGCATCGCCGCCGCCGCCCATCCAGACCGGCCGCAGACGGTGGAGGTGACGGTGGCCGACAACGGCCCCGGCCTGCCGCAGGCGGTGATGGACGCGCTGTTCATCCCCTTCACCACCACCAAGCCGCAGGGGCTGGGGCTGGGGCTGGTGATCGCCCACGACATCGTCGTCGAGTTCGGCGGCACCCTCGCGGCGCGCAACCAGGGCGGCGCCGTCTTCATTCTGACCCTGCCGCGGGCGCGGCCGGAGGCGAGCTGATGGATGTGGCCTTCATCGACGACGACGAGGTGCTGCGCGCCGCCAATGTCCAGGCGCTCGGCCTCGCCGGCTTTACCGTGGCGCCCTTCCCCTCCGCGCTCGCCGCGCTGGAGGAGGTGGATGCGCGCTTTCCCGGCGTGGTGGTGAGCGACGTGCGGATGCCGAAGATGACCGGCATCGAGCTGTTCCGCCGTCTCCGGCGGCTGGATCCGGACCTGCCGGTGATCCTCATCACCGGGCACGGCGACATCGCCATGGCGGTGGATGCCATGCGCGAGGGCGCCTACGACTTCCTCGCCAAGCCCTACCCGCTGGAGCGGCTGGTGGGCACCGTGCGGCACGCTTTGGAGAAGCGCCGGCTGGTGCTGGAAAATCGCGACCTGCGCCGGCGCGCCGAGGCGGCGAGCGAGGACTTGCCGCTGCTCGGCGAGACCGCGGCCATGGCCCGGCTGCGGCAGGTGCTGCGGCAGGTGGCCGAGGCCGAGGTGGACGTGCTGGTGGAGGGCGAGACCGGCTCCGGCAAGGAGGTGGTGGCCAATACGCTGCACCGCTGGAGCCGCCGCGCCGCCCGCCCGTTCGTGGCGGTCAATTGCGGCGCGCTGCCGGAAAGCGTCATCGAGAGCGAGCTGTTCGGCCACGAGGCCGGCGCCTTCACCGGGGCGCAGAAGAAGCGGGTGGGCCGGATCGAGCACGCCCATGGCGGCACGCTCTTCCTCGACGAGATCGAGGCCATGTCGCCGGCCCTGCAGGTGAAGCTGCTGCGGGTGCTGGAAGCGCGCGAGGTGATGCCGCTGGGCACCAACGAGGTCCGCCGGGTGGACATCCGCGTGGTGGCCGCCGCCAAGATCGACCTCAAGGACATGGTGCGGCAGGGCGGCTTCCGCGAGGATCTCTATTACCGCCTGGATGTCGCCGGCGTGCGGATTCCGCCGCTGCGCGAGCGGCGGGCGGACGTTGCGCTGCTGTTCGGCCACTTCCTGGCCAAGGCGTGCCAGCGGTTCCGCCGCGAGCCGGTGATGATCGGCTCCGGGGTGCGGCACCACCTGGAAACCCACGACTGGCCGGGCAACGTGCGCGAGCTGGTCCACTATGCCGAGCGGGTCGCCCTGGGCCTCGTGACCGACGAGGCCCCGCCCCTCGAGGCAGCGCCCTCCGCGCCCGGTGACGCGGGATCGCTGCCGGAGCGGGTGGACGCCTTCGAGGCGGCGGAGATCCGCACCGCTCTGGCGGCCCATCGCGGCGACGTGCAGGCGACGGTGCGCAGCCTCGGCATCCCGCGCAAGACCTTCTACGACAAGCTGCGCCGCCACGGCATCGACCAGTCCGCCTATCGCGGCGCGCCGGAAGGGGCGGAGCGGTAGGGCGATCGCCCACTCCCCAGGCTTTCGGCCCCCACGCGGGCTGCCGCCGGCGTTCAACCTTGTCACGCGATCCCGGGGCTCCGTGCGGGGGCGGCTGCGGGTGATGGATCAGGCCGTTTCCGCCGGCCAAATGGAGGCCGGGCATGACGGGGATGCCGGGTGACGCCGAGCGGTGCTCTGATCGCGGCTGATCGAGCGGGTCTGCGGGGGCGATCATCGCCCTGGAGCCCATGACACAACCTCGCGGGGTCGGCTGGCCAGATCTTTCGGCCGCCTGCGGCATTGCCGATCCTCACCGATGCGTCCCGCATAGACTGCGGTCGGCGCCGGGTGGGCGGTTGCGTCAAAGGCTCCAATGCCTTCGGCCTCGGGGTTCCGGCCGATGCCCCTCAACCGCCGCCCCGATGCAGGCCCACGAGCGCAGGTGGCCCGGGCCGATCCCCGGTCAGCGCGGACGATCGATGGCCGGGGGATCGCTGGCCGGGAAGCTCTCGTCCAGCGCCTCGTCCAGCTCGACGTCGAGAAGCGCCTGCTCCTGCGCCGCCGCCACGCTCTTCCGGGCGGCGAGGATGTCGGTGAGCAGGCCGTCGCGCCACGACGCAAGGTCCGCGAACGAGCGGCCGTCGGCCTCGGCGATGACGCCCTGGACCAGCTTCGCCTGAAGCTCCGGCGTCATCTGCGGGGTGCCGAGGTCGGCCCACCAGGTCTCCACCGCCGGCAGGAGGTGATGCAGGAAATGGGCGAGGCCGCCGGCGCCGCCGCCGAGATGGAAGGTCATGTGCGGCCCCACCAGCGCCCAGCGCAGGCCCGGCCCCTCGCTGACCGCGGCGTCGATGTCGGCCACCGAGGCGACGCCCTCCTGCACCAGGTAGATGGCCTCGCGCCACAGCGCCGCCTGCAGGCGGTTGGCGACGTGGCCGGTCACCTCCTTGCGAATCTCGATGGGGTGCTTGCCCACGGCCCGGTAGAAGCCCATGGCGGTGTCGATGGCCGCCCGCGTCGCCTTCGCGCCGCCCACCACCTCCACCAGCGGGATCAGGTGGGGCGGATTGAACGGATGGCCGATGATCACCCGCTCGGGATGCCGGCAGCCCTCCGACAGCCGGCTCGCCAGCAGGCCCGAGGTGGAGGAGGCGATCACCACCTCCGGCGGCAGCACGGCGTCGATGGCCGGCAGCAGGGCCTGCTTCACCTCGTAGCGCTCGGGGGCGTTCTCCTGGACGAACTGCGCATCCGCCACCGCCGCCACCGGATCGGCGACGAAGCGCCAGGCGTGCGGATCGGCCCCCGGGAGCATGCCCAGCCGCTCCAGCGCCGGCCAGGCGGCGTCGATGAGGCGCTGGGTCGCCCCGGCGGCGCCCGGAGCCGGATCGCTCACCACCACCTCGAGCCCGCGGGCCAGGAACAGCGCCGCCCAGCTCGCGCCGATGGTGACGGCGCCGATGACGGCAACCCGCCGGATCGCGGCCGGATCGAAAGGAACGTCGTGGCTGGACGTGTCGGTCATGGGGCGGGTCCCTAGCTGTTCGCGCCGCCTCTTTTCCCCCGCCCGCCGGCATCCGGCAAGCGCGGACGGCGGGCGATCCTGCCTGTGCCTCTTACCGGGCCGGAGCGTAAGGTCACCCCGCCGGCCTGTCCGATGGCCTCGCGCAATTGCGGCCTTGATTCCGGCTCCCCGGGGAGCCGGTGACGCCTTTCCGCCGCGAGGCCGCTGCCGCAAGCTGAGGCATGGCGTGCCGGTGGGCAGGAAGCCGGGCCTGCCCTGCTGCATGAACATGGCGGATGCTGCAGCCTCGCCATGGGCCGACGGGGACAAGTGTGCCAAAGTCCGATCAAGGGGAAGATCCGGCTTTTCCGCGGCTTCCGATCCCAACGATACACTGGACGGCCCAGGGCCCGATCCAAGGAGCGCTCATGTCCCAGCTTTCGCCGGCCGGCCTCCAGGCCGTCAACGACATCGCCCAGCGCACCGGCTTCAGCCCGGATGCGGTGACCTCCATGCTGTACTCGGTGATCAACGGCAACGGCTCGATGGCCCAGTTCAGCCATCCCGAGTTCGGCGGCTCCGGCCAGTGGATGGCGGGCGGCATGACCATGGTCTCCGACATGTTCAACAACGCCCTGAAATATCGCGTGGACGGCCTGTGCCAGGAGCTCTCCGCCCTGGTGGCGCGCGAGCCGGGCCTCACCTTTTCCGGCTCCTTCCAGTCGCAGAACCAGGGCGGCGGCTACCAGACGGGCAGCTTCCAGTCGCAGTCCAGCGGCGGCAATTTCGGCGGCGGCTTCGGCGGCAACAACAGCCTGTTCGTACCCCAGCCCAACAACGGCAACTGGTGGCCCGGCGACCTCGGCGCCCCGTCGAGCGTCGGCGCGCAGAACTCGGTGCGCTACGCCTACTTCCCCGGCGCCCGCCGCCTCGCCATCGACCTCAACGGCCAGGTGACTGTTTACGACACTCTCGACCACCAGATCGGCGGCTTCGGCCAGCAGCAGTCGGGCTCGGGCTCGCTCACCTTCTCCAGCCAGTACGGCACCGTGGACGTGGCGAGCCTGCCGGTGGTTTCGGGGGCCGGCCAGTCCTTCGCGCCGCAGGCCTCGGTCTCCTATCCCGCGCCCTCGCAGCAGCCGGCGAGCGCGCCGCTGCAGCAAAGCGGGCCGTCCGGCCAGCAGGACATTCTCGCCGCCATCGAGAAGCTGGCAGACTTCCACGCCAAGGGCATCCTGAGCGAGCAGGAGTTCCTGGCCAAGAAGGCGGAACTGCTCGGCCGCCTGTGAGACCGCCCGGCCGGCGCCCGTCGCCTCGGCCGGACCGGAGGGGGAGCCCATGACCCAATCCGCCATGATCGTCGGGGCCGGGCGGGGCTTGTCCGCCGCCCTCGCCCGCCGGCTCGCCAGGGATGGCTTCCGCCTCGCCTTGGTGGCGCGGGACACCGGCAAGCTCGCGGCGCTCGCCGCCGAGACCGCGGCGCTGACCATCGCCGCCGATGCCGGCGATCCGGCCGCCGTCGCGCGCGCCTTCGCGACCGTCGACGAGGCGCTGGGCACGCCCGACCTCGTCGTGTGCAACGCCAGCCTGCGCTATCGCGGCCCCATCGAGGAGCTGGACCCGGCGACGGTGATGGAGGCCTATCGGGCCGGCGCCTTCGGCGGCTTCCTGGTGGCCCAGCAGGCGGCACGGCGGATGCTGGAGCGCGGCTCCGGCTCGCTGTTCTTTACCGGCGCCACCGCCAGCGTGAAGGCGCTGCCCCACTCGATCCCGTTCGCCATGCAGAAGTTCGCCCTGCGCGCGCTGGCCCAGGGCCTCGCCCGCGAGCTCTCGCCGCGCAACATCCATGTGGCGCATTTCATCATCGATGGCGGCATCGGCGCCTCCCGGGCGACGCCGGGCGAAAGCGGCCCGCCCGACAAATGGCTTGACGCCGACGCCGTGGCCGAGACCTATCTCGCGATCCACCGCCAGCACCGGTCGGCCTGGACATCGGAGATGGAGTTGCGGCCTTGGGTCGAAAAGTTCTGAACGAGCACCACAACCACCAGGGCCCGCATCATGCCGGCGGCGGCGCCCATGGCGATCACCGGGCCCACCCGGCCCCGCAGCAGCCCCATGTGCTGCACCGCATCGCCACCCGCCACCGCATCGCCGTGCTGGTGATTCTGGTGGTCGCGACCCTCGCCTTCCTCTCCACCTGGTGGATCTGAGCGCGGACCGCGTCCGGCCGGGCGCCACGCTCGCGCCTCGGCGGTGAAGCGGGCGCCGCGCCCCTGGGAGCCAGCAACCCGGCCGCAGCCGAGTTGCCGAACGGACCCGCCCGGCATCGCTCCGGGATCGGGGCCGATGGACTCAGTCCCGGCTCACCCAGAGAAGCGCGAAGCCGTCATAGCCCTTCGCCCCCACCGTCTGCACCGCGGTGGAGACGAGATTCGGCCTGTCGGCGGCGAGGTCGAATAGCGCGCGGGTGCCGATCACGTTGGGATCCGTGCTTTCCGGATCCGCCACCGCGCCGCGCCGCACCACGTTGTCGCAGATGATCAGCGTCCCCGGCCGCGACAGCTTCAGCGCCCAGTCGAAATAGATCGGGTTGGACGGCTTGTCGGCATCGATGAAGATGAGGTCGAACGGCTCGGGCGCCTCGGCGGCGAGCACCGGCAGGGTATCGGCGGCGCGGCCCAGGCGCAGGTCGATCCGGTCTTCGAGCCCGGCGCGGGCGAAGCTGGCGCGGGCCACGTCGGCGTGCCGGGGGTCGAACTCCAGGGTCACCAGCCTGCCGTCCGCCGGCAGGGCGCGGGCGAGGCAGATGGTGCTGTAGCCGCCCAGGGTGCCGATCTCCAGGATCCGGCGCGCGCCCAGCATCAGGGCGAAGATGTGCAGCATCCGCCCCTGCGCCGGCGACACCGCGATCGCCGGCAACCCGGCCCGCTCGCTCTCCGCCAGGACAGCGTCGAGGACCGGGTCGGCCGGCAGCAGCCGGTCCTCGATATAGCTGTCCATGCGGGTGAACAGGGCATCGTCCATGGCGTGGTCTCCCGGGTGTAGGTCTGAGCTGAAGGTGGTGGGCGCCGCGGCCGACGCCAGGATCCGGGAGCGGCACGGCATCGGCCTGCGCTCACGCCCGCCCGGCATCGCCGCTGGCCTTTGTATCAGTCCTCGTCGCTCTCGCGGGCGGCGCGGATGGAGATGATGGCGTAGGCCACCACCAGTCCCAGCTCGGCGACGGTGAAGAGCAGAAGGCGGGTCATGCCGGCCGGTGCCCAGGCGCCGAGAATCACCTGCGAGAGGGTGGCCAGCAGCCAGAGCACCACCGCCCAGCCGGCGCGCAGCCACAGGCCGACGCCGGCGATGGGATCGATGATCGCAGCCCACACCACCGCCCCCTGCGCCGCCAGCGGCATGGCGGCGAAGCGCGTCTCCGCCCCCTCGCCGATGCCGAGGATGATGCTCCAGTGGAGCACGCCCTCCAGCATCAGGAAGACGGCGACCCCGCGCAGGAACAGGAACAGCCGCCGCCGCCAGGGCGTCATGCTCTGCCAGTGGGCGCGGGCGCTGGCGTCGATGGGATCGTAGTGGCTCATGGTCGTCTTGTACCGCGATCAGCTGCCCGGGGCGAGCAGCTCCAGCTCGTCGGGGATGGGGGCGAAATGCGCCTCCACCTCCTCCCCCGTCAGGTCCTCGAAGCGGGGCGGCTGCCATTTGGGGGCGTTGTCGCGATCCACCAGAACCGCCCGCACGCCCTCGTAGAAGTTCCCCCCCTGGAGCACATGGGTGACGATGCGCATGTCCATCTTCAGGCAGGCGCCGAGATCGCGGCCGAGGCCGCGCTTCATCTGCTCGAGGGCGATGGCGGCGGTGGTGGGGCAGCCCTTGCGCACCGCGGCGAGGGTTTCCGCGGCGAAGGCGGCATGGGGGCCCTCTCTGCCCGAGGCGGCCTCCAGGGCCGCGATGATCTCGCCCAGGCTCGGCCGGGAGAACACCTCGGCGATGAAGCCGGCATGGGGGGCAAGGCTGCCGGGGCCGGGCGCCACATGGTGGGCGGCCAGCGTCGCCGGCACGTCGCCGCCGGCGATCAGCGCCGCCTCGAGGGCCGGCATCGCGGCGGTGGGCACCACATGGGTCGCCAGCCCCGCGGCATAGGCCTCCGGCCCGCGGATGCGCCCGCCGGTGAGCGCGAGGTAGGTGCCCACGAAGCCCGGCAGCCGCGGCAGCGAATGGGCCCCGCCCACATCCGGGAACAGGCCGATATGCACTTCCGGCATGGCGTAGAGATAGCGATCCCCCGCCACCCGGTAGGGCGCGTGCACCGACAGGCCGTTGCCGCCGCCCATGCATATGCCGTCGATGAGCGAGACGAACGGCTTGGGATAGCTGCCGATATAGTCGTCGACCACGTATTCCGCCCGGAAGAAGGCCAGCGCCTCCACCGCCCGGCCGGCGCGGCCCTCCTCATAGACCCAGCGCACGTCGCCGCCGGCGCAGAACGCCTTCTCGCCGGCGCCCTTCAGGATGACGCGGGTGATGGCCGGATCCTTCGCCCAGGCCCGCAACTGCGGCAGCAGCGCCTGCGCCATGCTCAGGTTGAGGGCGTTGAGGGCCTTGGGGCGGTTGAGGGTGATGATCCCGGCCTCGCCCTTGACCTCGAAGATGACCTCCGGCTCCGCGACCGCCGCCGCTGTTTCCGCACCGGTGTTCGCACCCATGGCCCGCACCCTTTGTTGTTTCCTCGCCGCGAGCGTTAGACGCGGGGCCGGCCAGCGTCAACGGCGCGCGAAAGCACGATCGCGGGCCAGCTTGGAATCGGCCTTCGGGTTGATGTCGCGGTGGACGCTTCCCCGCTGGCAGAGGGAGGGTTGGGAGGGGGAAGCCTCTGCGCTGGGTAGAAAGGCTGGAGGGGGCGCGGCCTTGCCCCCACGCCCGCAAGCGGAGAGGAAGTCGGGCGGGTCGTCGTCTCAACCCGAAACGCTCCCGCCGTGACGGCGCCCCGCCGGCGGGACCGCCGGGCGGAGCGTTCCGGTTCCCGCCACCAGGCGTAGAGCGCCTCCAGGATGAGGAGCAGCAGCGCCGCCGCCAGGAGCCA
>CALMSN010000227.1 GCA_937872325.1 uncultured Xanthobacter sp. | reverse complement strand
ATCATGTCCTCCTCTTCATAGCCGGCGCATCCGCGCAGGGGGTCCAAAAGCGATAAGGGGTGGCTCAGTGGCTGCCGGCTTTGGATGTTCCGTCGTCCGGTGCCGCAGGCGGGCGAGCGCCCTGGCGGCGGGCGATGACGACGAGGGATGCGATGGCGGCCAGCACCAGGACGGCCTGCGGCACCAGCGTTTCCCAATACGGATAGATGCCGAGCGGGGTGAACTGCGGCGCCCCCGGGATCAGGGTCGGGACCAGGACCTTCCCCTCCACCAGCTCCATGATGCCCTTGCCGACGAAGACGAAGGCCATGAGGTAGAGGATCGCCCCGGTGATGCGGAAGAACAGGCCCAGCGGCAGCTTCAGCGCGCCCGCCTGCATGGCCCAGTAGACCACCCCGAGCGCAAGGCAGCCGACGACGAAGCCGGCCACGATGGCGCCGATCCCGGCGTGGTCGGCATCGATGACGAGCGCCTGATAGAACAGAACCGTCTCAGCCCCCTCGCGATAGACCGCGAGGAAGGAGACGAACCACAGCGCCCGCAGCGAGCCGCCCGAGAGCGCCCCCTGCAGCTTGCCCTTGATGAAGGCGCTCCACTGCTCCGCCTCGGCCTTGGCGAGGAGCCAGTTGCTGGTGAAGAACAGCACGACCGCGGCGAGCAGCATCGTGGCGCCTTCCAGCACCTCCTGGCTCGCCGCGGCGGTGCGGAACACCAGCTTGAGCAGGACCGCCGTGATGACGCTGGCGATCAGCGCCACCACCACGGAATTGGCGATGACCCGCTTCTTGTCGGAATGGCCGGTCTTCACCAGGTAGGCGACGATGGCCGAGACGATGAGGATGGCCTCGAAGCCCTCGCGCAGGATGATCAGCAGCGAGTAGCCGAACAGCGCCGCCGCCCCGCCGCCGCCGGCGGACCCGCCCAGCAGGCCCGCGGCCTCGGCCACGTCCGCATTGAGGGCGTCCGCCTCCGCCTGCAGCGCCGCCTGCGGGGCGTTGTCGCGGGCGAGGGACATCAGCTTGCTGAAGCGGCCCTCGATCCGGGTCTTGGCGCCCACGTCGCGGGCGCCCACCCGAGCCTCCATGCCGGAGGCCTCGAACACGTCGAAATAGAGGTCCTGGAAGCGGCCGACGGCCTTTGCGGGCTCTCCGGCCGCAGCGCTCGCGAGGGCCTGGGCGAGGCCGGCGCGGATCTGGGCGGCGACGGACTGCCAGTCCGCGGTCGGCGCCTCCACCGCCTCCTCCTTGGCCACACCCATCAGGGGCAGGCCGGGCAGCAGCGCCGTCAGTTCATCGTTGAGCACCCGGGCCGAGCCGCGAATGAGCGCCGGCGGCCGCCCGTCGGTGACGAGGCCGGCGATGCGGCTGAACTCGGAATTGAAGGCGATGTCCTGCTGCTGGGAGACGGTCCGGCGGATCGCCGTTTCGAGAAGGCTGTTCTTGTAGCCCTCGAAATGCGCCTTCTGGATCAGCGCCTTGGCCTTGCCGGCGTCGCCCGCGTCGAGGGCGTCGGCCGCCGCGAGCAGGTCCTTGTTGATGCGCGCGACGGTATTCGCCCAATAGGGCTGAACCGGTCTCGCCGCGGCGGGCGCGGTGTCCTGGGCCGGCGCGGCCGCGGGCTCCGGCTGCGCCGAGCCCTCCGCGATGATGCGGTGGCCCTTCTCCAGCAGCGGCACGATCTCGTCGAGCGCGGCGATGTGCGACCTGATCCGGGCCTCGACTTCGTCGGCCGGGGCGCCGGCCGTCATCAGCCGGCGCAGGGCGCCGAACTCGGATTCAAGCTGGTAGCTGCGCTTGGCGGAAATATTGATGCGGATGGGGCCTTCGAGATTCTCGAAGATCTCGAAATAGGAGCGCTGGACGTTGTCCTTCGCGGCATCGACCCGCCCGGCGCGATAGTCGGTGATGGCCTGGGTCAATGCGGCGTCTATGCGCCCGACGAGCCCCCTGTAGTCGGGGCCATCCTGGGCCGATGCCGGTGCGACGAACAGATGCGCCAGGAAAATGGCGACTGCCAGGACGCCTCTCATCATTGTCCCCTTCCCGCCGTACGGAATCGTTCCGCCCCGCACAGCAGACGCTACATTTCGTTGGATGACACTCCAATAGGTAGGTGTATGCAACCTCGTATAAACCCTGAATGTTGGGTCCTAAGGTCCGATATTATCTATCAGGGGCGCGGTGATTATCACATTGGAAGAAATATAAACTAGAGCAGAAATGGTATTCGCTCACGGCGGTATGCCGGAATCAGTTGCAGGAAAAGCGCCGTCGCGCGCCCGGCCGGTGCCGTGCGGGCTACAAGGGCGGTGTGGGGTGCCGGCACGGCGGTTCATGGCGCGGTCGGCCCGCTCGGCGGGCTCCGCGGGGCCTGGAAGAACCGGTCACCCCTGCTGCCTCACGGCCCGCGCCGCGAAAGTCCTTCTGGTGGCTGCCGCGGCGCTCGGCCTCATGGCGGCCCCTGGTTTCGCGCAGGCCCTGCACGACCGGCACGAGGCGGCCGGCGTGGCCTGTGGCGCCTGCCACCGCGAGGAGCCGCCGAAGGCGAAGCCGCCCGATGCGGCATGCACCACCTGCCACGGCACCATGGTGGGAAAAGACGCGCCGCCCCTCGCCCGATCGCCGGATCCGCATGCCTCGCCGCATCTGGGCCCCGGCGAAGTGCCGGCGTGCGGCGAATGCCACCACGTCCACAAGCCATCGGAGGCGACCTGCGTCGCCTGCCACCGCGGATTCCGGTTCCAGATGAAATGAGGCCGAGGCCGACCATGACCGACACCCCACGCGATACCGTATCCAGAAGACGCCTGCTGGGCGGGCTCGGCGCCGCCGGTGCCGCCCTTGCCGCAGTGCCGGTCGCGCGGGCGGCCCTGCTCCCGGCCCCACGGGATGCGGCCCGCTTCGACGTCGTGGTCATCGGCACCGGGCTCAGCGGATGCGTCGCGGCCCTGGAGGCGGCCGCCGGCGGGGCGCGGGTGGCGGTGCTGGAGAAGGCTGCAGAGAGCAGGGCAGGCGGCAATTCCGCCCGCGCCGGCGGCTACATCGCCATCCCGGCGGCGGATACGCCCGAAGCGCGCGCCGCCTATGTGGAGGACTTCATCGCCAAGGGGCTCGGCCGGGGCAATGGGGACATCTACGCCCTGATGGCGGGGAACGTGCGGGCGGATGTGGCCTGGCTGGGCGAGCACCAGGCGGGGTTCACCCCGCAGGCGGACATGCCGCCCTACCGGGTCGCGGCAGTGGTGGCCGCGCCCGGCCCCTACCGGGGCATGCCGCGCCTTCTCAAGGGCCTGCGCGCGCGCATCGCCGAGAAGGGCGGGGCCTTCTTCTTCGAGACCAAGGCCCGCCAGCTCATCCTCGACGAGCGCGCCGCCGTTGCCGGTGTCCGCGCGGTGGGGCCGGGCGGCGTCGCGGACTTCGCCGCCGGCGCCGTCGTGGTCGCGGCGGGAGGCTATGCCGCCAACACCCGTATGCTCGAAGCCTATGCCGATCCCAATGCCGGGGCGCTGATGGTCCGCGGCAATGCCTGGGCCACCGGCGACGGGCTGGCGATGGCCCAGGATGCGGGCGGGGGCCTGCGCGGCATGGGCGGGATCGCCTCGCTCCATGTGGCGGCGGTGGATCCGGTGGAGACCGCGGCCGGCAACCCCTTCGCCGCCGTTCCCCATGGCCTTGCGGTGAATCGCGACGGCAAGCGCTTCGTGGATGAATCCCTCGGCTACGTCGCCTTGGGAAAAGCGACCCTGAAGCAACCCGGCCAGACCGCCGCCCTGATCTTCGACGAAACCGCGAAAGCCCTGCCGGGCCCCTCGTCCGCGCTTGCGACCTTCTCCCGGCTCGGCATCCGGACCTTGCAGGCCGACTCCCTGGCAGATCTCGCCGGCCTCATGGGCGTGAACGCTGCGGCGCTGGAAGGGGCGGTCGCCGAGTTCAATGCCGCGGTGTCGGACGGCGCGGCGGCGGGGATCGTGCCGCCCAAGCGCGCCCTCGCCCAGAGGCTGGAGACGCCGCCCTTCCACGCCTTCCATCCCCTGGTGCCGGGTGTGACGCTGACCTTCGGCGGTATCATGATCGACCCGCGCGCCCGGGTGCTGGAGGCCGACGGACGCGTGATCGGCGGCCTCTATGCGGCCGGGGAAGGGGCCGGGGCGGTGTTCTTCGACGACTATGTCAGCGGCGGCTCGCTGGCCAATTGTCTGGTGATGGGGCGCATCGCCGGACGCGAAGCGGCGCAGAGGGCGAGCGGGAAATGACGGCTGCTTCGGCCTCCCGATCGCGACCGATCACTGTGGCCCGCAGCCTCTCCACCAGGACCTTGGCGGCCATGCCCCCGTCGCCGGGGTCGCCCTGCGCGGGGGGCAGGTGCCAGGATCTGTGCCGCCGGCCCGTGGATCGCCCCCTCGGCAGGTGAGGGGGCGCCTGCGCTTCGAAGCGCGCCGGTTGATTTCAGGAGACGCGGCAATTCCAGCTCGTGGCGAGCGCAGATGTCGGCCGCCTGATGTCCTCCGGAGCGTGACGAGGAGGGGAGCTCAAGAATATTGGACTGGTTCAGGCCGAGCATCATCGCCCGGAATGGGTTTCCATTGAATTGTATTTTTTGTTCGGAACAAATCTAAATCATCGTCATTGTCCCGCCCGACGCCTCGATACTATCATCCCTCTTCTGTCGAGGCCGGATCAGGCGGGTCGAGAAAAGTCATGACGTGGGACGAGCAATTCCGTGAGCCGCGGACAAGGGCCGCGGGCGGCGCATGAGCGGTCGGCTTGAGTCCGAGCAGGGCTTCGTCGCGGCGGAGCTGCTGCGGGAGGCCGCCGAAATGTCGCTCGGCATCGATCCGGTGGACCTGTCCCCGGCCATCATGGACACGCTGGTCCTCTCCGGGCGCATCATGGCGCGAGAGGTGCAGCCCGGCCTGATCGCCACCGCGGACGACATCGTCTACCTCGCCGAGGCGGACATGGCGGTGGAGGTGGATCCCTGCGTGATCTGCGGCATCCTCCTCGGCGGCGATCCGCAGGGCATGGCGATCGAAGATCACGGCACGGTGGCCAAGGCGCTGGAGCGGCCGGTCCTGGTGGGCTTCTGCGACAAGTCGCGCTGCCGTTACATCGGCGGCACGATGGTGCGCAGCTACAGCGCCGGCTTCATGCTGCGCCCGAAATTCTTCGAGCGCTTCGGCGATCACGTCGCCGACGACGGCCTCGCCGCCTTGCGCGCGTTCGGGCAGGTGCCGTTCCGCACCGCCACCCTCCCGCGCTCGCCCCGCCTGGTGGAGCTGGCGCGCCGCAACCTGGACCACCCCTATAACGGCCAGCTCGGCGAGCTCTTCCTCGAGAGCAACGCCCTCGCCCTGGTCGCGGAGGTGGCCGACCTGCTGCGGCGGGAGACGCTGCTTATCGCGCAGATGGGCCGGCGGCACTATGATCGGGTTATGGAGGCGCGGGACATCCTGGACCGCAACGTCAACGCCCCGCCTTCCACCTTGGAGCTGGCCCGGCAGGTGGGGGTGAACGTCACCACCCTCCAGGCCAACTTCAAGAAGGCGCTGGGCACCACTATCTTCGGCTACGTCCGCGACCAGCGGCTGCAGATGGCGAAGATCCTCCTGGCGGAGCACGGCCTTGCCGCGGCGGAGGCCGGCCGGAAGGTGGGGTTTTCAAGCCCGGCAGCCTTCGCCGCCGCCTATCGCCGCCATTTCGGCCATCCGCCTACGGCCGAGACCAGTGGCCGGAAGCAATAATTTTGTCTGGCGACAGTCTTTCACCGTATCGAAAAAGCCATCCCGTCGCGGTTGCCATGCGAATGGCATAATAATTTTCCCATCACCGTACTACTGGCGGGACGGGTGCAGCGCAGCTCTTCGCCCGCGCCTGCGGCGGGCTGGGGGATCTGCATTGAATTATTATAATCTACGGGCATCCTTGCTCGCGAGCGCCATCGCGTATCTCCCGGCGGGCATTTTTCTCTCGCCGATGGCGGCCGCGCAGCAGGCGCAGGTGCAGGAGGGCTCCAGCGACGCGGTCACCCTCGACACGGTCACCGTCACCGGTGTCAAGCGCGATGCGTCCGACGCGACGCTGCCCATGTCGACGGTGGTCCTGACCACCGATCCGGTCCCCGCCCCCTCGCTCGATCCGACCACCGAGATCGCGCGCCAGGCGCCGGGCACGAACTTCGTGAATTTCGGCCGGTTCGGCGAGAGCTATCTCACCATCCGCGGCATCGCCACCCTCGGCTCGGCGCTCAACACTCTGGACAGCACGGTCGGCTACTCGGTCGACGGCATCCCCACCAGCCTCATGGGGCTCAACGCCCCGCTCATCGACGTGGAGCAGATCGAGGTGCTGCGCGGGCCGCAGGGCACCACCTTCGGCCGCAACGCGCTCGGCGGCGCCATCAACATCGTCAGCACGCCCACGGACGGCACGCGCGAGCTGAGATTCGACGCCGGCATCGGCACCAACGGCTACGGCTACGTGCAGGGAACGGCGGGCGGCTGGCTTGTGCCGGGCACCCTTGCGGCCCGCGGGGCGGTGCGGGTCGAGAACTATAACGGCGACATTCCCAACGTCATCATCGGTGGCGAGGAGGGCGCCGCCCGCATCGGCGCGGCGCGCGCAGCGGTGCGCTATACCCCGGACGACACCCTGGCCATCGACGTGTCCGGGCAATACACCCACAATTTCAACAGCAACCCCTCGAACATCCTGCTTCAGGCGCCGGGCTTCCCGGTGAGCGGCCAGGACCGCCATCCCTCCAACGTGCAGGACATCGCCTCCGGCACCGTGAAGATCACCAAGGATTTCGAGGCGGCGCGCTTCACCTCGCTGACCAGCTATCAGGATCTGCGCACGAGCAGCCTGAACGACTATACGGATTCCCTGCTGTTCGGCGCCGCGTTCGGCCTGCCGCCGCGCTTTTTCGCCAATCCGCTGACCGACAACATCTCTATCGACCAGAAAGAGCGCATCTTCACCCAGGAGCTGCGCCTGAATTCACGCGACGACGCGCCCGTGCAGTGGGTGGTGGGCGTCAATTACTTCCGTTCCGCATACGACCTCGACCAGGTGATGCAGACCACCTACTGGCCGACGCTGAACGGCACCATCGACAACGACATCCTCTCCCAGACCGTGGCGATCTTCGCCGACGCCACCGTCCCGCTGGGCGAGCGGTGGTCGCTCTCGGGCGGCCTGAGGCTGGCGCACGACAACCAGCAGCTCGACGGCCTCTATCTGTCCAACGGCTATCCGGGCACCGTGCCCGCCTTCGCGCAGACCGGCTCGTATTCCGACACCTATCCCACCGGCCGCGTGGCGTTGTCCTACATGTGGACCGCAGACGTCATGACATACGGCTCGATCGCGCGCGGCTATTCGTCGGGCGGCTTCGAGCGGACGACGCAATACGCCCCCTACGGCATCGCCACGGTGCCGTTCGAGCCCGCCACCACATGGACATACGAGCTCGGCGCCAAGGCCAAGATCACCGACGGCCTCAGGGTCAACGCCAGCCTCTTCTACAACGACGTCAGCGACGGCCAGCTCAGCTCGTTCAACACCTCGACGCTCCAGGTGGTCTTCGCCAACCAGGATTATCGCAGCTGGGGCGTGGAGGCCGGTGCCACCGCGGTTCTGGCGCCCGGGCTTGATCTCAGCGGCAGCCTGTCGGCGATCCACTCCGAGCTGGTGAACGTCACCCCCGAGACCATGGCGGCCGGGGCGGTGGAGGGCAATGCGGTGCCCCAGGTTCCCGCCTTCGCCGCCAACGTGACCCTCGCCTACCGCTTCTCGGTGGAACGCTGGGGGCTGCCCGGCGAGATCGCCGCCATGGTGAACTACCAGTATGTGGGCACGCGCTATTCCGACATCGCCAACGCCGGCGAGCTGGATCCCTATTCCCTGGTCAATGTGCGCCTGGGTTGGGAGAAGGACGGGTTCAACCTCACCGCCTTCGCCAACGACGTGTTCGACGTGCGGCCCGTCTCCTACGCCATCCCCCTATCCCCGATCGTCTCGGCCGCCTATGTGGGGCGCGGCCGGGTCGTCGGCCTCAACATGAGCTACCGCTGGTAGGCATCGCGCATGATGATCCGCGCCATCCGGGAGGGCCTCAGGACCCTCGCTTTCCTGCGCAACCGCGACGCCATCCAGGCGCGCGCGGCCGGCGCCGAAGGCGGGATCCTGTGCGCCGCCGGCTCCGGCTATCGAGTTGCCGAGGTCCAGCCGTTCACGGCCCGCGGGGCGAACGGAGACTATTCCATCTTCGTGAGCCTGCCGAGCGCGCCGCCCCCCGCGGCGGGCTATCCTGTGCTCTTCATGCTCGACGGCAATTGCTGGGTGGCGGGGGCGGCGGAGGCCCTGCGGCTGCAGTCGCGCTTCTCAGCCCAGAGCGGCATTGCGCCGACCCTGCTGGTGGCGGTGGGCTATCCGGGAGACGCGCCGATAAATCTCGGGCGCCGGGCCTACGACTTCCTGCCCAAGCACTCCTCCGGCAAGCTGTCGGAGCGCTTCATGCAGGGCGCGCCCTGGCACCAGCCGGGCGGGGCCGAAGCCTTCCTCGACTTCCTCACCGGGCCCCTGCGCGACGACATCGCCCGGCGCTATCCCGTCGACCTCGCGCGCCAGATTCTCTGCGGGCATTCCTTCGGCGGCTTCTTCGCCCTCTACAGCCTTCTCACCCGACCCGCCGCCTTCCGCCGCTACGCCGCGCTGAGCCCCGCCCTCTGGTGGGACGACGCGCGGCTGCTGCGGGATGCGGACCGGCTCATCGCCGCGCTGCCGCCGGGCCTGGAGGCCGATCTGCTGATGGCCGTGGGCGAGACCGAGACCCCCGACCGGCCCGAGATCAGCGCCCGGATGATCGCGGACGCCGCCGACCTCGCCGCGCGGCTGGCGCGGGAGGGGCCGGGGGGGCTTCGCGTCACCAACGTCGTCCTTGAGGGGGAAAACCACCAGTCGCTGCCGCCGACGGCTTTTTCCCGGGTCCTGCGCTTTGCGTCCGCACCGCTCGACCGGGACCTGGAGCCGCAGGCCGCACCCGCGCAGGAGCATCTGGCATGAGGCCTTCCACCCCCCTGGCGCCGATCGCCCGCCCGCCCGGAGCTCGGGCATGAAGGGCGTTCTGGCCACAGCCATGGCAGCGCTCGGGCGCCTGCGCGGCGGCGAGATGAGCGCCATCCGCGTCCTTGGCGTCGCCGATCTATCCCCGCGGATGCGGCGGGTCACCTTCTCGGGCACCGGGCTGGAGCGCTTCGCCGATCCCGGCAACCTGCACGTCCGCCTCGCCTTGCCGCCGGAAGGCACGGCGCGCGACGGCTGGCTGAAGGTCGCCCCAGACGGGTCGGCCGAACCGGTCGGCGGCGGGCTCCAGCCGCCGCATCGCAAGTACACGCTGCGCGCCATCGACGCTGCGGCGGGCCGCCTCGTCATCGATTTCGTCCTGCACGGCGATGCCGGCCCCGGCTCCGCCTGGGCCATGCGGGCGCGTCCGGGCGATGTCCTTGGCGTGACCGGGCCGGGCGGGCGCGGGTGCGGCGTCGCCGACTGGTATCTGTTCGCCGGCGACGAGACCGCCCTGCCGGCCATCGGCCGGATGCTGGAGCACCTGCCGCCCGAAGCGGCAGGCATCGCGCTGGTGGAGGTCGGCGGCCGGGAGGACGAGCAGCACCTGCGCCGGCCCGCCGGGATCGCCCTGCGCTGGCTCCCCCGCGGCGGCGCCCCCGCCGGCACGACGACGCTCCTTCAGGATGCGATCGTGAACCTGCGCCCTCCCGAGGACGGGCGGGGCATCTTCGCCTGGGCCGCTTGTGAACACGCCGCCATCGATGTCATCCGGCGGCACCTGCGCGCCCGGTGGAAGCTCGACCGGCACAGCCACCTCGCCGTGGGCTACTGGCGGCGCACGCCCCATGCCGCGGACGCCCCGCATGATCCATGAGAAGACCGGCGCCCGCGACCTCGCGCCGGCCGATCTGCCGCGCACCACTTTGCCATCCGCCGCTTTGCCGCCCGCCGACGCCGGCGCGCCGCTAACCTACCGTGCGCTGAACCGCGACGGCGCCTGCCTGCGCTATTTCCTGCGGGCCGGGACGGATCCCCGCGCCTGGGCTCTGTTCATCCATGGCGCGGGCACCGACCACCGCTCCTTCGAGCGCCAGCTCGCTCTCTTCGACAGCCGCTACAATATCCTGCTGCCCGATCTGAGCGGCCAGGGCCTTTCCACCCTGCCGCCGGGGAGCGTGCCCACCTTCGAAGGCGTGCTCGGGGATCTCATCTGCCTGTGCGAGCGCCACGGCCTGCGCGATGCCGTCGTCCTCGCCCATTCCTTCGGGGCGGCGGTGGCGCAGGAGCTTGCCTTGCGCCGGCCGGAGATGGTGAGCCGCCTGGTGCTGATCGGCGGCTACAACCATCATCGGTCCGTCCGCCGTTCCGTGTTGTCCCACCACCTGCGCATCGCCGTCACGCATCTTGCGCTGCGGGTAATGCCGTGGCCGGTGCTGAGCCGCTGGTTCGCCCGCATGTCCAGTGCCGATCCCGCCACCATCGCCTACACCGACATGTGCCTGAGGCGGACAGGTTGGCGGGCCTGGGAAAGCCTCGGCACAACGGCCTTCGCCGGCATGCACGAGGTGGACGGCTATCCCCGTCCGCACCCCACCCTGGTCTTGCGCGGCGAGCACGACAACCCTGCGGTCTTCGCCAGCATCGACGCCGAAATGGCGCGCACGCTGCCGGACTGCCGGGTCACGCTCCTGCCCGGCGCCGGACACAGCTGCCAC
This sequence comes from uncultured Xanthobacter sp., assembly GCA_937872325.1. Lineage (GTDB taxonomy): Bacteria > Pseudomonadota > Alphaproteobacteria > Rhizobiales > Xanthobacteraceae > Xanthobacter. The sequence continues at coordinate 27,658 of CALMSN010000227.1, read as the reverse complement.
GAGGATGCGCCGGACGCCGCGAACCAGGCGATCCGCGATTTTCTCGCCGCCACCGCAGCCGATCCCGCCTGAGGCCACGCACCGCCGGCATCGAAGATGGGGCGAGGGGCATGCGCGTTCCGGCCGGCGCAGTCAGGGAAGCTCTCGATGCAGGGGCGCAGCGGCTTGGCGTGATGACCGCCGCTGGACACCCCCGGGCTTTCGTCGACGCGGGGCTACGGCCACCGGACCGGCCTCAAGAAGGCCACTCGCGTCGCCGTCCTCAAGAAAGACCGGTGATTGCGGATATCGAACGCCGTAGCCCCCTTTTGACCTGGAGGCTGGAGGCCGTGCGGTGCGCTTTCAAATCCGTGGCGTCGATCATGAGGGTTTGGGGTTCTGCATCCAGGGCGGCCCATATTCCCTTGGTGCATCCTGCCAGCGCAGCTCGGCGGTGATCTTCACCGACTTGTGGTCCGGCATAGCCGAGAGCCTGAGCTTCGTCACAAGCGCTCCTTCGCGGCGCCATAGGGCTTCATCACCAAATCGCGGTGCAGGGGCGGCCGAACGGGTAGGGTGGGCTGGACGTTGGGCTGGCGGCGCACGAGTTGCTGGCCGATATCGGCCGCGCTGTTCTGCGGGTTCCCGTGGATCGCCTTGGGGATCCACCTCTCATCTCGCCGGCGCCGATCACCGCAAGAGGTCCGCCCCCCTTGCCCGTATTTGGCGCTTGAACTCGCTGGGCAGGACGCCGAACTGCTTGCGGAAGGCTTCCGCAAAATGGCCGGCATTGGTGTAGCCGAGATCAGCAGCGATGCGCATGATCGACTCTTCGCCGGACATCAGGCGGACCCGCGCCCTCTCCATGCGTTCCTGCTGGAACAGGGCAAAGGGGCTGGCGCCGAACAGCCGCCGGAAGCCGCGGGTCAGGGTCGGCGCACTCAGTCCAACCTCCTTGGCGAGATCGGTCAGGCCGGGCGCCCGGCCCAGGTCGGCAAGCAGCAAGTCTCTGGCGCGGAGCAGACGCCTGCGGTCCGCCGCGGCGACTGCAGCCGCCGGAGCAGGCGCCTGCGCTTCCAGGAACAGGCTGACGAAGGTCATGCACTGGGCCTGCAGCCATAGGGGATGGCGACCCACCGGCGGCTCGCCGACCGTGCTTGCGGGTGCCAGGGCGCCGCGCAGGGCCTGCGTCGTGGCGAGCAGCTCGCTGCCGCGATACCCGTCGAGAATGCCCCCAAAGGCAAGAATTTCCTTGAGGGCCGGATCCATCTCCCCCACCCATGTGATGAAGAGATCGGGATGCACCATCACAGCGAGGTTCCGCATCTCTCCCTGCTGCCGGTAGACCCCCCTGCGCCCCGGTCCGTACTGGATGCTTCCAGAATTGTTAAAAATTTCGTACCCCCGCTGCGCGCCATCCTCAAACAAACACTCGGCTCCACCGCTCACGCAGGAGTTGAAACTGAAGCAAATGCGATTGCTGTCATCGACCAACGGGATTTCTTGTAATTGTTCAAAACAACCGCTCCAATATAGGACTTCCAACCCGTTCTGAACGACACATGCGCGGGTCTGGCACCAGCAACCGCGGCCGAGTGACATCGGCACCGCGCCAGCGATCATTTCCGAGACCAGAATATCGTTTTCGGCTCGATCCGGAGGCGGGGTAGGTGGCGTGACCATGGGCAAAAGACCTAAGTGATCGGACTCGGGTATTCTTTGATCCGATCCGGGGAGACTAGACGGCCTATTTCCTTAGCATTTCGACGCATCAGGTTCGACCGGAAAGCTTCTGATGCGACGCCAGCACCCTCGCGACCTCTTCAACCGCACCAGCCTGCGTTCACTGACGCTTGCCGCAGCGATGTCGCTCGTCGGTGCCCCGATGGTGCACGCCCAGCAGTCCGGATCGACGGAGCGCGCGAAGCCGGACCGCGCCCAGGCCGCGGAAGGGGATATCCGTCTCGATCCCGTCATGATCGAAGGGGTAGGCGCCGACCAGTACACGGCGACCGTCTTCACCGGGGCGGAAATCGAGGATCTCGGCCTCGACAATATCGAGCAGGTGCTGCGGATGACGCCCGGCGTGAACGTCAACTCGTCCGGCGGCACGAACCTCTCCACCATCTACATCCGCGGCGTCGGGTCCATGTACCCGATGAATCTCAGCGACAGCGCCGTGCCGATGATCATCGACGGCGCCCCCGTCAACGCGCGCCACATGTCGCTCGGCACGCTGGACGTGGACCGGATGGAGATCCTCAAGGGTCCGCAAGGCACCACATCGGGCCCTTCGGGCATCGCCGGCGCCATCGACATCACCACCAGGCGGCCGACCCGTACCCTCGAGGGTTATGGCCGGGTGGAGTACGGCCAGCAGGGGCAGGCCTTGCTGGAAGCGGCCGTCGGCGGTCCTCTGACCGATGCCCTGAGCGGCCGGCTCGCGGTGCGCTACTCCCGGTCCGACCACTGGGTGACCAATGCCGCCGACGGCGAGCCGCTGGCAAATCCAAGCGATCTCGCCTTTCGCGGCCACCTTTTGTGGGACGCGGGAACCGGGACCTCGGCGCTGGTCACCGTGGAACATGAGGCGGTCGACCAATGGCCAAATCTCATCGTCCTGATGCCATACGGCCGCAATCCCAGCGTCAACCTCACGCCCGGCCTCTATGACGACGTGGGCAAGACATTCGACCGCTATGCGCTCCAGATCAATCACGACCTGGACCTGGGCCGCATCACCTCCATCAGTTCCTATGTGCGCGCGAGCAACACCGACATCGCGGCCTACGACCGCACCATCATGCGCGCGCAATACGGCTATCCGTCCGAATACTGGGTACAGGACCAGGCCGCGGAAGGCGTTTTCACCCAGGACCTGCGGATTTCCTCACCGGCGGCCGCGGCCGCCGCATGGGTGGCGGGCGCATTCTTCCAGCATTCGGATGCCTCCTACGATACCCCGCTCAATACCTATGGCGCCGCCAACCCGAAGTTCCGCGATTTCACGACGGACACCTACGCCCTCTACGCCGACGTGACCTATCCCCTCACATCCGCGCTGAAGCTCACCTTGGGGGTGCGCCAGAACTGGAACACCACAAGCTACGATGCGAGCTTCTGGACCGGCGGCCTTGCCAGTTTCGATTCGCGCGCGCTGAGCGAAGCCGCCACCACGGGGCGCGTGATGCTCTCCTACGCCATCACCCCGGCCATCGAGCTCCACGCGAAATATGCCCGCGGCTTCGCGCCCGGCGGCTTCAACATCTATTCGACCCAGGTCGCCGACGGAGAGCCCTTCAAGGGCGCCGTCAACGACATGATCGAGATCGGCTTCTCGAGCGAGACCGAGGACAAGCGCTTCGCCCTCACCGGCGCAGCCTATGTGAACTGGGTCTGCGACAATCATCTCCTGTCCTACGATTCCCAGACCTATGTGGTGAGCGCCGTCAATGCCGACACCCGAAGCCAGGGTTTCGAGCTCAACGGCCGCTGGCGCCCCGGCAACGGCTTCGAGCTTTCCGTGGGCGTCAGCTACGTGGACGCGACCATCACCTCCAGCGTCTTCGGCGTCGGGGACGGCAACATCCTCGCCGGCAATGCCGTGCCGGACGTCGCGCCCTGGAGCCTCCTGGCGATGGCGAGCTACGAGACCCAACTGCCGGCTTTCCTCTGGCTTTCGCGCCCGATCCTGAAGGGCCTGGCAAGCTACAGCTTCGTCGGCGCGCGCCCCGCAAATCCCCAGAACAGCCTCGATCTCGCCGGCTACCACAAGCTCGACATGCGCCTCGGCATCGCGCAGGACCAGACGGAAGCGTACGTCCGCGCCGACAATCTGCTCGATGACATGTACGACCTCTACGGCTACTACGCCCCCGCCTTCGGCATCTCCTACGGCGGCATGGCGCGCGGCCGCACCTTCGTGGCCGGCGTCACGCACCGGTTCTGAGCCGTGGATGCGCAAGCCGCGAGCGTCGATGCGAGGGCGCAGGGAGCGACGCTGATGTCGCGCCAGGCGTGGCTGCTGCTCGCCAGCCTCTACACGACGCAGTATCTGGGCCTCGGCTTCTTCGTGGTGGCGCTGGTGGCCATTCTGCGCCAGCGCGGCGCCGGGCTGGAGACCGTCAGCCTCGTCTACATGCTGGGGCTCGTCTGGCCGCTGAAGGTGCTGTGGGCGCCCTGGATCGACCGCATCGGCATGGGCCGGCTCGGCCACTATCGCGGCTGGCTGCTGGTGACCCAGAGCGGTCTGGTGGTGCTCCTGCTGCTGATCGGCAGCCTCGACGTGATCGACGATTTCGCCCTTCTCTACGCTCTCTGTGTCGGCGTGGCCCTGGTCTCGGCGACCCAGGACATCGCGGTCGACGGCCTGTCCTGCCGCCTGCTCAGCCCTTCGGAACGGGGCCTGGGCAACGGGCTCCAGATATCCGGCGGCCTCGTCGGCAACCTCATCGGCGGCGGCGTGATCCTGATGGCCCACCCGCACATCGGCTGGGGCGGCTGCCTGACGGTGCCCGCCGCCGGCACCGCCGTGTCGCTGGTGCAGCTCGCAGGATTCCGCGAGCCCCGCTGGGCCGGGCGCACGCCCGGCACCCGTATGCTGCTCGGCCGCCTCGTCCTGTTCTGGCGATTTGCGGGCCGGGGCCGCTGGCTGCTCCTGCTGCTGCTGTTCCCGGTCGGCAGCGGCATGGCCTACGCCGTCATCATCCCCGCGCTCGTCGATCGGGGCTGGGACCTCGATGCCATCGGCCTCGTGGTCAATGTGGCAGGGTCCCTGGTGGGTCTCGCTGCAGCCTTGGGAACGGGCTGGCTGATGGGGCGCTTAAGCCGCCGCGCGGCGCTCGTCGGCACGGCCGTGGCGCAGGTCGTCGGCGTGCTCGCAGTCGCGCTCGCGCTGCTGGACGGGGTCCCCGCAGCGGTAGCCGGCATTGGCGTCGTGCTCTTCTTCCTGGGCTACAATCCGGCCGCGACTGTGCTCGCGACGCTGATGATGGACCAGGCGGCGCACGACACTCCCGCGACGGACTACGCGGTTCAGTACAGCGTGAACCAGTTCGCAGCGATGGCGACCATGACGGCCGCCGCCGCTCTCGCCGCGCCCCTCGGCTACCCGGGCGTGATTGCGCTCGCGGCCCTCGCCGCCGCAGCCGCGACGCTGCTCTCGCTTAGCTACGAACCGCCCCGGCCCGGACCGACGTCGACGGCGGAGACCAGGCCGTGACATCAGCCCCGAAGATCGACCGCACGGTTCCCATGGTGCCGGGTGCGATGCACCGTCCGCGCCCGTCGAGTCCGTGGGCCATCATGGCGCCGGTTAAGGGGCAGATCGCCTTCGCCATCGCGCTCTCGGTGCTGGGCGGCATTGCCGGCCTTGGCGCGCTCGGGCTCGCGGCCGTGGCGGTCCACGCCGTGCTGGCCGAGCCTTCGTCCTGGCCCTGGCTCCCCTTGGCCGGCGCACTGGCCGCGACCATCGGCGCCTACGTGCTGCGCCTCGCCTCGTTCGATCAGTCCCATTATGCCGCCTTCCGGCTGGAGCGGATCCTGCGCACGCGCCTCGCCCGGCACTTGGGGCGCGTGTCCCTCGGGCGCATCGAAAGGGCGCGCTCACCAAGGTGATGCACGACGACGTCAAGGAACTGCACGTCTTCGTCGCCGATAGCACCCCGCTCTATGCGCGCGCCTACGCCATGCCGGTCGTCACCTTCTGCGCCCTGGCCTGGCTGGACTGGCGCCTGGCGCTGACGGCCGGTGCGGTGCTGCTGCTGGGCCTCGTCATCCTCGCTTTCGCCATGCGCGACCATGCGGACATGACGCGCCGCTACAATGCGGCGCGCGAGCGCGTGAGTGCCGCGGTGGTCGAATACGTGCAGGCGATGCCGGTGGTTCGGACCTTCGATTCCGGACACACGACCTTCGGGCGCTACCAGCAGGCCCTCGAAGCCTATCGCGACATGCTCACGCGCTGGTACCGCGAGGCGAGCTTCACGGCACGGTTCTCGCTGGCGGTCCTGAACCCTCTGCCCACCCTGGTGGTGCTGCTCGGGGTCGGCGCCATCCTGTTCTGGCGAGGCCACCTCGACTTTTCCACCTGGCTCGCCGCCCTGCTGCTTGGCACCGGCATGGCCGAGGCGATGATGCCGCTGATGTTGCTGAACCACATGATCGAGAAGGCGAAGCAGAGCATCTCCCGGATCGTTGAAGTGCTGGATCTGCCGGAGCAGACGGTCGATGCGCGGCCGGAGCCCGCTCCGGTGGATGCGAGCATCGCCTTCGAGCACGTGCATTTCCGCTATGGCGCGGACGATGCCGAAGCTCTTTGCGACGTGACCTTCGCTGCGCGCCCCGGCACCGTCACGGCCCTGGTGGGCCCCTCGGGCGCGGGCAAGAGCACGGTGGTACGCCTCATCCCGCGCTTCTGGGATGTCACCGCCGGGCATGTGCGCGTGGGCGGGGTGGACGTGCGGGGGATGCACCCGGACGCCTTGATGGCGCACCTGTCCTTCGTCTTCCAGGACACGTTCCTGTTCGCCGGCAGCATCGCCGACAACATTCGCCTCGGCTGCCCAGAGGCGCCTGAGGCAGCGGTGATCGCCGCCGCGCGGGCCGCCCAGGCCCATGACTTCATCATGGAGCTGCCCGAGGGCTACGACACCCGCGTCGGGGAGCGCGGCGCCTTCCTGTCGGGGGGGCAGCGCCAGCGCATCACCATCGCCCGCGCCATCCTGGAGGACAGGCCGATCCTGGTGCTCGACGAGGCGACGGCGTTCGCGGACCCGGAGAGCGAAGTCGCGCTTGTCGCCGCCCTCTCGGCGCTGATGCGGGAGCGGACCGTCATCGTGGTGGCGCACCGCCTCGCCACCGTTCGCGATGCCAACCAGATCCTGGTCCTCGACCACGGCCTGCTCGTCGAGCACGGGGACCATGCCGCCCTGATCGCCCGCGGCGGCCTCTATGCGCGGCTCTGGGCCGACCATGAGCAAGCCGCTGGCTGGACGCTGAACACCTCCCGTAACGCAGAGGTCACCTCGTGACACAGCTTGATCCGGCCGCCGCGGCGGGAGCGCCGGCCGCGCGGATGCGGTCCTGGCGGGAGAGCTATCGGCGCCTGATGGGCAGCACCGGCCCTCTGGCCTCCCGGCTGCGCGCGAGCCTCCTCGGCCTCCTCGGCGCGGCCGTGCTGCAAGGGCTTGCGCTTGCCTGCCTGCTCCCGTTGTTCAGCAATCTCCTCTCCGTGCCGGATCGCGCCGCGACCATCTGGTGGCTCGCCGCCATGGTCGTGCTTGCGGTGGGGGCGACGGTCCTGCGCTGGTGGGCGCAGGGCTTCGACTATGATGGCCACATGGCCATGGCGAGCCACCTGCTGCGCGAGCGGCTCGGCACGCAATTGCGCCGCATCCCGCTGGAGCGCCTGCGCGACCAGCGCGCCGGGGAGGTCCACGCCACGGTGCTCGGCAACGTGGACGAGCATCTCAATCACGTGCTCACCGTGGCGAATCTCATCGTCGTCGCCCTCGTCACGCCGCTGGTGACGGCGGGCGTCACCTTCGCCTATGATTGGCGCCTTGGCGCGCTGCTGCTCTGCCTGTTCCCGGCCGTCCTGCCGCTTTACCGCTGGCGCCGGCCGGCCTTCGCTCGCGACATGCGGGCTCTGGCGCTGGCCCATCGCCAGCTCAATGCCGACATCGTGGAATATGTGCAGGGCCTGCCGGTGCTGCGGTCGTCGCGCTGCGCGGGCGAGAAGGCGGTCGCTCTCAAGAAGAGCCTCGCGGGCCTGGAGCGCCTTCAGGTCGCCAATCACCGCGAAGGGGCGCGGCCGAACGTCGTCATCGCCAGCGTGGTCGAGCTGGGCCTCTTCGCCACCGCCGCGGTAGGGCTGGTGTGGGTCGTGAGCGGCACGCTGGAGCCGGCGCTGGTGGCGGCGGTGATGGTCATGGCGGCGCGCTTCGCGGATCCGCTCGCCACCTTCGTCTCCTACACGATCATGATCGAGCTGATGGAAGCGGGGCTCGAGCGCATCGACGCCTTCCTGGCCGAGCCGCCGTTGCCGCAGCGCACGCCCGCGCTCCGGCCCATGGCCTTCGACATCCGCTTCACCGACGTCACCTTCCGCTATGCGCAGGCGCAGGCGCCCGCCATCCGCGACTTCAGCGCCGATCTGCCGGCGCGCAGCCTGACGGCTCTGGTCGGGCCGTCAGGATCGGGCAAGAGCACGCTCGCGCGGCTCCTGATGCGCCATGCGGATCCGCAGCGCGGCACCATCACCATCGGCGGGGTGGACCTGCGCCAGATTCCGCCGGAGGCGCTGAACGGCCTCGTCTCGACGGTGTTCCAGGAGGTTCATCTGTTCGACGACACCATCGCCGCCAACATCCGCTTCGGCCGGCCGCAAGCGAGCGAGGCGGAGGTGGAGGCCGCAGCGCGCGCCGCGCAATGCCTCGATTTCATCGCCCGCCTGCCGCAGGGCTGGCAGACACGGCTTGGCGACTATGGCGGCCGGTTGTCCGGCGGCGAACGCCAGCGCCTGTCCATAGCGCGGGCGCTGTTGAAGGACGCCCCGATCGTGATTCTCGACGAGCCGACGGCGGCCCTCGATGCCGAAAACCAGCTCGCGCTGCAGCGCGCCATCGACGCCCTGGTGCGGGAGCGGACGGTGATCGTGATCGCCCATCGGCTGTCCACGATCGTCGGCGCAGACCGCATTCTCGTCATCGAGGCGGGATGCCTCGCGCAGAGCGGAACCCATGCCCAGCTGATGGCAACGAAAGGTCGCTACCGCGCCATGTGGGAGGCGCAGGAACGGGCAAAGCGCTGGCAGCCGGCCTGAGGTGCGGAGCGGCAGCGCAGCCGATCCAAGAGCGCCGCTGATCCAGGCTCCGCCTGAACGCGTCGCTGCGATTTTTGCGACAGACCAGGAGGGCAAGGTGAAGCCGGTGACGGCTTCGAGCAACTCCTTCTGCCTCCAGGGAAATTCGGCGCTGCCCATTTCAAGCCCGGCGCCCGCGAACAATGCCAGCGCCCCGGCGACGCGGATGCCGACGATGAGCGCCGCCTCGACGCGTTTCCGTAGCACGACGAAGGAAAGCGGCCAGCATGCAACCGCGCGGCGTAGCTGAACAGATAGCCGCAGCATCGGGAGCGAATTCACCATCAATTTTTGCTAAGATGGGATCAATACCGGAGTGCAATTAAGTTGGGCATTTTTCATTATATATTTGTAATAAGTACAAATTAGATGAATAAACAGTTGATGTATCGCAAATTTCTGCCGAAAATTATGTCTATTAACTTATTCAGTTCGGCTCCCGAGCAAGTCTCTGCAATGTCGGACGTCGCCGATCTGGAGGTGTTTCATGGAAGGCGCCTGTCCAACGGCCGATTTTGAAACCGGCTGCGTCATCGTGGGCGCCGGGCCGGGCGGGCTGATGCTGGGCCTGCTGCTCGCCCGGGCCGGGGTCGACGTGACGGTCGTCGAGAAGCACGAGGACTTCCTGCGTGATTTCCGCGGCGACACCATCCACCCCTCGACGCTCGAAGTGATGCACGAACTGGAGCTGCTCGACGGGCTGCTCCAGTTGCCGCACACCGAAGCACCGCGCCTTCATGCCGAGATCGGCGGCAAGGACGTCACCATCGCCGATTTCTCCCATCTGCCGACGCGGTGCCGGTTCATCGCCTTCATGCCGCAATGGGAGTTCCTCGACTATGTGGCAGGGGAAGCGGGGCGCTTCCCGAATTTCCGGCTGATCCTGCAGGCTGCGGCAACGGAGCTGATCGAGGATGGCGGCCGGATCGCCGGCGTGCGCGCCGCCACTGCGGATGGCACGCTGACGATCCGGGCGGCGCTGACCGTCGGTGCGGACGGCCGCAGCTCGCTGGTGCGCGAAAAGGCGCGGCTTGAGGTGGAGCGCTTCGGCAGCCCGCGCGACGTGCTGTGGATGAAGCTCTCGCACCGGCCCGATGATCCGCCTTACACCATGGGCCATGGCGGACCGCGCCAGGGCTTTGTCATGGTGGACAGCGGCACCTATTGGCAATGCGGCTACGTGGTGCGCAAGGGCACCTTCGACGATGTGAAGGCCGCAGGGCTCGACGCCTTCCGCACCGCCGTCGCCGCCGTCTCGCCTCTGCCGCCGCAGCGCATGCAGGAAATCGGCTCGTGGGATGACGTGCATCTCCTGAGCGTGCGCATCGACCGGCTGAAGCGCTGGTGGCGGCCGGGCCTCATCTGCATCGGCGACGCGGCGCACGCCATGTCGCCGATCGGCGGCTTCGGGGTCAACCTCGCGATCCAGGACGCGGTGGCGGCGGCCAACATCCTGTCCGCCCCGCTCCGCAAGGGTACGCTCATGGACCGCCACCTCGCCGCCGTCGAAGCCCGGCGGTCCTTCCCCACCAGGGCGACGCAGAAGCTGCAATTGATGATGCAGCGTGATCGGCGCAAGCGCGACGCAAGCAAGGCGGAGCGCGAGGGCCCGCCCGCCTTCATGCGCTTCATCGCGCGCTGGCCGGTGCTGGCGCGGGTCGCCGGCCGTCTCGTTGGAATCGGCTTCCGGCCCGAGCATGTGCGGGAGGCTGCGATGGTGAGCCGGCACCAGGAACCAGCCGTCTGCCGGACGAAGGGAGCAAGGCCATGACCCGATCGCAGCGCCCCATGATGACAAGCCTGCAGGCAATCGCCACCATGGTCCTCGGCGTGGTTCTGCTGGTGCTCGCCGTTTGGCGCTGGCGCGAGAACGGCATCGGCGCGCTGGCCTGGCTGGCGGCCTTCATTGCCACCGCGGCGATCCGCACGCCCTTTTCCCTGCGCAACCGCGGCAACCGTATCGTCGAAGCGCGCAAGGGGGCCGGCGAGCAGCTCCTGCTCATGGGCATGTTCGCAACGATGATGGTTCTCCCCCTGCTGCAGCTGGCCACCGGCCTGTTCGACGCCGCGAACTATCGGCTGCCGGCATGGGCCACCTGGGTCGGCGTGCTGCTCCAAGGGCCTTACCTGTGGCTGTTCTGGCGCAGCCATGCCGATCTGGGCCGCAACTGGAGCCCGGGCCTGGAGGTGCGCGAGGGCCACGATCTCGTGACGCAGGGCGTCTATGCGCGCGTGCGCCACCCGATGTACGCGGCGATCTGGATCTTCGCGCTGGCCCAGCCGCTCCTGATTCAGAACTGGATCGCCGGCGTGCTGATCATCCCGGCCTTCGCCGCCATGTGGTTCATTCGCATCCCGAACGAGGAGGCGATGATGCGCGACACGTTCGGGGATGCCTACGGCGCCTATTGCGCCACGACCGGCCGCCTGTTTCCGCGGCTGCGCGGGTGAGCATGGTGGTCGCTGTAGGAACGGCGCCGGTCCGCCGATCCCGCGCGTAAACCGGTCGGGCGTGACCTATGGTTCGATCGCGCCGGCCAGATGACGAAGTGATGGGAGGGCCGGTCGTCGGGGGGGCGGTCACCGCAGCATTGGCGATAGATCCGATCGGCGCGGCGTCCCCGGCACCGGCGGGTATGCATCCCCGGTGGAAGACACCTTCGCCTTCGATCGGAGCCGGGCGCGGGCGCGCCTCTGGAAAAAATCCAATGTACTTCGCGCTTATTGTTCGCGGACCGCAATGTTGCTACGGAATTGGTTGGTTACCAATCAATGACGACAGGAGCCGGGGATGGCTTTGGGCGCGCGCGCAAAGCGCTGGAGATACGGCAAGGGTGGAGCCTGGCTCGCCGCGGCGCTGGCATCCATGCCGACCGCCGGGCATGGGCAGGATGCCGGCGCCGGCGGGGACGCGGCCAATCCCGTCACCCTCGAGGAAATCTCCGTCACCGCCCGAAAGATCGAGGAGGATATCCGCACCGTGCCCTTCTCGGTGACCGCCGTCACCCGCCGCACCCTGGAGGATGCCGACATAAAGGACACGGAAGACCTCTACCGCTTCGTGCCCAACTTCAACTTCACCCAGAGCGGCCTCAGCTTCGCCAACCTGCTGAACATCCGCGGCATCGGGTCCTCGTCCGCCGTCATCGCGCCCGCGGTGAACTATTATGTGGACGGCATTCCCGTGCCGACCCGCATCTTCGACCAGCGCTTCCTGGACGTCGAGCAGATCGAGGTGCTGCGCGGCCCGCAGGGGACTTTGTTCGGCCTCAACGCCCAGGCGGGCGCGGTGACCATCGCCACCGGCGATCCCACCCGCGTGTTCGAGGGCATGGTCGGCGGCGAGATCGGCAGCCATGGCCGCCGCGAGGCTACCGCGCTGCTCTCCGGGCCGGTGAACGAGACCCTCGCCCTGCGCCTTACCGGCCAGCTCTACGGCTATGACGGGGATATCGAAAACTACCTGTTCTCCGGCCCCGGCGGGGTGGCGTCGGTGAACGAGATGATCCGGAAGGAGACCTTCGGCGCCGTCGCCGGCAAGGCGCTGTTCACGCCGGACGACGACACCACGCTCACCCTCGCCGCCAACTACCGACGCGACCGCCAGCGCCCGACCACCGGCGTATGGCTCGACGATCCGCTCTCCCCCCGCAATGCCTATAATCCCGTGCCGGAGAGCACGGTGGAGACGGGTGGACTCGGCCTCACCATCACCCATGATTTCGGCGCCGCCCGCCTGACCTCCATCACCGGCCTCTCGCGCTACACCATCGGCATGGAGGCCGATATTCTCGACGGCTTCCTCGCCAGCGCGGCGACCGGCTTTCCGCCTTTCGCCTTCCAGTCCCCCACCAACGTGCGCGCCATCGCGGAGGACAACACCCAATTCACGCAGGAGGTCCGGCTCGACGGCGAGGTCGCGGGCGTGCGCTGGGTGGGCGGCATGAGCGCATTCTATTCCAGCTTCTCCTCCACCACCGACATCACCAGCACCGCCATGGCGAACGGCGCCTACACGGCGGGGATGGACACCTTCGACTTCGCCGGCTTCGGCGAGGTGACCATTCCCCTGTCCGAACGCCTGCGCTTGATCGTCGGCCTGCGCGCCACCCACGAGACCAAGGACTTCACCGGCACCTTCCTGGGCCGCGCGGGCCCGGTGCCGGCGGTGCCGCTGTTCATCCAGGACGGATCGGGCCCCCACGACTTCATCACCGGGCGCACCGGGCTCAGCTATGACCTGACATCGGCCCTCACCGCCTATGCCACCATCGCCCGCGGCGAGAAGCCCGGCGGCTACCCCCTCTACAACCAGTTCGCCGCCCTCGGCATCCCCGCTTCCGCCTACGACAGCGCCAGCACCTGGTCCTATGAGGCGGGCGTGAAGGGCAGCCCCTTCTCCGACCGCATCGAGATCAGAGCCGCCGTCTTCTACAACGACACCTCGGACGAGCAGCTCTTCACCTACAGCCCCACGGTCGGCCGCTTCGACGTGCAGAACGCAGACACCCGGAGCTATGGCGCAGAGATCGAGCTGAAGGCGCGGCTCACCGAGGCGCTCACCTTCAGCGGCACCCTGGCCTTGCTCGACACCGAGGTCACCGAGGCCGCGAACACGAACCTCATCGGCAATGTGGTGCCCTATGCCCCCGACGTCACCGGCAGCCTCGTGCTGGACTATCGCCAGCCGCTGACCCTCGGCAGCCTGGAGGGCAGCCTCTTCGGGCGGGCGGAATATCAATATGTCGGCAGCCGCGCCATCGACCCGGCCAACAGCCGCTTCCTCGACGCCTACAGCCTCGTGAACCTGCGGGCCGGCTGGCAGCATTCGCGCTTCGATTTCTACGGCTATGTGGAGAACGTGTTCGACCAGAGCTACGTCCTCTCCGCCTTCCAGTCCGGCACCACCGCCACCGGCACCGCCGTGTTCGCCGGCGTCCCCGGCACCGGCCGCGCCTTCGGCGCCGGCGCGCGCGTGCGTTTTTGAGGCCGCCATGACCGACGCATCGCGCCCCATGGCCACTCCTCGCACGGCTTCGCTGGCCCATGCCGCGCTGGCCGCGGGATTGCTGGCGAACGCCGCTGGCCAGTCCCTGCTGTTCGTGCTGCTGCCGCCGCTCGGGCGGCGGCTCGGCTTCTCGGACATTCAGACCGGCGCGCTCCTCAGCCTGTCCGCGCTCCTCCTCATCGTCGCCGCGCCCGCTTGGGGCTATGCCAGCGAAAGGGTGGGCCGCCGGCCGGTGCTGCTGCTGGCCCTCGGCGCCGCGGCGCTGGCACCATCGGCGTTCGCCGGCATCGTCCTCGGGCGGCTCGACGGGGCCATGACCGCCCTTTTCGCCCTCGTCGCCTTCGGTCTCGTGCGGGCCTCGCAGGCCCTCGTCGGCGGCGGCCTGATGCCAGTCGCCCAGGCCTATATGGCGGACACCACGGACCCGTCAGCCCGCGCCGGCGGCATGGGCCTTGTCGGCGCCGCCTACGGCATCGGCGCCATCGTCGGGGCGGGGCTCGCCTGGCGCCTCGGCGGAACCGCGCCGGCCGCAGCCTTCCTCGCTGTCGCCGGGCTTGCCGCGCTCGGCCTCGTTGCCGTGGCGGTGGCTGCGCCCGAGTCCCGTCGCCAGGCTCCGGTCGGCCGTGGCAAAGAGCAACGGGTGCGGCTCGTCGCGCTCTGGCCGTTCCTGCTGGTGACCTTCCTCGCCATCACCGCATATGGGGTGTTGCAGCAGGTGACCGCCCTGCGGCTCCAGGATGCCTGGGGGTTGAGCCCGGAAGCGGCCACCTCCGGCGCCGGCGGGATCATGATGACCACGGCGCTGGTGATGATCGCGGTGCAGGGCCTCGTGCTGCGCATCCTGCCCTGGCCGCCGCAGCGCCTGCTGCGCACAGGGGCGGTCGTGGCCACGCTCGCTCTGGTGCTTGCGACCCTGGCGCGGGACCGCTGGGAGCTCATGGGCGCCATGGCCCTGTTCGGCGGCGCCATCGGCGCGATGCTGCCAGGCAACCTCGCCTGCCTCAGCTTGAAGGCGGGACCCCATGCGCAGGGCCGGGTCGCCGGCCTCAACGCCATGGGGCAAGGCCTCGGCATGAGCCTCGGCCCCCTCCTGGGCGCGAGCCTGCATCAGGTCTCGCCCTCCTGGCCCTTCGCCAGCGCCAGCGTGCTGCTTGCTCTCGCGGCGGCCGCGGCGGTCCTGGCGGGGCGCACGCCTGCCACCGCTCCGGAGGCTTGATGGCAACCGCGTCCACGACCTTCCCGCCCGATGCCGCCTCCGACTATGATGTCCGCATCCCACGACTTGTGCCCGGCTACGGGTTGGCCGGAGAGCTGGCCACCGCCATCCTCACCAGGCTGCTGCCGGATGGCGCGCGCATCCTCGTGGCCGGCTGCGGGACCGGATCGGAGCTCGCACGGCTCGCCGCGGCCAACGCAAGCTGGCGTTTCGTCGGCCTCGATCCCTCACCGGCCATGCTGGCCCGGGCGCAGGCCCGCCTCGCCGCCTCGAAGGACGAGGCCCGCGTGCAATGGGTCGCCGCCCCCCTCGGCGCGAGCGATCTGCCGCCCTGCGATGCAGCCCTCGCCTTTCTGGTGGACCATTTCATTCCCGACGACGGGGCCCGGGCGGGCTTCCTCGCGGCCCTCGCCGCGCCGCTGCGCCCCGGCGCCTCGGCGCTGCTGTTCCACCATGCCGGCGGGCGATGGGACGGCGCCTATGGACAATGGCTCCGCATGCAGGACGGCGCGGACGATCCGGACGCGGTGATCGCGCGCATCGCGGCCAAGTGGCATCCTCTCGCGCCGGACCGGCGCAGGGTGCTGCTCGCCGAGGCCGGCTTCGGGGCGCCCCACGTCTTCTTCAGCGCTCTCGCCTATGAGGGCATCATCACCGTGCGCGGGTGAGGCCGATGCCCGTCGGCCATATTGGGCGCGCCGGCGGGCCGGACTGGCTGTTGCAGCTGCTTCTTGGTAAGTCTTCCAAATCGAAGCCGCACCGGATGGAGCAAGCCATGGCTGCGGATGGACCAATACGCCAGCGCCTCCTCGACGCGGCCCTGGATCTCGCCGAAAGCGAGGGCATCAAGGCGCTCACCCAGCCCCGCGTGGCCAAGGCGGCGGGGGTGCGCCAATCCCATCTCACCTATTATTTTCCCCGCAAGGCCGACCTGTTCGTCGCGCTGCTGGAGGAATCCCACGACCGCGCCGCGCGGTCGCGGCGCGGCGCGGTGCTCGACGTGGACGGCGTTCTGGCCCTGACGCGTCAGCTGATGTTCGATCGCAACCGCCTGCGCTTCTTCCTCGGCATCGTGCTGGAGGCGAGCGAGGAGCCCGAGCTGCGGCCCATTCTCGACGCGCATGCGCGCGGCTTCGCCGCTGCCGTCGCCGCCGCATTCGGTCGTAACGCCGAGGACCCGGCGGCGCTGGCCTTCGTGGACCGCGTGCGCGGCATGGGGCTGCGCCACCTGCTGGATCCCTCGCTCGGCGCTGACGCGGTCGATCTCATGGCTGTGGCGGCGGAATGCGGACTGTCTTCCGCCGCCGCCGCCCGGCCATCGCGACGGGCGCGCAGTTAGGCCGGCGCCACGCTCCGCTCCATCGGGCCGGACCTGCGCTCGGTGCGGGTTCGCCGGGCGGGGGCTTTAGTCCGGCGCGCCGATGAGAAGCACCTTCGCCATCCCGATCGCGCGGACCGCATGCGACATGCCGGCCGGCACCACGAGGTGCCCGCCCGCCTCGAGCCGGACGAGCCCGGTGGGGAGCTCCACCTCCACGCACCCCTCCATCACCACCGCAAGCTCGTCCGATGTCGCGGCATGGGCGGGCAAGTGCCCATGGATTTCGCCCTCCACCACCAGCATGCCGGAAAAGCGGCCGACCACGCGCCCGCGAAAGCCGGGCATGACGATTTCAGACCCGTCCGGGCCTTCGGCGCCGCTCATGGCGTCACGCCTTCTGCCGGCTTGCGGGCCATATGGAGGATACCGCCCTTCGGCACCGCCAGGGCCTGTGCCGCGACCAGCCCGGCCTCGGCGCTCCAGCGCGCCAATGCCTCCGGCGCGTCGAACCGCATCCGCCGCGCGAGCGGGCCGAAGAACAGGCGCGCGCTCCGCTCCATTTCCGGCGGCGTGGTGAGGATGGCAACCGTCCCCCCGGGCGCGGCCACGCGCGCCATCTCGCCCACGGCAGCCGCGGGATCGGGGAAGAAGAAGAAGGCATTGAGACAGAACACGCGCGAGAACCCGCCATCGCCGAGCGGCAAGGCGGCGGCATCGCCGGCCAGCACCCGGAGCCTGCCGGCCGCCACGGCTTCCGCATTCGCCTCAAGCGTGGTGGCGCGCATGTCGGCGCTGTGGTCCACGCCCACCGCCGCCGCGACACCCTGGGCGAGCGCAAGGCTGAGAAAAACGCCGCCGCCGCATCCCACGTCGAGCACCGTGTCTTGCGCTCTCAATGGAAGCTGTTCGAGAGCGAACTGGAAGCCCGTCCGATGGCCCCCGGCGTGGCGGTATAGCGCCCGGCCGACCCGGCCGGATGGCCGCCTTGCCAGGCGGTCGGTGATGCGGTCGACCCAGCCCACCGTCATGTGGTCGTCTCCTCGATGTCTGAAATGTCATGAAGATTTCGGCCCGGACTTCGGCCGGGCCGGAGAGCGATGGAATGCGCGATCCGAATGCCTGCCGTGCAGGCAGATCCGCCTGTCGTCCAGGCGGGCTCCGTTCCAGGCGGGCGCGGCGCGTCAGAACCGGCGCAGCGCCGGCCGGCCGGCCATGGCGGCGACGAGCGCCAGGGTCAGCGCGGTGACCATGAGCGCGCCGGCAAAGGCGCCGGCATAGCCGACGGCGGACGCAAGGCCTACGGCGAGGCTTCCCGCCGCCATGTCGCCGGTGACGTGGGCGCTCTGCAGGACCGTCACATCCGTGCCGGTCTGGTTTCCCTCCGCGGCAAAGCGCATGGCGAGGGTGGTGGCGGCGACGGAAATCAGCCCGCCGGCGAGTCCGATCCCCACCGCCGCGAGGACGGCAAGAGCCGGCGCAGGCGCCTCGGCGGAGATGGCGAGCGCAACCCAGAGCCCCAGCGCGCACAGGCCCACGCAGAGGCCGCTGCCGAGGGCACGCCACACGCCGAGACGGGCCACCGCCATCGCGCCGAGCGGCGCCCCGAGCCCGATCATCGCCACCCCGGAGGCCCCCGCGAGGAGGCCGAGGTGCGACAGGCTCCAGCCCGCATCGGTGAGCATAAGGCGCGACAGGCCGCTGCCGGCTGATTGCGCCGTGCCATAGAGCAGGCCGAGCAGGAGCAGAAGGCCCACCCCGCTCCGCCGCAGGGTCCGGCTCACCCGCGCCTTCGGCCGGTGCGCCGGCAGCACGACCTCCGGTTCCCGCCACACGAGCACGGGCAGGAGGCACAAGGCGGTGATGCCCGCCAGCACGAGCACCGCCGCCGCATATCCCAAATAGTCGATGACGATCAGCGTGCCGGCGCCGCCGATCATGAAGCCCGCCATCATGCCGCCGGCCTGGAGGGCATTGGCCTTGGTGAGCTGCGCCCCGACGAGGCTTTCGGCCGCAAGGCCGTCGGTGGCCGTATCCTGGGTCGCCGCCGCAACCGAGCCGAAAAGGAAGGCGGCCAGCAGCATGCCCACGTTCTGCTCCGTGGGCGGCAGGAAAGCGCACACCGCGAGGGAGACGACCAGCACGGTCTGCATGGGCAGGATCCAGCTCCGGCGGCGCCCGATATGTGCGCTGAAGCGGTTGTCCACCACCGGCGCCCACAAAAACTTGAAGATCCAGGGCAGCGCCGCCAGCGGCAGGATGGCGATGGCGTCGAGCGGCACGCCGTTCTGCCGCAGCAGCACGGGCAGCGCCTCGAACAGGAAGCCGATCGGGATGCCCTGCGCGAGATAGAGCGCCCCGATGAGGACGAGACCCGGCCGGGCGGCAGCCGCAGCGGCGGTGCCCTCCGCGGGAGCTTGCGGCAAGGCGGCCGGGGCGGCACCGGTCGCCATCGCATCGGTATCCATAGCGCTCACCATTGCGCCTTCACGGTGACGCCCACCGTCCGCCCAGGCGAGGCGACGCCCATGTCCACGCCGGCATAGAGGAAGTATTGCTGGAGATAGACCTCGTCGAGCAGGTTCTTGGCCCACAGGGTCGCCGACCAGTGCTCGGCCTGGAGCCCCATGCGCGCATCCACGAGATGGGTGGGCGCCTGGCGGTAGAGGTCGTCCGGATTGAAGGCGTAGGAGCTGCGGTAGCTGTAGTCGAGCGCCGCCACGAAGGTGAGGCCGCCCCCCACCGGGCTCGACCACCGCGCCCCGGCGCCAAAGCTGTTCCGCGGCGCGAAGGGCAGCGGATTGCCCGTATAGACCACCCCCAGAACGTCATCCACGAAGTCATCGTAGTGCGTGTCGAGGTAGCCGTAGTTGGCGGAAAGGATGAGATTTTCGGTGACCCGCGCCGCGGCCTCCAGCTCGACGCCCTGGGAGGTGGCGGCGGCGGCGTTGCGGATCACCCGGGTGAAGGGGCTCGTATAGATCACCGCCTGCTGGTTCTGCCAGTCCACGTAGAAGGCAGAGGCGTTTAAAGTCAGGCGGCCATCCAGCCACGTGGTCTTGACGCCCACCTCGTAGGAGGTGGTGGTCTCGGGATCATAGGTATTCGCGCTGTTGTTCACGTCGATGAACGGGCTGATGCCGCCGGACTTGAAGCCCCGCGCGAACTTGGCGAAGGCGATGTTGCCTTCCGAGAAGGTGTAGACCGCCGACAGCTCGGGGGAGAGATTGCCGAAGTCGGTGTCGCCGGAGGCATAACCGGGCATGCCGAACATGTAGGTGCCGCTCGGGCTCGCCGTGAACGCCGTGGTGTCCTTGACTTCATAGGTGTAGCGCAGGCCGCCCACCAGTTCGAGGGCGGGGATGATCTTGTAGCCGAGCTCGGCAAAAGCGGCGAAGGTGTTGGTGGTCTGGTCGAAGACCGAGCGGCTCCACAGGGCTTCGGGCACGCTCGTGAGCTCGAAATACTGCGCACCGTTGAAGTTCTCGTTCATGTAGAACAGGCCGCCGAGCCATCGCAGCGGCCCGTCGGTGGTGGACGTGAGGCGCAGGTCCTGCGTGAACTGGCGCTGGGACTCCGTCTGCGCCTGCACGATATAGTCCGCTGGCGTGAAGTCGCCATCGAGCACCGACTTCATGTCATGACCGCGATAGGCGGTGATGGAGGTGAGCCGTGCCCAGCCCATCTCATGATCCATCCGCCCCATCACGCCGCCGATGTCGATACGGTTGATGGGCGCGTAGTCGCTGGTGGACTTGTAGCTGAAGGCGAGCGGCAGGGTCGTGTACCACAGGCCGCCGTCATTGTCGGTGTGGGAATAGTCAACCGCGATCTTCACCTTCGTGTCGGGTGAGAGATGGCCGGTGACGGTGAAGCGGGTGGCAAGGGCGTTCTCGTTGCCCACCGTGTCGCCGGTGGGCAAATTGTCGATGTAGCCGTTCCGGCCGGTCCAGGACAGGAAGCCGCGCATGGCGAAGTCTCCGGTGCCAACCGCCGTCGTGAAGGGCGCATCGAAGGCGCCGCGCAGCCGGCCCTCCGGCCCCGTGCCGAAGCTGGCCTCGACCTCCGCACCGGCGCGCTCGGCAGGATCGCGGAACACGAGGTTTACCGCGCCGCCGATGGTGTTCTTGCCGTAGAGCGTCGCCTGCGAGCCGCGCACGATCTCCACCCGCTCGGTGTCGTCGAGATAGGTCGGGTAGCCGAACGGCCGCGCGATATAGACCTCGTCGAGGAACATGCCCACGCCCGGCTGGCGATCGACGCCGCCGGACATGCCGAGATTGCCCACGCCGCGAATGGTGAGCGGGCCGCCTTGTCCCGAGAACACCGTGTTGGGGCTGCGGAAGGCGGCGTCCTCCAGCGTCTCCACCTTGCCGGGGCCGATATCCTCCCGCGGCACCACGGTCACCGCGACCGGCGCATCCTGGGCCGCCTCCTCGCGGCGACGCGCGGTGACGGTGATGGTGTCGAGCACCATGCTATCCCCATCCGTCGGCAGCTCCTGAAGCCCGGTGGCTTCCTGCGCGCCGGCAGGCCCGTTGAGCGTGAGAAGAAACGCGGCGGCATGGATGAGCGCATGGGCCATGCGGTGTCCGCGCGGCCGTGCGAAGTGATGATGACGCATCCCGTATCCCTGAAATCAGGTTCCAGGTTCATTGTTCGACCGCCGATCCTCCGCGAGCAATGTGCCCGGCTTTCGGGTTCGCGACTTTGTCTTTCGGGATTGCGAGGTTTGCAGGGTCAGATGATATTCTTTTTATCCTTTCCAATGAAAGCACTGGGGGCGTGACCGAACCGTCGCTTGAACTCCGTGGAGAAATGCGCGGGCTGGTAGCCGAAACGCTGCGCCACCCGCGAGATGGAGGTTTCGCCTGCCTCGATCATCCGCCGCGCCTCTTCAAGCCGGCGGGCCTTCACGAACGTATAGACCGGCGCACCGAACAGGTCGGCGAAGCCCTGGCTCAGCTTGCGGGCGTTGGTGCCGACCCGTCGTGCGAGCATCGTCACCGCAGGCGGATCGGCGAGTTCGGCGAGGACGATGGCGCGGGCGGCGTGAAAACAGGCGATGTCCCGCGCGGTCCAGGCCAACGAGGACCCCCGCGGAGCGGCGTCCTCGGGTTGAAGGAAGGTCTCGCCCATCATCTCCAGCGCCTTGCCGGCGAGATAGAGGCGTCGCGCCGGGCCGGAGAGCGTGCAGCCGCGCATCTGCCAGGCGACAGTGCGGGCGAGGTCGCTGACGCGGCCCACATGGGCCGGGCACTGTTCCAGCACGCGCAGGGTGTCGGCGCCCATCACCGCTTCCATGTCGTCCGGGGCGACCCGGACGAAGACGCCGCTGACCACCCCGTCCTTCAACGCGCTATGGAGGGTGGGCACCGGCTGATGAGCGTTGAAGCGGGTGATCGCCCCTGGACCCAATGCACCGTCCCCGACGACCCCCGCACGCACGGACAACTCGCCCTCGAGCACGGTACCGAACCAGACGCCCGGCGGGATGACCGTCTCCCAGCGCTGCCCCTCCCGGACCGGCATGCTGTCGATCATCACCGTCAATCCGCAGACGTCGATCACCTCCATGCCCAGTTCCTCCTGCCCCGGCAGGCTAGAGGCTGGACCGCCTCTGATCAACATCTTGAATAAACAATAGAATCTATAAAATATGAAGACCGCGCCGCAGGGCGGACTTCGTTTCCTCCTGGTCAGCCCGATTTCGCCGCGCACCCCTGCGCGGCGAGGATCTCGGCGTTGACCGCATTGAGGAAATAGCGTCCAAGCCACTTGCGCGGCACATGGCGCATGAAGATGTTCCGCATCGCGAACGCGACCGGCGAGCGCGGCACGAACATGCCGGCCATCTTCCGGCTGCGATCCTGAAGCCGGAGGATGGAGGGGCGCAGTCGCGCCTCGTGCTCGGCCAGCGCCTCCGGCAGGGGCGCACGGGACAGGGCATCGGCGAGGATCGCGGCCGAAGTCAGGGCCATCCCAGCCCCTTGCCCGGAGATGAGCGTGAGGCAATGGGCGGCATCGCCCAGCAGAAGGATGCGTCCCCGCGACCAGCGCGGCAGGTCCACCAAGGCAAGGTCGTCCACCAGCGGCATTCCCCCGCTTTTCCGGACGGCCTCAAGCTGGGCCCGCACCGACGGGTGGCTATGCGCGGTCACCTGCGCGAGGAGATCCCAACGCTCCGCCGCCGGCACCGGTCCCGCCTCACGGGAGTGCCATACATGAAGGGCCGCCACCCGCCCTTCCTCCAGGGTGTAGTATTCGACGATATGGCCGGGCTCGGCATAGGAGACGAAGCCGTCGCCAAGGCCCATCTCGTCCTTCATCTCATAGACGGCGAACCGGTAGCCGAGCGGCTTCAGGCACTGCGTGTCGGGTGCGATCAGGCGCCCGCGCAAGGGGGACCGCATGCCGTCTGCCAGAAGCACTAGGTCTGCGGTGCATGTCGTGCCGTCCGAGAACGTTGCGCGAGCCCCGTCGCTGCCGTCTTCCACATCCGCGATGGTGGTGCCGAGGCGGATCTCCACGCTGTCCGGCAGGTCTTCGCGCAGGGCGGCGATCAGGTCGGTGCGGCGCATCACCAGATAGTCGAGCCCCTCGATGATCTCGTGGAAGCGCAGGCGCATCAGTTCACGCCCCCTGCGATCGCGGTAGACGTTTTCATCGATGTGGTAGGCCCGCGGCTCCAGCTTCGGCAGCAGCCCCATGCGCGCCGCGGCGGCGTGGCCGGGTCCGGAGAGGCTCATCATGTAGCCCCCGGTCCGCAGATCGGCCGCGCGCTCCACCACGGTGACGGTCCAGCCCGCGCGGGACAGCCACCAGGCTGCGGCCAGGCCGGCGACCCCGGCCCCGGAAATGACGACGGACGGCATGACGATCACACTTTCGGTTGGAGAGCCGGCCCCGCGAGCCCCGGGCGGCGATGGACGAGCAGCAGGCGGATGAGGACGAGGCCCAGCGCGGCGAGACCCGCGGCCGCGAGGAAGGCGGGGCCATAGCCGAAACGCGCGGCGACGAGGGCGGCGCCATATCCCGCAATTCCGGCGATCGCGGCGTCGGCGCACTGGAACAAGGTGAAGTCGACGCCGGCCTGCTTGAGGGAGGACAAGCCCATCAGCCAGGCGTAGAGGCAGACGAAACCCATGGCCATCGCCAGCACCTTCGCCACCACGAGCCCGGCGAGAAGGCGGGCGTCGCCGCCAGCCATGACGGCACAGGCGAGACCGAGCAGAGCGACCACCTGGGCGCTGCCCGCCATCAGCACCGCCCGCTCCGCCCCGGCGCGGTGCACCAGGAACCCGCCCACCGCCGTGCCGAGCAGGCCCGCACCCACGGCGCCGATGCCGTTCACCGCACCGAGCACCGCGAGATCAAGGCCCCGGTCCACGAGCAAAGGTCCGGCGAGCACCTGAACCAGCCGCACCCCCGCCTCGAACAGGATGGTGACCAGCAGCCCGCGCCGCACCTCGGGCCGCATCAGGGCATAGCGGAGCGAGGGACGGTGGGCCTGTGCCTCCGGATCGCACGGCGCGGGCTCCGGACCGAACAGGAAAGGCAAGGCGAGAAGCAGCACGGCGGCGGCCATGGCCGCCATGGCACATGTCCATCCCACCTGGGGGAGCAGCACGAGGAAAACCCCGCCCCCGAGCACCATGCCGAGATAGCCGCCGCCCACCTGGGCGGCGTTGCCCCAGCCCCGGTCGGCGGCGGCGAGCTGCTCCACCGCGAAGGCGTCCACAGCGATGTCCACCGTCGCCGCGGAGAGCGCCACGAAGGCGAGAAGGATGAACATCAGGCGCGTGCTGTCCGTCCCCGCCAGCGCGAGGGCCGCCAGGCCGAGAGCGCAGACGAGCTGTCCGATCGCGACCATCGGCCTGGAACGCCGCCCGCCGTCCGGACGGATACGGTGGCGCTCCACGGCCGGCGCCCACAGAAACTTGAGCGCCCACGGCAGCATGAGCAGAGAGACGAGGCCCACCTCCTTGAGCGAGGCCCCCTCGGCCCGCAGCGCTGCGGGAATGCCCATGAAGGTGAGCCCGCCCACAAGGCTCTGCGCCACATAGACGCCTGCGATGGCGCTGGTGACCCGCCATGCCGGCAAGCGGGGCCTGACGGCATCCGCCATCAGTAGGAGGCCCGCATGGTGAGCCCGACGAGACGGCCCTGCGCGACGTTGGAAAAGACGTTGGCGCCGGAGGCGTAGCTATAGGTGCGGTAGGTTTCGTCGAAGATGTTCTCGGCGAACAGCTTCAGGCTGACCCCCGAGGTCCAGGCGAATTCCAGCGCCGCATCCACCGTGGCGTAGGCGGGCTGGGACAGGGTGTTGGCCTCGTTGAAATAAGTGGTGCTCACATAGTGCGCCGCCCCGGTCACGGCGATGGTGCCGTCGATAAGCGTCTGGTCGAAGACATAGCGTGCGAACAGGTTGGCGGTGGCGTTGGGCGCATAGGGGATCGTGTTGCCGTCAAAGTCCTGGCCAGTGGTGGGATCGGTGAAATCGGTGAAAAGCGAGCGACCGTAGGTGGCGGTGACAGCGAAGCTCAGGCGCTCGGTCGCCCGCCAGCGCGCCTCCAGCTCCGCGCCGTAGCTCTCCGCCTTGCCCACGTTGCGGATCACCTGGAAGCCGACGGGCCCCACATAGATCTGCTTGTTGTCGGAGGAGATGTAATAGAGCGCCGTGGAGAGCTCGATCGCGCGGTCCGGCGTCGCCGTGCGCAGGCCGATTTCATAGTTCCACGCGGTTTCCGGCTCGTAGGCTTCCGCATCGTCCGGATAGGTGACCGCGTGGTTGAAGCCGCCGGGCTTGTAGCCGCGAGAGACGAGCGCATAGGCGCGCGTGGTATCGGTGAATTGGTAGCCGAGCGCCGCCTTGGGCTGAAGGCTCGTGAAATCCGCAGAGTTGGCGAAGCTTCCTGCGTAATATCCAAAGTAATTTCCACCCCATCGCGTGAAGTCGATGGAGCTTTCATCATAGGACAGGCGCAGGCCGCCGGTGACATCCAGCTTGTCGGTGATCTTGTAGGTCGCTTCGCCGAATGCGGCGTAGCTGTTGGTGTCCACCGCATTGCGAGAGGGGCCGTAATAGGGGGAATAGCCATCCGCCTCGCGGGTGAAGGCGTCGTGCTGGTAGAACAGGCCCATGACGGAGGTGAGCGGTCCGCCGGCGTCATGGACGAGGCGCAGCTCCTGGGAGAAGGCCGCGTCGGTTTCCGGGAACGACATGAGCAGGCCCGGCCCCGCGGCGATGTCGCGGGTCATTTCCACGTCCTGATAGGAGGAGGTGGAGGAGAGCTTGAAGTCGTCGAAGCGCCAGTTCCCCGTGGCCGAGACCGTGGAGACGGTGCGGTCGAGGAGCGGGAGAGGGCCCTGCAGCGCGCTGAAATAGGCGCGGCGCCCCACCTGGCTATCAAGCAGATAGAGCTCTTCGTGGCTTTCCGTGTGCTCGCGGCTGAAGGCGAGGGTGCCGTCGAAATTGCCGCCCGTGGGAGCATAGCGCAGGGCGACGCGGCCGATCATGTCGGTCGAGGTATCGATATTGTTCGCGCCGGTGGAGATGTCGTTCACCGACCCGAAACCATGCTCCGCCTTCAACGCGACGTCGAGGTACGTGCTCCCCGGCACCACCGGAAGGGTGCCCGCCAACTCGCCCCAGGATTGGGGCGTCCCCAAGGTGATGCTGGCATCCACCCGGCCGCGGTCGGATTTGGTGGTGATGATGTTGATGACGCCGCCATAGGCGTTGCGGCCGTAAAGCGTGCCTTGCGGGCCGCGCAGGAACTCGACGCGCTCCACGTCGACGAGGGGCTGGGTGAAGGCGGACGGCTGCTGCGGGACGCCATCCACATAGATCTGCACCGTGGGATTGTAATAGTCCGGCGAGGACATGCCGCGCGCGGTGATGTTGGCATAGGCGCGGTTGCCGCGGGTGCGGATGACGAGGCCGGGGAACACCTGCTCCAGGTCCGCGACCGTGGTCACGCCTGCCTCGCGCAACTGCTCCGCCGTCCGCACGGAGACGGCGCCGTCCACCTTTTCCAGCTCCTGCGCGCGCTTGTTGGCGGTGACGATGATGTCATCGAGGCTGACCTCAGCTGCCGCGCCCGAGCTCGCACCCTGAGCAAAAGCGACACCTGGAACAAGCATCGATGGAACAAGTGCAATCGAGAGTGCGATCCAGCCGCGCCGCGTTGTTAAGATCATCTCTAAACTATTCCCGTCCGTTCGCGCTCGTCTTATTGATCCGCTATGCTTGTCTTGCGGGGCTGTCTAACGCTTTCGGGGGCCGCGTTTGCAGATCCGGGACTTTTCGAGGGGGAGGCGCAGACGATGGACGGGCGGACCGCGATGACCGTTCCCCCCCAGGCGGGTTATGCCGACTGGCTGACCGCAGCCGCACCTGCCGTGGAGCTGCTCGGCTGGGACCGGTACATGACGGTGGACGACCTGGGCGAGGGCGTTTCCATCGCCATGCTCGACGTCGTGCCGCCGCAGGATGCCGTGATCGCGGTGGAGGGGCCGCCGACCTTTTCCATATCGCTCTTCCTGGAGGGCGAGGGCACTCTATCCATCGACGGCGGCGAGCCTTTGATCATCACGCCCGGCACGGCGCTGGTCTGCTCCACCGACCAGAATGTGAGCGGGATCGACACCGTCCGCGGCGGGATACGCCTGCGGATGATGGACGTGCGCTTCGAGCCCGCTTTCCTGGCCGATCTGGGCGGCCCCCTTTGGCGGCGCTACGGCGGGGAGCTTCTGGTGGACCGCAGTGTGCCGGAGCGCGGCGCGGTGATCTGGTCCGCATTACCCACGCGGCGCGCGGGAACGGTCGGGTCGCTTGGCTATCGGGGAAACGCAAAGTCCCGGTCGACATGCCCGAGGATCCGCTCCTGACGGACTGGCTCGATCGCACTCCCGCCCTACAGCCGTTATCGAAATGGCAGAAGCACGTTCAGCGAAAGAGCGGCGTATTACGGCTCCAGCCAAAGACGCTCGCCTACAACACCCGCAACCGCGCCTACACCGAGGATGGTCTCGGCCAGGAGCTTGCCAAGGTCGTTGGCGATCTCTTCGGGGCCGGCCGCATCAACAGTGACCGCTACGATCTCCATGGTCTGCGGCACACCTTTGGTGTCGAGCTGGCCCTGGCTGGCGCTACAGACGCCCAGGGGGCCGCTCTGATGGGCCACGGCAGCCCCAACTCATTCGCGACCTATCGTCGGCAGGCGAGCCGTCTACGCATGTCCAACGAGGGTGCGGCGCTGATCTTGGCCA
>CALMSN010000226.1 GCA_937872325.1 uncultured Xanthobacter sp. | reverse complement strand
GGCCAGTTTCCCCCCCCCCCTGCCCCCCCCCCCCCTGCGGGCCCGGGGCCGCGCCCCCCCGCCGGCGCCGCCCGCCGTCGACGATGCGCGCCCGCTGATCGTGCTCGATCCCGGGCATGGCGGCATCGATTCCGGCACCACCGGGCAGAGCGCGTTCAACGAGAAGGCGATCGTGCTGGATGTCGCCCTCGCCCTGCGCGACAAGCTACTGGCCACCGGCCTCTACCGGGTGACGCTGACCCGCACCACCGACACCTTCGTGGCCCTCGGCGAGCGGGTGCGCATCGCCCGCTCCCTCAAGGCCGACCTGTTCGTCTCCCTGCATGCCGACGCCTTGGCCGGGCATGACGGGCAGGCCCGCGGCGCCAGCGTCTATACCCTCGCCGAGCAGGCCAGCGACACCGACGCCGCCCGCCTCGCCGAGAAGGAGAACAAGGCCGATCTCATCGCCGGTCTCGATCTGTCGGACGAGAATGACGAGGTGGCCGGCATCCTGGTCGACCTTGCGCAGCGCGAGACCCGGCATTTCTCCGCCCAGTTCGCCCGCACCCTGGTGGGCCAGCTGAAGGGCGCCATCCGCACCCATCGCACGCCGCTGAAATCCGCCGGCTTCCGGGTGCTGCGGGCGCACGACGTGCCCTCGGTGCTGCTGGAGCTTGGCTACATGTCCAACCCCGAGGACCTCAAGCTCCTCACCTCCGACGCCTGGCGGGCCCAGGTGACGGACGCCGCGCTGAAGGCGATCGGCGAATTCTTTGCCCCGCGCCGGGTCGCGGCCGCCCCCGCCGCCGCGACCGAAAGATAGCCCGCAATGTCCCGCCGGCGGCGGCGCGAGCGCATCCGGACCGCGCCGGCGGCGCCGCTTGGTCGCGAAGCGGCCACGTTTGCCGGTCATAGGCTGGCACGCTGGAGCAGGCTCGGCCTGGCGGCGCACGCGCGAAATTGAAGCCCAGATCGCGCTTCGGCGGCGGACTGCGCCGTGCTAGGCCTTTCGCGGATCGCGAAA
This sequence comes from uncultured Xanthobacter sp., assembly GCA_937872325.1. Classification (GTDB taxonomy): domain Bacteria; phylum Pseudomonadota; class Alphaproteobacteria; order Rhizobiales; family Xanthobacteraceae; genus Xanthobacter. The sequence continues at coordinate 6,571 of CALMSN010000226.1, read as the reverse complement.
GTCGGGCAAAGGCGAGCCCCGGAGCGACACCGCTCCGGACGGCGCCGCCGCCCGGGTCGCCGTGGTCGCGGCAGGAGGGAAGCGGGGAAAATGCGTCTTCTGTTGAGGTTCCTGGGATTCCTGTTCGCGCTGTCCACGCTGGTGCTGCTGGTCGGGGCGAGCGTCGCCACCTATCTGGTGTGGAAGTACTCCCAGGACCTGCCGGACTATTCCCAGCTCCAGAACTACGAACCCCCGGTGATGACCCGCGTCCACGCCGACGATGGCGCGCTGGTAGCCGAATACGCGAAGCAGCGGCGCCTCTACATTCCTATCCAGTCGGTGCCCAAGCTGGTCATCGAGGCCTTCCTCTCGGCCGAGGACAAGAACTTCTACGAGCACGGCGGCATCGACCCCACCGGCATCTTCCGCGCCGCCTCCAGCTTCGTGCAGAATTACGGCTCCAACAAAAGGCCGCAGGGCGCCTCGACCATCACCCAGCAGGTGGCCAAGAACTTCCTGCTCACCAACGAGGTCTCGCTGGACCGCAAGGCCAAGGAGGCGCTGCTCGCCCTGCGCATCGAGCGCGCCTATTCCAAGGACCGGATCCTCGAGCTCTACCTCAACGAGATCTATCTCGGCATGGGCGCCTACGGCATCGCCGCCGCGGCGCTGGTCTATTTCGACAAGTCGGTGGACGAGCTGAACATCCAGGAGGTCGCCTACCTCGCAGCGCTGCCGAAGGCGCCCTCCTCCTACAACCCCTTCCGCGACCGCACCCGCGCCACCGACCGCCGCAACTGGGTCATCGACCGCATGGCGGAGAACGGCTTCATCACCGCCGAGCAGGCGGAGGAGGCCCGCAAGAGCCCGCTGAGCGTCTCCCCGCGCCCCCCCGGCGCACAGAGCTGCTCGGCGGAATACTACGCCGAGGAGGTCCGCCGGCAGATCTACGAGCGCTACGGCGAGAGCAAGCTCTACGAGGGCGGGCTCTCGGTGCGCACGCCGCTCAATCCCAAGCTCCAGCTCCTCGCCAAGAAGACCCTCTCCGCCGGCCTCGTGCGCTATCACGAGCAGCGCGGCTGGCGCAAGCCGGTGACCAAGCTCGACCTCTCCGGCGGCGCCGACTGGGGCGTCAAGCTCGGCGAGGTGAAGGAGCTCGGCGACATTCCCTGGCGCCTCGCGGTGGTGCTCGACGTCAACAAGGACAATGCCCGCCTCGGCCTGATGCCGCCGCGCACCAAGTCCGGCGCCCGGTCCACCGAGCGCGAGGTGGGCCTCCTGCCTGCCGACGGCGCCCGCTGGACCCGCAAGGCCCTCCCGCAGATGCTCCAGCCCGGCGATGTGGTCTATGTGGAGCCGCTCGGCGACCGGCAGGGCCAGTATCGCCTGCGCCAGCTTCCCGCGGTGGAAGGCGCCATGGTGGTGATGGAGCCGCAGACCGGGCGCGTGCTCGCCATCTCCGGCGGCTTCTCCTTCGACGAAAGCCAGTTCAACCGCGCCACCCAGGCCATGCGGCAGCCCGGCTCGTCGTTCAAGCCGTTCGTCTATTCGGTGGCGCTCGACAACGGCTACACCCCCTCCACCATCATCCAGGACGCCCCGTTCGAGCTGGAGCAGCAGGGCCAGGCCACCTGGCGGCCGGAAAACTATTCCGGCAAGTTCTATGGCCCCCAGACCCTGCGCTTCGGCCTGGAACAGTCGCGCAACGTGATGACGGTGCGGCTTGCCAACGACATCGGCATGCCCATCGTCTCCGAATACGCCAAGCGCTTCGGCATCTATGACGACATGCCGCCGCTGCTCTCCATGGCGCTGGGCGCCGGCGAGACCACCCTCATGCGCATGACCGGCGCCTACGCCATGATCGCCAATGGCGGGCGCAAGGTGACCCCCTCGCTCATCGACCGGATCCAGGACCGCTACGGCCACACCATCTACAAGCACGACGAGCGCGAGTGCCGCGGCTGCGACGCCGACAAGTGGGAAAACCAGTCGGAGCCCAGCCTCATCGACCGCCGCCCGGTGGTGCTCGATCCCATGACCGCCTACCAGATCACCTCCATGATGGAAGGCGTGGTCCAGCGCGGCACCGGCACCGCGCTGAAGGAGGTGGGCAAGCCCATCGCCGGCAAGACCGGCACCACCAACGACGAGAAGGACGCCTGGTTCATCGGCTTCACGCCGGAGATCGTGGTCGGCGTCTATCTCGGCTACGACCGGCCCAAGCCCATGGGCAAGGGCTCCACCGGCGGCCTCATCTCGGCCCCCATCGTGCGCGACTTCATGAAGGAAGCCATCGCCGACCGGCCGGCCATTCCGTTCCGGGTGCCGGCCGGCATCAAGCTGGTGCGGGTGGACCGCCGCTCGGGCGAGCGCTCCTCGGGCGACAGCACCATCCTGGAGGCCTTCAAGCCGGGCACCGCCCCGCCGGACGGCTATTCCATCTCCGGCTATAGCGGGGCCGGCATGCCCGCCGACGGGGCCGGCGGCCCGGCCGCCGCCCGCGCCACCGGCGGACTGTACTGAAGCCGGACCGGCTCTGCTCGCGCAGGGCCGCGGGAGCAGGACGACATGCCGGCGTAGCCGTTCATTCCCCTGCTCCACCTCATCGTTGGCGGCTGGGCTGTTTTCATCGTCCTGGTGGCGGCGCATGTCTGCAACAAGCGCCTTGCGGATCGGCTGCGGGAGGTCGCCCCGCAGGAATGGATGCGGCTCGGGTCGCCGGCTCCGGCGCTCATTCCCCTCCCCTTTCCCATTGCCAGGGAGACGAAGGGGGCTCTGGCGGTCGCCCGGCTGGCCCTGTGGGCGACTTTCACCGGCCACCATGCGAAATTCAATGACCGCCGGCTGAGCCGCCGCGCCTGGATCGTGCGGCTCATGACGCTCCTCCTCCTGGCGCTGGTGGTCCTTGCCTTCACCCACCTGCCGCCGGCCTCGCCCCACCGCCCCGCGAACGTGGCGGGCGAGCGTTTACAGGACGCGGCCGCGCCGCTACCTTCCGCCGCCCTCGTCACCCCGTGATCGAGTCCCGGATCCCGCCGCCGGCCCGTGCCGGCGTCTGCGGGAGCTTCGTTCCATTCCCCTGACGTGAGGGAGCGGCCGCCCGGTGCGCCGCCATCCCCACCGGAGACGACAGCCATGCGCGCGGAACTCGCCGCGAAAGTCGACGAGATCAGGTCCTCCGTGGACCTGCTGCGCTCGCACCTGGACGTCGGCCGCTCCGAGCGCCGGCTGGCCGAGCTGAACGCCATGGTCGAGGACCCCACCCTGTGGGACGATCCGGACCGGGCGCAGAAGATCATGCAGGAGCGCACCACGCTGGATGACGGCCTCGGCGCCATCCAGCGGATCGAGCGCGACCTCGCCGACAACATCGAGCTGATCGAGCTGGGCGAGGCCGAGGGCGACGAAGGGGTCATTACCGAGGCCGCCGCCGCGCTCAATGCCCTGAAGGCCGAGCTGGCCCGGCGCGAGCTGGAGGCGCTGCTCGCCGGCGAGGCGGATTCCAACGACACCTATCTCGAGGTCCATGCCGGGGCCGGCGGCACCGACAGCCAGGACTGGGCCGAGATGCTGCTGCGCATGTACCGGCGCTGGTGCGAGCGGCACGGCTTCAAGGTGGAGCTGATGGACGAGAGCCAGGGCGAGCAGGCCGGGCTCAAGTCCGCCACCATCCAGGTGAAGGGGCACAATGCCTACGGCTGGCTGAAGACCGAAGCCGGCGTGCACCGCCTGGTGCGCATCTCGCCGTTCGATTCCAATGCCCGCCGCCAGACCTCGTTCGCCTCCGTGGACGTCTATCCAGTGGTGGACGACCGGATCGTGGTGGACATCAAGGAAGCCGACGTGCGGGTCGACACCATGCGCTCGGGCGGCGCCGGCGGCCAGCACGTCAACAAGACCGAATCGGCGGTGCGGCTCACCCACATTCCCACCGGCATCGCCGTGGTGAGCGAGGGCGACCGCTCCCAGCACAAGAACCGCGCCACCGCCTGGAACATGCTGCGCGCCAAGCTCTACGACCTCGAGCTCAAGAAGCGGGAGGCCGAGGCCATGGCGGAGCAGGCCGCCAAGACCGACATCGGCTGGGGCCACCAGATCCGCTCCTACGTGCTGCAGCCCTACCAGCTGGTGAAGGACCTGCGCACCGGCGTCACCTCCGGCACCCCGCAGGAGGTGCTGGACGGCGACCTCGACCCCTTCATGCAGGCGGCGCTGGCCCGGCGCGCCTATGGCGGCGGCCCGGATCAGGTCGAGGACGTCGACTGAGGATCTGCCTGCACACCTCGCTCAGGCCCGCAGGTGGCTGAGCGAGGTCATTCCGGCCCGGCCAAGGTCGCTCGAAAACGCTCTGGCAGCCGCGATCATGCCGGCCGCCTGCCCGTGCCTTGAAGCCGCGCCGTGGTTCAATGAATCCGCATGCGTGCTGGGTCGGCCCATGACGGCGGAAGCCGGCACCTCCCGGCTTCCCGGACCCGCCCGGCCATGTCGATCGTCCTGCCCTGCCCCCGCCCGCGGCGGGTCGCGAGGCTGGATCGGTCTCAGATCGGCGAATCCACGTCGGCCGGGAACAGCACCCCGGCTTCCTCGAGGTAGGTCTCCAGCGCCGTCACCGAGGCGACGAGGTCGCCGGTGGTGTCGACGACCACTTCCGGCGTCACCGGCTCCTCATAGGGAGCGCTGATGCCGGTGAAGTTGGCGATCTCGCCGCGCCGCGCCCGGGCGTAGTGGCCCTTGGGATCGCGCTTCTCGCACACTTCCAGCGAGGCGCGGATGAACACCTCGTGGAACAGGCTGCCCGCCACCTCCCGCGCCCGCGCCCGGTCGGCCCGGGTCGGCGAGACCAGGGCGACGATGGCCAGATGCCCGTTCTTGGCCAGGAAGTTCGCGAGATGGGCGACGCGGCGGATGTTCTCGCTGCGCTCGGCCGGAGTGAAGCCCAGATCCGAGTTCAGCCCGGTGCGCAGGGTGTCGCCGTCGAGATAGACCGGGGCGCCGCCGATATCGAAGATGCGCCGCTCCATGGCCCGCGCCACGGTAGACTTGCCCGCCGCCGGCAGGCCGGTGAGCCAGAGCACCGCCCCGTGATGGCGGAAGCGGCCCACCCGCTCGGCCGCGGTGACCGCCGAATCCACCGCCACCACCGGGCCGCGCCGGGCGACCTCGACGGTGGGCTCGGTGGCCGCGTGCAGGATGATGCCGCCGCCGACGATCCGGCGGTCGCGCTCCACCACGATGCGGCCGGTGAGCGGGTTGAGATGGTAGGGGTCGGCCGGCAGCGCCCGGCGCAGGGCGATCTCGACCTCGCCCACATGGTTGCGGGCCAGGGTCGCCTGCCCCTCGGTGATGAGGCTCGCCGGATCGACGGCGCTGGTGACCGCGGTCACCGCGCCGGGGGCGGCGGCGGTGGCGAGGCGCACCACCACCGGGTCGCCCGCCTTCAGCGGCTCGTCGTCGAGCCAGAACAGCCGGGCGGACAGGCTTTTGGCGGCGCGCGGGCGCTGGTCGCCATGGGCGCCCACGTCGCCGCGGGTGACGAAGATCTCCTTGTCGAGGGTGACGCCCACCGACTGGCCGGCCGACACCTCGGCCGGGGCCGGGCCGGGCCACGCCTCGATGGACTTCACATGAGCGAGGGCGCCCGACGGCTCGAAGGCGATGGCGTCGCCCACCTTCAGCCGCCCGCTCTCGATGCGGCCGGCGAGAATGCGGCGCTCGTCGAATTTGTAGACCGCCTGAATCGGGAACCGCAGCGCCTGATCGGCGAGGGAGGGCGGCGCGGTGAAGGCGTCCAGCGCCTCGATCACGGTCGGGCCATCGTACCAGGGCAGCCGCGCGGTGCGCTCGGCGATGAAGTCGCCATCGCGGGCCGAGACCGGGATGATGTGGTTGGGCCGCAGGCCGAAGCCGCCGAGATAGGCGGAGACATCGTTCTCGATGGCGGCGAAGACGGCGCGATCGAAGGCGACGCGGTCCATCTTGTTGACCACCACCGTCACCTGCCTGAGGCCGAGCAGGTGGAGCAGGAACGCATGGCGGCGGGTCTGCTCGCGCACCCCCTCGCCGGCGTCCACCAGAAGCACGGCGGCATCGGCCTGGGCGGCGCCGGTGACCATGTTGCGCAGGAATTCCACATGGCCGGGAGCGTCGATCAGCACATAGTCGCGCTTCGCGGTCTTGAAGCGGATCTGGCTGGTATCGACGGTGATGCCCTGGTCGCGCTCGGTCTGCAGCGCGTCGAGCAGGAACGACCACTCGAACGGCATGCCGCGACGGGCGGCCACCGCCTTCAGCATCTCCAGCTTGCCGTCGGGCAGGGATCCGGTCTCGTGGAGCAGGCGGCCGACCAGGGTCGACTTGCCGTGGTCCACATGACCGACGATGACGATGCGCAGGAGCTCGCGCTCCCTGGCGGCAGGGGTGGCGGCGGCGGACGCCGTTGCAGGGGTCTGGAGCACGGACATGGCGGTCTCGGAAGAGGTCGGGAACGCGGGGTTGCGGGGGAGGGGCGGGGCCATCATCGGGAAACGGGCGGGGGCCGGCGCGCGCCGGCGGGCTCACAATTATGTTCCATCGCGCGGGCGCAGCG
>CALMSN010000225.1 GCA_937872325.1 uncultured Xanthobacter sp. | reverse complement strand
CCGGAGAGGGCGGAGAAGGGCCGCAGCGCCAGCGCCGCGATGCCCACCCGCTCCAGCGCCGCCGCCGCCGCCGCCCGGTCCGCCGCGCCCGGGCTGGCGAACAGCGGGCTGCGCGCCGCCCGGCCCATCAGCACGATGTCCTCCACCGGAAACGGAAAGGTGGGCGTCGCGCTCTGCGGCACATAGCCCAAGTGCCGGGCCCGCCGCGCCGCCGGCCAGCCGGCGAGATCCTCGCCCGCCGCCAGCACCCGCCCGCCGTGCGGCGGCAGCAGGCCCAGCAGGGTCTTCAGCAGGGTGGTCTTGCCGGCGCCGTTGGGCCCCAGCAGGCAGAGCACCTCGCCGGCGGCCAGTTCCAGCGCCACCCCCTGCCCCACCGTGGGATGCCCAGGGTGGCCGAAGGCGAGATCCGCGGCTGCGAGCAGCGGCGCCATCAGTTCCACCCCCGCCGCGCGGTGGCCAGCAGCCAGAGGAAGATGGGGGTACCGATGAGGGCGGTGAGGATGCCCAGCGGCACCTCCACGTCGGCCGCGCCGCGGGCCACCGTGTCCACCGCCAGCAGGAAGGCGCCGCCGGCCAGCCCGCAGGCCGGGGCGAGGCGGGCAAAGGCGGGGCCGACGCACAGCCGCGCCAGGTGCGGCACCACCAGCCCCACCCAGCCGACGATGCCGCACAACGACACCGCCGCCGCGGTGAGGAGGGTCGCGGCGGCGATCACCATCACCCGCACCCGGCCGGTCTCCACCCCGAGCGCGCGCGCCTCCTCCTCGCCCAGGGTCATGATGTCGATGCGCCAGCGCAGCAGCAGCAGCGGCGCCATGCCGATGATGGCTGCCGGAATCAGCGCCAGCAGGTCGCGCTGCTGCACTCCGGCGAGGCTGCCCAGCAGCCAGAAGGTGATGGCCGGGAGCTGGTTATACGGATCGGCCAGCACCTTCACGATGGAGATGCCGGCGGAGAACAGCGTGCCCATGACGATGCCGCCCAGCACCAGAACCAGCAGCGGCTCGTGGCCCTTCACCACCCGCGCCACGCCATAGACGAGGACCACCGCCGCCAGCCCGCCGGCGAACGAGGCCGCCTGCACCGCGCCCACCGGCAAGGCGAGAAAGATGCCCAGCACCGCCCCCAGCGCCGCCCCGGCCGAGACGCCGAGGATGTCCGGCGAGACCAGGGGATTGCGGAACAGGCTCTGATAGGCCGCCCCGGCCATGGCCAGCGCCGCGCCGATGAGCACCGCCGCAAGGATGCGCGGCCCACGGATGTTCTCGATCACGGCGAGCACGGTGGCCGACGGCGCACCGCCCTGCCCGGCACGGAAGGCGAGCCACTGCCACAGCTCGCCGAGCCGCACCGGATACGCCCCCACCGTGAAGGCGAAGGCGGCGAGCAGCACCAGCGCCGCGACGAACAGGATCCAGCCGAGAGGCGATGGCGTCATCGGAACCACGCATGGGCGAGGAGAGCGTCCAGCTCCGCCTCCTCCAGCGCCCGATGATAGAACAGCTTATAGAATTCGCGTGCCTCAACCCGCACGTTGAAGGCGAAGCGATCGGGAAAGAAGAGCTGCGCCAGCCAGATGACGCCCATCACCCGGTTCACCGAGGGGGGATAATCCACCCACGGGAACGGCAGCTGCGGCGCGAGCACTGCCCGCCCGGTGCGCACCGCCCGAAGCTGCGCCCAGAGCGGATCGGCGGCCATGCGGGCGAAGAAATCCGGATCGAGCACGATGATCACGTCGGGATCGAAGGCCAGCACCTGCTCCATGGAGACGGCGACCAGCGCGCCGGGACCCATCGCCTCGCCCACCACGTTGCGGCCGCCCGCGCGCTCCACCGCCTCGACATTGATGGAGCCGGCGCGCGCGCTCTCCAGCCCCCGCGCGCCGCGGGCGAGATAGACCCGGGGCCGCCGGTCCTGCGGCACGTCGCGCAGGGTGTCCGATATGGCCGCGAGGTGGCGCGCGATGAAGTCCGCCCGCGCCTCCCCCGCCTCCGCCGCCCCCAGCACCGGGCCGAGCAGGCGGTAGGTGGCCGGCAGGGCATCGAGGGCGCCGTCGAGGAGCAGATAGGGAATTCCGGTGGCCTGCTGCACCCGCTCGGCCAGCGAGACATAGGTGCCGGAGGTCATGCCGAGATCGACGATGAGGTCGGTCTTCAGCCGCAGCACGGTCTCCACATTGGCCTCGCCGCCGCGCCCGGTGAGCCGGCCCAGCGCCGGAAGGTCCGCGCCCGGCCCGAGGAAGGGCAGCGCCTTCGGCCCCGGGGGCGTGGACCAGCCGAGCATGGCCTGCGGCGCGATGGAATAAAGCACCATCCCCGCCGGCGGCCCGGCCGGAAACACCCGCCGGGACGGCGCGGCGACGGTGACGCTCCGCCCGGCGGCGTCGCGCACCGCCATCGTTTCCTGCGCCCGCGCACCCGTGACCGGTGCCGCGAAAACGGCGATGGCCAGGGCGGCGATCGCAGCCAGGACACGCCCCGCGGGGGGCTGGCGAGGCCGCGGCGGCATGCCGGCAGGCGCCGCGCGGTGTAAATCGTCGAGACGAGGCATGAGAGCCGCCATCAATCCTTCAGGGCGCGATGACGCGGATGATGCCGGACGCCATGACGACACCGCAAGCCTGCCCATCGAACCCCTGATTATTCAACGTGTAAATCAACGACATAACGCGCCATGCGCCGTGCGTTGCCATGCTGCGGCACAGAGCCCGGACGCACGGGGCGTCCAGAGACGTGACAGGGGCGGCGACGGACGCGGTTGAAGTGTCTCCGGGCATCGCCGAAGAAGAATCGACAGCGTCGATTTAATCAAAGCCTCCCGCCGGGCGCCGGCGGGCAGAGGGGCCGCTCCCATCGCCTCGGGGCGCGGCTCTGCCTCGCCAGCGAATACCGGGCGCGGCACCGCCTGCCGCCAGCGGGGCGGGCCCGCTTCGCCAACGGCCGCCGCATCTTGCGGCGGATCGGCCGGTGGAGGTTGCACCCTTCGGGCTGGCGCCTTGCGCCGCCAGGGCCTATGCCTGCGGGATCAGGTCCTGCACGATGGTCAAGGAACCCCCCATGCTTGTTCCGAAGAAGATCCTCCTCGGCGCTCTCGCTCTTTTGGCATCGACGGCCATGGCGGCGGCGGATCCGGTCAAGATCGGCTTCCTCTCCACCCTGTCCGGCCCGGCGGCGCCGCTCGGCGTGCACATGCGCGACGGCTTCATGCTGGCGGTGAAGGAGCTGGGCGGCAAGCTGGGCGGACAGCCCACCGAGATCATCGTGGTGGACGACGAGCAGAAGCCGGATGTCGCGGTCAACAAGGTGAAGGCCCTCCTGGACCGCGACCAGGTGGACGTGGTCGCCGGCACGGTGTTCTCCAACGTGCTGATGGCGGTGTCGAAGCCGGTGCTGGAGAACGAGACATTCCTCATCTCCGCCAATGCCGGTCCCTCGCCGCTGGCCGGCAAGGGCTGCTCGCCCTTCTTCTTCTCGGCCTCCTACCAGAACGACCAGGTGCACTCGGTCATGGGCCAGTTCGCCCAGGACAAGGGCTTCAAGCGCGTCGTGCTGCTGACCCCCAACTATCAGGCCGGCAAGGATGCCATGGCCGGCTTCAAGCGCCACTTCAAGGGCGAGGTGGTGGAGGAGATCTTCACCCCGCTCGGCCAGCTCGACTTCTCCGCCGAGCTGGCGAAGATCGCCGCCCTGAAGCCGGACGCGGTCTTCACCTTCATGCCCGGCGGCATGGGCGTGAACCTCGTCAAGCAGTACCGGCAGGCGGGCCTTGCCGATACCATCCCCTTCCTGTCCGGCTTCACGGTGGACGAGACCACCCTGCCCGCCACCCAGGATGCGGCCGTCGGCCTGCTCGCCGGCGCGGAATGGGCGCCAAACATCGATACCCCGGAAAACAAGGCCTTCGTGGCGGCTTACGAGAAGGAATACGGCGCCGTTCCCTCGCTCTACGCGGCGCAGGGCTATGATGCGGCCAAGCTGATCGACGGCGCGCTGAAGACCACCGGCGGCAAGGTCGCCGACAAGGCGGCCTTCCGCAAGGCGCTGGCATCGGCGCCCTTCACCTCGGTGCGCGGGGCCTTCGCGTTCAACACCAACGGCTTCCCGATCCAGGACTTCTACGTGGTGAAGGCGGTGAAGCGGCCGGACGGCAAGTTCGCCACCGAGGTGGCCGGCAAGGTGTTCGTGAAGGCTGCCGACGCCTATGTGGGCGAATGCCCGATCAAGTGAGCCGGCGCGTAACGGCCCTGCAGAGTTTCCCGATCGGACTTTGCGCCCGATCGGGAGCCGCCCGTACCGGCCCCATGGCCTTGAAGCGGCGGCCTGCGTCCTCCAGAAGCTGACGGCGCACTCGCCCTGGCCTTGGCCGGCGGCGTTCTCCGGCCGGGGACGGCTCGCATCCTCCCGACGCCCCGCCTGCATCCACCGCCCCCTGATGACCGTGATGACCGTTTCATGAGCAGCGCCCTCGTCATCTCCCAGCTTCTCAACGGGCTGCAGCTGGGCGTGATCCTGTTCCTGGTCGCCGCCGGGCTGACGCTGGTGTTCGGGGTGATGGACTTCATCAACCTCGCCCACGGCGTCCAGTACATGCTAGGCGCCTACCTCGTGGCGACGCTGGTGGCGTGGACCGGGCATTTCGGCCTCGGCCTGCTGCTCGGCCTCGCCGCGGCGCTGGCGCTGGGGTTCGCGATGGAGTTCCTGGTCTTCCGCCACCTCACGCGGCGCGATCATCTCGACCAGGTGCTCGGCACTTTCGGGGTGATCCTGGTGGTCACCGAGGCGGTGCGGATGATCTTCGGCCCCGCCCCGCTCGCGCTGCCAACGCCGGCCGTCTTCTCCGGCTCGATCGCCCTGTTCGAGGGCTTCAACTATCCCACCTGGCGGCTGGTGATCCTCGCCGTCGGGCTCGGGGTGGCGCTGCTGCTGTGGTATCTCGTCAACCGCACCCGCATGGGGATGCTGGTGCGCGCCGGATCCACCCATCCCGCGACGGTCTCGGCGCTGGGGGTGGACATCGACCGGCTGTTCCTGTGCGTGTTCGCCTTCGGCGCCATGCTGGCCGGCCTTGCCGGGGCCATGGCCGGGCCGCTGGTGTCGGTGGAGCCCACCATGGGCGATCGCATCGTCATCATCGCCTTCGTGGTGGTGGTGGTGGGCGGCACCGGCTCCATCAAGGGCGCCTTCGTCGCGGCGATGCTCATCGGCATGGTGGATACGCTGGGACGCGCCTTCGTGCCGGACCTGCTGCGCGCCTTCCTCGGCCGCTCGGCGGCGGCGACCGCCGGGCCGGCTCTGTCCTCCATGCTCATCTACCTGCTGATGGCGGCGGTGCTTTCCGTGCGCCCCTCGGGCCTCTTCGGCCGGAGGGCATCGTGAGCGGCGCGGCGGCGGGCGCCCGGACCCTCGCCTGCCGGCTCCTCGCCCATCGCACGGTGCTGCTGATCGCCCTCTTCGCCGCGGCGCTCGCCGCCGCCTGGGCCGCCGGCTCCGGGCACGGGGCGGCGCTGGTGGCGCGCACCGCGCTGCTCGCTCTGGCGGCGGCCTCGCTGTCCTTCCTCATCGGCCAGGCCGGGCTGGTGAGCTTCGGCCATGCCGCGCCGCTGGGCATCGGCGCCTATTGCGTGCTGATCCTCGGCGAATACGAGGTCCGCAACATCCTGGTGGTGCTGCCGGCGGCGTTCGCGGCCGGGGCGGCGTTCGCGGCGATCACCGGGCTGGTGGCGCTGCGCACCCGCGGCATCTACTTCATCATGATCACCCTGGCCTTCGCCCAGATGATGTTCTACGTCGCCGCCAGCCTCTCCGCGTTCGGCGGCGACGACGGCATGGCCATCGCCGGGCGCTCCACCTTCTTCGGCGACCGGATCCTGCGCACCGACACCCAGATCGCGGTGTGGGCGGTGGCGCTGCTGGCGGCCGGGCTGGTGCTGCTGGAGCGGATCTCCGCCTCGCGCTTCGGGCTGATGCTGCGCACCGGGCGCGAGAACGAGGCGAAGCTGGAGGCCCTCGGCCTCGACCCCTTCCGCCATCGCCTGATCGCCCTGGCGCTGGCCTCCGGCATCGCCGGCGTCGCCGGGGCTATGCTTGCCAACCAGGTGGATTATGTCTCGCCCTCGCTGATGAACTGGCACATCTCCGGCGAGCTGATCGTGATGGTGGTGCTGGGCGGCGCGGCGCGGATCTCCGGCGCCGTGATCGGCGCCATCGTGGTGGTGGCGCTGGACGAGGCGCTGGCCCCCTTCACCGCCCACTGGAAGCTCGGCCTCGGCCTCGTCATCGTCGCGGCCGTGCTGCTGCGGGGGGCGGATATCGGGGCGCTCATCGGCCGGCCGGCAAAGGCCCCGGACCATGGCTGACCCCGTCCTCACCCTCGAACGGCTAAGCAAGAGCTTCAGCGCCCTGGCGGTGACGCAGGCGGTCAGCCTCGACATCCGGCCGGGCGAGATCCACGCCCTCATCGGCCCCAACGGCGCCGGCAAGACGACGCTGGTGGCCCAGGTCGCCGGGGCACTCAAGCCGGATTCCGGGGTCATCAGCTTCGCCGGCCGCGACGTGACGGCGCTGGGTGTGGCGGCGCGCGCGCGGCTGGGGCTCAGCCGGGTGTTCCAGATCTCCAACGTGGTGGGCGGCTTCACCGCGCTGGAGAACGTGATGGTGGCGATCATCGCCGCCGGCGACGGGCCATTCCGCATGGGCCGGCGCGCGCTCGCCGATGCCGGCCTGCGCGAGCAGGCGCACGCGGCGCTCGACGCGGTGGGCCTTGCCGGGCGGGCGCTGGTGGCGGCGGCGCAGCTTGCCCACGGCGAGCGCCGGGCGCTGGAGCTGGCCATGAGCCTTGCCCAGCATCCCAGGCTGCTGCTGCTCGACGAGCCCATGGCCGGCACCGGAAAGGCCGAAGGCGAGCGCCTCGCCGGCCTACTGCTCGCGCTCAAGGGCCGCATCCCCATGCTGCTGATCGAGCACGACATGGACACCGTGTTCCGCCTCGCCGACCGGGTCTCGGTGCTGATCTCCGGCGCGCTCGCGATGACCGGCGCGCCCGAGGCGGTGCGCCGCGACCCGCTCGTCCGCGCCGCCTATCTCGGCGAAGACGAGGCGGTGTGAGATGGCCGTGCCGCCCCTCCCCCTTCTCGCCCTCGATGCGCTGGAAGCCGGCTATGGCGGCGCGCAGGTGCTGTTCGGGGTCTCCTTCACGGTGATGCCGGGCGAGGTGGTCACCCTCATGGGCCGCAACGGCATGGGCAAGACGACGACGCTGAAGGAGCTGTTCGGCCTCATCCCTCCGCGGGCCGGCACGGTGCGCATCCGCGGCGCCGACATGACCGGCGCCCCGCCCCACCGCATCGCAAAGGCCGGGCTCGGCTACGTGCCCGAGGGCCGGCAGATCTTCCCGCGGCTCACGGTGGAGGAGAACCTGGTCGCCACGGCCCGGCCCGCTGCGGCCGGCGGATGGACGCTGGACAAGGTCTACGCCACCTTCCCCCGGCTCAGGGAGCGGCGGGGGAAACCCGCCCCCCCCCCCCCGCGGGGGGGGGAGCCGGAGCTCGCCCCCGCCCCGGGGGCGG
>CALMSN010000224.1 GCA_937872325.1 uncultured Xanthobacter sp. | reverse complement strand
CGGGAAGGGCCCGCCGAGCGCCTCGCCGCCCACGGGCCGTCCGCGGGGCTGGACGTGGCGGTCTACGAGGAGCGGCTCGCCTACGAGATCTCCGTCATCACCAAGATGAAGTTCCCCGGCTACTTCCTCATCGTGTCGGACTTCATCAAGTGGGCGAAGCGGCAGGACATCCCGGTGGGGCCGGGGCGCGGCTCGGGCGCCGGCTCGCTGGTGGCCTACTCGCTCAAGATCACCGACCTCGACCCGCTGCGCTTCGGCCTGCTGTTCGAGCGCTTCCTGAACCCCGAGCGCGTGTCGATGCCCGACTTCGACGTGGACTTCTGCCAGGAGCGCCGCGACGAGGTGATCCGCTACGTGCAGGAGCGCTACGGCCGGGCGCAGGTGGCGCAGATCATCACCTTCGGCACCCTGCAGGCGCGCGGCGTGCTGCGCGACGTCGGCCGGGTGCTGGAAATGCCCTACGGCCAGGTGGACAAGCTCTGCAAGCTGGTGCCGCAGAACCCGGCCAATCCGGTCACCCTCCGGCAGGCCATCAACGACGAGCCGCGGCTCCAGGCGGCCCGCGACCAGGAGAGCGTGGTCGCCCGCGCCTTCGACATCGCGGTGAAGCTGGAGGGGCTGAACCGCCACGCCTCCACCCACGCCGCCGGCATCGTCATCGGCGACCGGCCGCTTCAGGAACTGGTGCCGCTCTATCGCGATCCCAAGTCCAACACGCCGGTCACCCAGTACAACATGAAGTGGGTGGAGCAGGCCGGGCTGGTGAAGTTCGACTTCCTGGGCCTGAAGACCCTCACCGTCATCGAGAAGGCGGTGCAACTGGTGCGGGCGCGGGGGATCGAGCTCGACATCGCCAAGATCCCGCTCGACGACCCCGGCACCTACGCCATGCTGGCCAAGGGCGAGACGGTGGGCGTGTTCCAGGGGGAAAGCGCGGGCATGCGCCGCGCCCTGGTGGACATGAAGGCCGACCGCATCGAGGACATCATCGCCCTCGTCGCCCTCTACCGGCCGGGGCCCATGGCCAATATCCCGGTCTATTGCGACTGCAAGAACGGCAAGGCCACGCCGGACTATCTCCACCCCATGCTGGAGCCCTATCTGAAGGAGACGTTCGGCGTCATCATCTACCAGGAACAGGTGATGCAGATCGCCCAGGCCATGGCCGGCTACTCGCTGGGCGAGGCCGATCTGCTGCGCCGCGCCATGGGCAAGAAGATCCGCGCCGAGATGGACAAGCAGCGCGATCGCTTCGTCTCCGGCTCGGTGGCGCAGGGGATCGAGAAGGCGCAGGCCGACACCATCTTCGACCTTCTGGCCAAGTTCGCCGACTACGGCTTCAACAAGTCCCACGCCGCCGCCTATGCCCTGGTCTCGTACCAGACCGCCTGGCTGAAGGCGAACTACCCCAACGAGTTCCTCGCCGCCTCGATGACCCTCGACATGGGCAACACCGACAAGCTGGCCGAATTCCGCCAGGAAGCGCAGCGGCTGGGGATCGAGGTGGTGGCGCCCAACATCAACCTGTCGGCGCGGGAGTTCGCGGTCTCGCAGGGGCGGATCATCTATGCGCTGGCCGCCATCAAGGGCGTGGGGGTGGCGGCAGTTGAGGCGCTGGTGGCCGCGCGCGGAGCCAAGCCGTTCCGCGACCTCGCCGACTTCGCCGGCCGGCTGCCGGTGAAGCTGGTGAACAAGAGGGTGCTGGAGAGCCTCGTTTCCGCCGGCTGCTTCGATGGCCTGGAGAAGAACCGGGCGCGGGCCTTCGCCGCCATCGAATCCGTCATGGCCGAGGCGCAGCGGGTGGAGGCCAACGCGGCCTCGGGCCAGAACGACATGTTCGGTTCCGGCCCGGCCGCCGCCCGGCTCCAGCTTCCCGAGGCGCCGCCCTGGCTGCCCTCCGAGAAGCTGCAGAAGGAATACGACGCCATCGGCTTCTTCCTCACCGGCCATCCGCTGGACGACTATGCGGACGCGCTGAAGAAGATGCGGGTGCGCCCGTTCGCCGATTTCGCCCGTGGGGTGAAGGCCGGCGACAGCTTCGGCCGGCTGGCCGCCACCGTGGTGTCGCGGCAGGAGCGGCGCACCAAGACCGGCACCCGGATGGGCATCGTCGGCCTCTCGGATGCCTCGGGGCACTACGAGGCGGTGATCTTCTCCGAGGGCCTCGCCCATTATCGCGACATGCTGGAGCCCGGCACGCCGCTGCTCCTCACCGTCGCCGCCGAGCTGCAGGGGGAGGACGTGCGGGTGCGCATCCAGTCCTGCGAGCCGCTGGATGCCGCCACCGCCCGTCACCACAAGGGCCTGCGGATCGAGCTGGAGGCCGCCGCCGCCCTCGAAGCGGTCGCCCGCCGGCTGGGCGAGCACGGAACCCAGGTGGCGGGGGAGGGGGAGGTGAGCCTCGTCCTGCGTACCGAGGAGGCCCTGGTGGAGGTCCGCCTGCCGGGCCGCTACAAGGTGTCGCCGCAGATCGCCGGGGCCATCAAGGCGATTCCCGGGGTGGTGACGGTGGAGGCGGCGTAGCCTACCCGCCCACCATCACCTCGTTTCTTGACCGATTCGCTTGAAAAGCCGGCGCCGGCGTTGGTAAGGAGGCGCCGATCGAAGACCTGCGAGGGACGATGGCGGAGCTGACCAAACGGGCGGTGCTGGTGCTGGGCATGCATCGCAGCGGCACATCCGCGCTCACCCGCATCATCAACCTGATGGGCTTTTCCGCCCCGCGCACCCTCATGGCCGCCACCGAGGCCAACGAGGCCGGGTTCTGGGAGTCCGAGGTCTTCATGCAGCTCAACGAGCGGATCATGAAGGCGTGCGGCGGCAAGTGGTCGTCGCGCAAGGCGTTCGGTGAGGATCCGCTGGCCGTGGCCCGGCGCACCGGCCTCTACGACGAGGTGCGCGAGACGCTGGACGCCGAATATGGCGGCGAGCGCGACATCGTGCTGAAGGACCCGCGGATCTCCCGCCTCATGGCCATCTACCGGCCGGTGCTGGAGGAGGCGGGCTATCGCATCCTGCCGGTGCTGGCGCTGCGCAACCCCTTGGAAGTGGCGGCCTCCCTCACCAAGCGCGACGAGTTCTCCACCGGCAAGGGGCTGGGCATCTGGCTGCGCTACACGCTGGATGCCGAGGCGGCGACGCGGCAGATGCCGCGGGCGGTCATCGGCTTCGAGGCGCTGATGGGCGACTGGCGCGCCACCATGGAGAAGGCCGCGCAGGGCCTGGGCGAGGCGTGGCCGACCCTGCCGCCGGCGGCGGTGGCGGAATGCGACGCCACCCTGCAGCCGCGCCTGCGCCACCATGTGCTGACCCCGCCCCGGCGCACCAGCTGGCGTGGCCTGCTCTCCCGCGAGACCTACGAGGCGATGCTGGTGCTCGCCGGCAATCCGCACGATCCCCGCGCCTGCCGCCGGCTCGACCGGATCTCGCTGCTGTTCCGCCCGTTCTGAGCCGACGCGTCTTCGCGGAGGCTGCGGGCGTCACGCTTCCCCGTCCGGCAGATCGCTCCGCACCGGCGGCGCCGGCCAGCCGGCGCTGATCTGCGGCAGGTTGATCTCGATCCAGTCGGCGAGCGCACGCATCCGCTCGGCCGCCTCGTGGCCCAGCGGCGTGAGGCTGTAGTCGACCCGCGGCGGCACCACCGGATAGGCGGTGCGCGTCACCATCCCGTCCTGCTCCAGCCATTGCAGGGTCTGGGCGAGCATGCGCTCGCTCACCCCGCCGATCCGGCGCTTGAGATCGCTGAAGCGGTGGGTGCCGGATTGCAGGGCGATCATCACCAGCAGGCCCCAGCGGCTGGTCAGGTGCCGCAGCACCTCCCGGGACGGGCAGGCCGCCGCAAGCAGATCGCCGCGCTCACACAGCGGCGCATCGAGAATCGCGGGGCCGGGCGCTTCGGACATTTCTGACACTTACCTTTCTGTGCGTACTTACTAAAAATAATTAAGGACTCTATATGAGCGATCGGTTCAATCCGATCAAGGAGTTCGACATGGTCATCGCCGTCACCGGGGCCACCGGGAAACTCGGCCAGCGAGTCGTGGAGCAGTTGAAGGCCAAGGTGCCCGCGGGAGAGATCCTCGCTCTGGTGCGCACGCCGCAGAAGGCGGCCGCGCTCGGGGTCGCCGCCCGCGCGTTCGACTACAGCCGGCCGGAGACCCTGGCGCCGGCGCTGGCCGGCGTCGACACCCTGCTGCTGGTCTCCTCCAACGAGATCGGCCAGCGCGGCGCGCAGCATCGCAACGTCATCGCCGCGGCCAAGGCGGCCGGGGTGGGGCGCATCGTCTATACCAGCCTGCTGCACGCCGACACCTCGCCGCTGAGTCTCGCCGGCGAGCACCGGGAGACCGAGGCGGCGCTTGAGGCCTCCGGGGTCCCGTACGTGATCCTGCGCAACGGCTGGTACACCGAGAACTACACCGATGCGGCGCCCGCCGCTCTCGCGGCCGGGGCCGTGGTGGGCAGCGCCGGCGAAGGGCGCATCTCCTCCGCCTCGCGCGACGACTATGCCGCCGCCGCGGTAGCGGTGGTGACGGGCACCCAGTCCGGGCAGACCTACGAACTGGCCGGCGACACCGCCTGGACCCTCGCCGACCTCGCCGCCGAGCTGTCGCGCCAGAGCGGCCGGGACATTCCCTTCCACAACCTGCCGCAGGCGGAGTATGCGGCGATTCTGAAGGGCGTCGGCCTGCCGGAGGTGTTCGCCGAGGCCATCGCCGGCTGGGACGTGGACGCCTCGACGGGGGCGCTGTTCGATGCTGGCCACGTCCTGTCCGCCCTCATCGGCCGGCCGACGACGCCGCTGGCGCAGACCCTGGCGGCGACGCTGAAGGGGTGAGGCGGCTCCGGCCCGCCCCTTGCCTATGGCGGACGCCTCGCCTATAAGCCCGGCCATTCCGCACGCGGACAAAACGGCCATATCGGCCATCCGGTGCCTTCGTCCCCGACGGGACGGGGGTACGTCCGCGGAGGCTCAACCGGAGAATAGACGTGGCGCTTCCCGATTATTCCATGCGTCAGCTGCTTGAGGCTGGCGTGCACTTTGGCCATCAGTCCCACCGCTGGAACCCCAAGATGTCGTCGTACATCTTCGGCGTCCGCAACAACATCCACATCATCGACCTGTCGCAGACCGTGCCGGCGCTGCATCGCGCGCTGCAGGCGGTGTCCGACACCGTGGCCCAGGGTGGCCGCGTGCTGTTCGTCGGCACCAAGCGCCAGGCCCAGGACCAGGTGGCCGACGCCGCCCGCCGGTCGGCCCAGTATTATGTGAACTCCCGCTGGCTCGGCGGCATGCTCACCAACTGGAAGACCATCTCCAATTCCATCGCTCGGCTGAAGAAGCTCGAGGAGATGCTGTCCGGTCCCGAGCAGGGCTCCGGCTACACCAAGAAGGAGCGCCTGACGCTCTCCCGTGAAAAGGATAAGCTGGACAAGGCGCTGGGCGGCATCCGCGACATGGGCGGCCTGCCGGACCTCCTGTTCGTCATCGACACGAACAAGGAAGACATCGCGGTGAAGGAGGCCCAGCGCCTCGGCATCCCGGTGGCCGCGATCCTCGACACCAATTGCGATCCGGACGGCATCGCCTTCCCGGTCCCGGGCAACGATGACGCCGGCCGCGCCATCCAGCTCTATTGCGACCTCATCGCCCGCGCCGCCATCGACGGCATCGGCCGCGGCCATTCCGACCTCGGCATCGACGTCGGCGCCGAGGAGGCCCCATACGTCGAGGAACTGCCGGTCGAGTCCAATGCCTGGAACACGCTCGAGCCGCTCTCTGGCCCGCGCGGCGTCGCCGAGGATCTCAAGAAGCTCACCGGCGTGAGCCCGGAGATCGAGCAGAAGCTGAACGACCTCGGCATCTTCCACTTCACGCAGATCGCCGGCCTCGACGCGGGCGATGCGCATCGCCTCGGCGAGGAAGTGGGCCTGCCCGGCCGTGTCGATGGCTGGGTCGCCCAGGCGAAGGAGTTCTCCGCCGAGGCCGAGTGACCCGTCGCGGAAACGAAACGAACTGTCTTTAAGGGGGCGTCCGGCGCCCCCGCGGCCGGCTCGGGACTCGCCCTGGCCGGCCGTCTTGCGAAAAGAAGGATCAGGACATGGCCGCGATCACTGCCGCCCTCGTGAAGGAACTGCGCGACAAGACCGGCGCCGGCATGATGGACTGCAAGAGCGCGCTCACCGAGACCGCCGGCGAAGTTGAGGCCGCGGTCGACTGGCTGCGCAAGAAGGGCCTCGCCAAGGCCGCCAAGAAGGCCGGCCGCGTCGCCGCCGAAGGCGCCGTGGCGCTTGAGTCCGCCGGCAAGCACGCCGCCGCCGTCGAGGTGAACGCCGAGACCGACTTCGTCGCCCGCAACCCCGACTTCCAGGCGGTGGTGCGCGAGGTCGCGAAGGTCGCCCTCAACACCGACGGCACCGTGGAGGCGCTCGCCGCCGCCAAGTTCCCCGGCGAGAGCGTGAGCGTCGCGGAGAAGCTCACCGCCCTCATCGCCACCATCGGCGAGAACATGTCGCTGCGCCGCTCCACCAAGCTGACGGTGACCGACGGCGTTGTCGCCACCTACGTGCACGGCGCGGTGACCGAGGGCCAGGGCCGCATCGGCGTGCTGGTCGCCCTCGAATCGACTGGCGACGTGGAGAAGCTCACCGCCCTCGGCCGGCAGATCGCCATGCACATCGCCGCGCTGAACCCGCTGGCGCTGGACGCCTCCGGCATCTCCGAGGAGACCATCGCCCGTGAGAAGGCGATCCTGCTCGAGAAGCACCAGGGCAAGCCGGCCAACGTGCAGGACAAGATCGCCGAGAGCGGGATGAAGAGCTTCTTCAAGGAGAACACCCTCCTCGACCAGCCCTTCGTCCATGACGGCTCCAAGTCTGTGTCCCAGGTGCTGAAGGAGGCCGAAGGCTCGGTCGGCGCGCCGGTCAAGCTCACCGGCTTCGTGCGCTACGCCCTCGGCGAGGGCATCGAGAAGGAAGAGACCGACTTCGCCGCCGAAGTGGCGGCGGCGGCCGGCCAGTCCTGATCCGGCCGGGCGAGGGGGCTCCCATGGCCGACGACTCCGACGAAGCCGAGCCGCGGCCCCGCGCCGTGGCCGGGCTGCCTTATGCCCGCATCCTGGTGAAGGTGTCGGGCGAGGCGCTCATGGGACCGGAGCCGTTCGGGCTCCACCCGCCCACCGTCGCCCGGATCGCCCGCGATCTGGTGGCGGCCCGGGCGCTGGGCTGCGAGGTCGCGGTGGTGGTCGGCGGCGGCAACATCCTGCGCGGGGCGCGGGTGGCGGGCGAGGATCTCGACCGCGCCACCGCGGACCACATGGGCATGCTCGCCACGGTGATGAACGGCCTCGCGCTGGAGGCGGCCATCGAGGCGGCGGGGGCGCCCTCGCGCACGCTCTCCGCCATCCCGATGCCCACCGTCTGCGAGCCCTATGCCCGCCAGCCGGCCATGCGGCACCTGCGGCGCGGCCGCATCCTGGTGCTCACCGGGGGCACCGGCAATCCCTACTTCACCACCGATACCGGCGCGGTGCTCCGCGCCGCCGAGCTCGATTGCGACGCGGTG
The DNA here is from genome assembly GCA_937872325.1 of uncultured Xanthobacter sp. Taxonomy (GTDB): domain Bacteria; phylum Pseudomonadota; class Alphaproteobacteria; order Rhizobiales; family Xanthobacteraceae; genus Xanthobacter. The sequence goes on along the minus strand of CALMSN010000224.1, from coordinate 17,312 downwards.
CTCAAGGCGACCAACGTGGATGGCGTCTACACCGCCGATCCCAAGCTCGACCCTGCCGCCACCCGCTACGAGCGCATCACCCACGACCAGGCTCTGGCCTATGACCTCAAGGTCATGGATGCGGCGGCGTTCGCGCTTGCCCGCGAGGCGGCCTTGCCGATAATCGTCTTCTCCATCCGCGAGCCGGGGGCGATCGCCAGCGCGGCGCGGGGGCAGGGGAAGGTCACCACGGTCTCGCCCTGAGGCGGGCCGCGGGATTTACGTCTTCCGGTCCCGGCCCGCGGCGCGGGCGGCCGGTGGTCCGGCGGTCCGGCGGGCGAAAGACCGGCCGGATGCGGTTTTAGGACCGTGTGAGCCTGACGTTCGGTGGTTTGCGCGCGCATACTCGCGGCGGCGAATCGCCGGGTGACCGGCGCAGGGGGCGGGGCGGCCCGGCTGCGACCGGCAGGTTCCGGGTCTGCGGGTGCCGGATCCGGCACCGACTTCCCGTTTCGCTCAACCGATTAGACGGCGCGCGCCAAAGGGCGCAGGCGCCGCGCGCAACAGGCAGGGGACCACCATGACGACCAGCTTCGACCTGTCCGACATCAAGCGCCGCATGCAGAGCACCGTCGGCGTGCTGCGGGACGAGCTGGGCGGCCTGCGCACCGGGCGCGCTTCCGCGAGCCTGCTCGATCCCATCACCATCGAGGCCTACGGCGCGCGCATGCCGCTGAACCAGGTGGCGACCGTCTCGGTGCCGGAGGCGCGCCTGCTTTCGGTGCAGGTGTGGGACCGTGGCATGGTGAGCGCGGTGGAGAAGGCGATCCGCGATTCCAGCCTCGGCCTCAACCCGGCCACCGAGGGCCAGGTGCTGCGCCTGCGCATCCCCGAGCTGAACCAGGAGCGCCGCCAGGAGCTGGTGAAGGTGGCCCACAAATATACCGAGGCGGCCCGGGTGGCGGTCCGTCACGTCCGCCGGGACGGCATGGACCTGTTGAAGAAGCTGGAAAAGGACGGCGATATGAGCTCAGATGACATGGAGCGCCAGTCCAAGGACGTCCAGAAGGCCACCGACGAGGCCATCGCCGAGATCGACCAGACCCTCGCCCAGAAGGAAAAGGAAATCCTTTCGGTCTGAGCCCCGCGCGAGAAGGATCCACGTGTGAGTCCCGAGCAGCCCATGTCTGCGAGACCAGCCGCCGAGGTCGATGCGCCGGGGCAGGAGCCCGCCATCGTGCCCGTGCACGTGGGCGTGATCATGGATGGCAACGGGCGCTGGGCCACCTCGCGCCGCCTGCCGCGGGTGGAAGGCCACCGGCGCGGGGTCGAGGCGCTTCGGCGCTGCGTGCGCGCGGCCCGCGAGATTGGCATCCGCTATCTCACCATCTACAGCTTCTCGAGCGAGAACTGGTCGCGTCCGGTCAGCGAAGTGTCGGAGCTGATGGGGCTGCTGCGCTTCTTCCTGCGGTACGACCTCGCCGAATTGCACCGGATGGGGGTGCGGGTGAAGGTGATCGGCGCCCGCGCCGGCCTCGCCCCCGACATCGGCAACCTGTTCGACGAAGCCGAGGCGCTCACCCGCGACAATGGCGGGTTGACGCTGGTGGTGGCGTTCAACTACGGGTCGCGGCAGGAGATCGCCGCCGCCGTCGCCTCCATTGCGGCCGATGCCGCCGCCGGGAGCATCCGCCCCGAGGAGGTGAGCGTGGAGATGATCTCGCAGCGCCTCGCCACGGCCGGCATTCCCGATCCGGATCTCATCGTGCGCACCAGCGGCGAGCAGCGCCTGTCCAATTTCCTGCTGTGGCAGGCCGCCTACGCGGAGTTCGTCTTCCTGCCCATCTACTGGCCCGATTTCGACAAGGCGGCGCTGCTGTCGGCCATTGACGAATATGCCCGCCGCGATCGACGGTTCGGTGGCGTCACCGGGCGTTTCAACCCCTGATGGTCACATTCGGCTCCGATTTCCGGCATCGCCTGTTGTCCGCGATCGTGCTGGTGGCTGCAGCGCTGGCCACTGCCTATGCGGGCGGCGCGGTGTTCTCCGCCTTCTGGACCATCGCCGGCATCGCCGTGCTGTGGGAATGGGGCGACATCGCCCGGCTGGAGAATCGGCGGACGTGGCTTGCCGTGGGCACGGTCGCGCTTGTCGCCGGAGCGGTCATTCTCAACCTTTACGATTATCACCTCGCCCTCACCGCGGTGATGCTGGGGGCGGCGGCCTGCGCCTTCTGCGTGCCCCGGCAGAGCGGGTTCGCGGTGGCGGGCGTGCTGGTGGCCGGCGCCGCGGCGCTGCCCATCGTCGCGCTCAGGGGGGAGGGGACGCTCGGCCTCGTCGCCGTCCTGTATTTGTGCGCAGTGGTCTGGGCCACTGACATCTTTGCCTATCTGGTGGGCCGCAGCGTCGGCGGGCCGAAGCTCTGGCCGCGGATCTCGCCCAACAAGACCCGCTCCGGAGCCATCGGCGGCACCGTCGCCGGGGTGCTCGCCGGGCTGGTGGTGGCGTTCGTGGCCGGCCTGCCGTCGCTGCTGCCGCTGGCAGCGCTGGGGCTGGTCCTCAGCATCGCCTCGCAGGTGGGCGACCTCGCCGAATCCGCCATCAAGCGCCATCTCGGGGTGAAGGACGCCGGCCGGCTGATTCCCGGCCATGGCGGCCTGCTCGACCGGCTGGACGGCTTCGCCGCGGCGAGTCTTGCGGCGCTGCTGGTGGTGGAATTGCGCGGCGGCGCGAGCGCAGCCGCCGGCCTGCTTTTGTGGTAGAGGCAAGGCATGACCCAGCCGCATGAGCCGCATCTGCCGGCTCCGTCCCTTGCCCCGCCGCAGCGCCTGACCCTGCTGGGCGCCACCGGATCCATCGGCCGGAGCGTCGCCCGGGTGCTTGCCGAGGCGCCGGGCCGCTTCACCGTCGAGGCGGTGGTGGGCGGCCGCGATGCCGGGGCCCTGGCCGGGATGGCGCGCACCCTGGGCGCGCGCTTCGCCGCCCTCGCGGATCCCGCCGGCGGCCACGCGCTGGCCCAGCACCTGGAAGGCAGCAGCATCGCCAGCGGCGCCGGCGCCACCGCGGTGCTGGAGGCCGCGGCGCGGGATGCCGATATCGTGGTGAGCGCCATCGTGGGCGTCGCCGGCCTCGCCCCGTCGACCGCGGCGCTGGGCGCCGGGCGGCGGCTGGCGCTGGCCAACAAGGAATGCCTGGTGGCGGGCGGCGACTTCTTCATGGCCGAGGCGGCCCGTCGCGGCACCCAGATCCTGCCCATGGACAGCGAGCACAACGCCATCTTCCAGGCCCTGTCCGCCGCCCCGGCAAGCGCGGTTGAGGAGATCATCCTCACCGCGTCGGGCGGGCCGTTCCGGCAGAGAAGCCGGCAGGAGATGGCGCGGGCCACGCCGGCGGATGCGCTGAAGCATCCCAACTGGTCCATGGGTGCGAAGATCACCATCGATTCGGCCACCCTGATGAACAAGGGGCTGGAACTGATCGAGGCGCTGCACCTGTTCGCGGTGCCGGCGCAGAAACTGTCGGCGGTGGTGCATCCGGAATCGGTGGTGCACGGCCTCGTCGCCTTCGTCGACGGCTCGGTGGTGGCGGGCATGGCGGTGCCGGACATGTGCGTGCCGATCGCCCATTGCCTCGCCTATCCCGAGCGCCTTGCCACCTCGTGCAGGCGGCTGGACCTGGTGAAGGCCGGCCGGCTCACCTTCGAGGCGCCGGACCTCGAGCGCTTCCCCGCCCTCGGCATGGCCCGGGCGGCGATGGCGGCGGGCGGCAGCGCGACCACAGTGCTGAATGCCGCCAACGAGGTGGCGGTGGCCGCCTTCCTCGAAGGGCGGATCGGCTTCTACGGCATCACCGACGCCATCGCTGCGACCCTTGATCGCATGCCGGTGGGTGAGGCCCCCGATTCCGTCGAGGCCGTGCTGTCTGTCGACGCCGAGGCCCGGCGGGTGACGCAGGACCTGCTGCCCAAGTTTGCCGCAAAGGCATCCTAGAAGAGGTGGCATGACGGCGGCCCCGGGGCCGTCCGAACGATCTGGCCCGCCGCCGCGCGCGGCCTGTGAGAGAGGAATTGGGACGATGGAAGTGGTTTCCGCCGTGGGCGCGCAAATCTCAGGGCTCGGAAGCATCTTCGTCGGCTACATCATCCCGTTCCTGTTCGTCCTCACCATCGTGGTGTTCTTCCACGAGCTCGGACATTTCCTGGTGGCCCGGCGGGCGGGGGTGAAGGTGCTGACCTTCTCGCTCGGCTTCGGGCCCGAGCTTGCCGGCTTCACCGACCGCCACGGCACCCGCTGGCGGCTGGCGGCAATTCCGCTGGGCGGCTTCGTGCGATTCTTCGGTGACGAGGACGCGGCCTCGACCCCGGACCAGGAAAAGCTGGCCCGCATGACCCCGGCGGAGCGCAAGGAAAGCTTCTTCTACCAGCCGGTGGGATGGCGGGCGGCCATCGTGGCTGCCGGGCCGATCGCCAACTTCATCCTGGCGATCGCCATCTTCTCCCTGGTCTTCATGGTCTACGGCCGCCAGATGACGGTGCCGCGGGTGGACCAGGTGGCCCCCGCCAGCGCCGCCGAGCGCGCCGGCTTCAAGCCCGGCGACCTGGTGCTGAGCATCGACGGCGAGGCGGTCGAGAGCTTTTCCGACATGCAGCGCATCGTCGGCATCCATGCCGGCCAGGTCCTGACCTTCAAGGTGGAGCGCGGCGACCGCGAGGTGACCCTTGAGGCCACCCCCGAGCTGCGAGAGGTCAAGGACGCCTTCGGCAACGTGCACCGCACCGGCCTTCTCGGCATCACCCGCTCGCTCGCCGCCGGCGACGTGAGCACCCGCCGCTATGGGCCGGTGGAGGCGGTGGCGCTGGGGGCGCAGGAGACCTGGTTCGTGGTCACCCGCACCTTCGACTATATGGGCGGCCTGATCATGGGCCGCGAATCCGCCGACCAGCTCGGCGGGCCGATCCGGATCGCCCAGGTCTCCGGGCAGGTGGCGACCTTCGGGATCGGCGCGCTGCTCACGCTGGCGGCCGTGCTTTCGGTGTCTATCGGACTCCTTAACCTCTTTCCCATCCCGCTCTTGGATGGCGGCCATCTGCTGTTCTACGCTTTCGAAGCGGTGCGCGGGCGCCCCCTGTCCGCGCGCACGCAGGACATCGGCTTTCGGATCGGGCTGGCGCTCGTGCTGATGCTGATGCTCTTCGCGACGTGGAACGACGTGCTGCATATTTCAGCGATGTGAAGGGCTTAGGGGGAGCCGGGGGGAGCCGTGGCGCCACGGCAACGGTCGGCGAAAAAGGGCGAGGCGAGGCCTCGCTCGGTTTGCACCCCTGGTAAAAGCCTGTACAAGCGACTGTGCGATATGAGAATCTGCGCGCGTTCCTGCGCCGGTTTGAAACGACAATTTCAGGGTTGCTCGCCATATGACTTCTTCGCTCCGGGCTCTGAAAAAGCTGGCCACCGCCCTCAGCATCACCGCCTGCTTGGCGGTTGGGGCGGTTTCCGGCTCGATGGTCACGGCGAATTCGGCCATGGCTCAGTCGGCATCCACCATCGTGGTGGAAGGCAACACGCGGGTGGATCCGCAGACGATCCGCTCCTATTTCGGCCCCGGTCCCTACACCGCGGCCAAGATCGACGAGGCCTGGAAGGCGCTCTACGCCACCGGCCTGTTCTCGGACGTTCAGGTGACCCAGTCCGGCGGGCGCATCATCGTGCGCGTGTCGGAGAACCTGGTCATCAACAAGGTGGCCTTCGAGGGCAACAAGAAGCTCAAGGACGACGTGCTCTCCGGCGAGGTTCAGTCCAAGCCGCGCGGCACCCTCTCCCGGGCCACCGTCCAGTCCGATACCCAGCGCATCATCGAGGTCTACCGCCGCGCCGGCCGTAATGACGTGCGTGTCAATCCGGTCACCATCGACCGCGGCAACGGCCGCGTTGACCTCGTCTTCGAGGTCAACGAGGGCGACAAGACCGGCGTGAAGGACATCAAGTTCGTCGGCAACAAGGCCTTCTCGGACTGGAAGCTGAAGGACATCATCTCCACGACGACCACCAACTGGCTGTCGTTCCTGAAGTCCACGGACGTCTATGATCCGGACCGGGTGAACAACGACCAGGAGCTGCTGCGCCGCTTCTACCTGAAGAACGGCTATGCCGACTTCCGCATCCTCTCGGCGAATGCCGAGCTGGATCCGGCCGGCGGCTTCGTCATCACCTTCGTTTTCGACGAGGGCGAGCAGTACAAGGTCGGCCAGGTGGACGTGGTCTCCAACATCCGCGACGTGCCCGGCGAGAGCCTGCGCAGCGCCCTGCGGATCTCCGAGGGCCAGATCTACAACGCCGACATGGTCGAGAAGTCGGTGGAGAACCTCACCGTCGAGGTCTCCAAGAGCGGCTATGCCTTCGCTCAGGTGCGCCCCCGCGGCGACCGTGACTTCGAGGCCAAGAAGATCAACCTCCTGTTCGTGCTCGAAGAGGGCCCGCGGGTCTACATCGAGCGCATCGAGATCCGCGGCAACACCCGGACCCGCGACTGGGTAATCCGGCGCGAGTTCGATATCGGCGAAGGCGATGCCTACAACCGGGTGCTGGTGGATCGTGCCGAGCGCCGGCTGCGCAACCTCGGCTACTTCAAGACCGTCAAGATCAGCAACGAGCCCGGCTCGGCGCCGGATCGGGTGATCCTGGTGGTGGACGTGGAAGATCAGGCCACCGGCGAGTTCTCCGTCTCCGGCGGCTACTCCACCGCGGACGGCGTCATCGGCGAGATCTCGCTGGGCGAGAAGAACTTCCTCGGCCGGGGCCAGTATGTGAAGGTGTCGGGCAGCTGGGGCCAGAACTCCCAGGGTGCCGAGTTCTCCTTCACCGAGCCGTACTTCCTCGGCTATCGCCTCGCCGCGGGCTTCGACCTCTACTGGAAAGAGACCCAGGCGACCAGCTACACCCCGTATGCCAGCACCCTTTATGGTGGCGGCCTGCGGCTCGGCCTGCCCATCACCGACGAGGTGACCCTGGCGCTGCGCTACAACCTGTTCCAGCGCGAGATGTCCATCTGCGAAGGCGACACTTATGTCGGCACGATGCTGGACTATTGCTGGAGCACCATGTCTTGGGCGGTGAAGGACGCCGTGATGCAGGGACCGACCGTGTCGTCGGTGCTGGGCTACACCCTGTCCTTCAACGGGCTGGACAACAACATCAACCCGACCCAGGGCCTGTATGCGGAGTTCAAGCAGGACTTCGCCGGCGTGGGTGGTGACTCCAACTACCTGCGCACCACCACCGACCTGCGCCACTACACCGCCATGTGGGGCGACAGCGTCCTGATCCTGCGCGGTCAGGCCGGCTACGTGACCTCCACCAACGGTGAAGACCTGAACATCACCGACAACTTCTTCATGGGTCCGAACCTGGTGCGTGGCTTCGCCCCGTCCGGCATCGGTCCGCGGGACTTCGCGCCCTGCGCCGCGCAGAACGCGGTCCAGGGGCCCACGGGCCCGAACGCGGGTGCGCTGAACCCGAGCTATGTGAACTGCATCCAGAACAACACCACGGCCCTCGGCGGCACGCTCTACTGGGGTGTCTCTGCGGAAGTCCAGTTCCCGCTTTCCTTCCTGCCGAAGGACGTGGGGATCAAGATGGCCGTGTTCGCCGATGCCGGCTCGCTCTACGACTATAACGGCCCGACCTCCTTCCCCGGCGTGCCCGGCTGGAACGGGACCAGCTTCTACGGCACCCCGAACCGGGTGAACTGCGTGGGTCCCGCGGTTCCGGCCACGAAGAATGCCTTCGGCAACATCTGCGTGGCCGATGATGATGCGGTCCGCTCGTCCATCGGCGCTAGCCTGATCTGGCAGTCGCCCTTCGGTCCGCTGCGCTTCGACTATGCGTGGGTGCTTTCGCAGGCTTCCTACGACAAGACCCAGGCGTTCCGCTTCTCGGGCGGCAGCCGCTTCTGATCGGGTAGATCCAGACCGGCCGGCGAAGCAAAGTGCTTCGCCGGCCGGTTTTTTATTGCCAGGGTCGCTGCATCGGCTGGATTCGGATCGGGTCCGCGGGATGGATCACCGCCGAGGCGATGGGCGCGGGAGCAGTGGGCACGGCCACATAGGAGCGGCATGTTTGCTCGCTATGCCTTCCCCTTTCAGCTCGTACGCTTCCCGATCTGCCTCGGGCACTTTTCGGTGGCCAGCATGCAGGCAACCCAGCCGGTCTTCCTTCCGGCCAGGCGGCCCCTAGCTCGGTGTGATCCATCGCCACTCCATGTTCGCCCACCACTGGTGCGGGAGCGCCTTCCAGCCACGGTCTGATCAGATCGGACCACCCTCACGCCGCGCGCTGCTCAAGCTCATTCTGGTGGATAGCGCCCCATCACGCCGGAGCGGATCTCGGCGTCGGATGTCGAAAATTGTGAAATGCGCCGTGGATCCTGCGCATTTCCCTGATGCAACGAAATGCTCTAGATCAGGACCGCGTGCCCGCGGCGGCCGGATCCGGCGCTGCGGCCGGTCCGCGCGGCCTTGGCCCGCGGCTTGGTCCGCCTCCTCGTTTCCGGTGCTGCTCATCCGATGGCATTCTTTCCTCTTCCCGCGCCTCTGACGCTCGCCGACATCGCCCAGGTCGGCAATGCCCGCCTCGCGGAAACAGATCCGGCCGGGAGCGCCGCCGAGCTGCGCATCGATGGCATCGGCACCCTTGATACGGCGGGTCCGACCGACCTCGCCTTCTGCGATGCCCCGGCCTACGCGGCCAAGCTCTCCACCACCCGGGCCGGCGCCTGCATTACCTCGGAGCGGTTCGCGGCCAAGGCGCGTCCCGGGCTGCCGCTGCTGATCGCCACCCGGCCGGCGGCCGCATTCCTTGCGGTGACCCGGGCCATGTTCCCATCCGCCCTGCGGCCGCTGCCGGTGTTCGGCCATGCGGGCATCGCGCCCGGCGCCCAGGTCCATCCCGGCGCCCGGCTGGAGCCGGGGGTGACGGTGGATCCCGGCGCCGTCATCGGGCCCGAGGCCGAGATCGGCGGCGGCACGGTCATCTGCGCCGGCGCCATCATCGGGCCGGGCGTCCGCATCGGACGCAACAGCGCCGTCGGGCCGGGAGCCAGCGTCATCCATGCCCTGGTGGGCAACAACGTCATCATCCACGGCGGCGCGCGCATCGGCACCGACGGCTTCGGCTACCAGGGCAGCGCCGCCGGCCATGTGAAGGTGCCGCAGCTCGGGCGGGTGGTGATCCAGGACGACGTGGAGATCGGCGCCAACACCACCATCGATCGCGGCGCCATAGCCGACACGGTGATCGGCGAGGGCACCAAGATCGACAACCTGGTGCAGATCGCCCACAACGTGGTGATCGGCCGCCATTGCATCATCGTGTCGCAAACGGGTATCTCCGGCTCGACGACGCTGGGCGACTTCGTGATGCTCGGCGGGCAGGTGGGGGTCGTGGGCCACATCACCATCGGCACCGGCACCCAGATCGCCGACTCCAGCAACGTGAAGGGCGATGTGCCGCCCGGCGTGCGGTGGGGCGGCACGCCGGCCAAGCCGGTGCGCGAATGGTTCCGCGAGGTGGCGACGCTGCGCCGCCTCGCCGCTGCCGGCACCCACAAGGCCGGCCGTGACGAGAGCGACGAGGGGGAGAACAAGGCATGAGTGACACGCCGCCCGATGCGGCCGCCGGGACCGCCGAGCCGAAGGTTCTGCAAAGCGCGGACATCCAGCGCATCCTCGCCTGCCTGCCGCACCGCTACCCGTTCCTGATGGTGGACCGGGTGGAGGCCATCGATGGCGACCTCTCCTGCATCGGCGTCAAGAACGTCACGGCCAACGAGCCGCATTTCCAGGGCCACTTCCCCGGCAATCCTGTCATGCCCGGGGTGCTGATCATCGAGGGCATGGCCCAGACCGCAGGTGTGGTCTGCGTGCTCGGCAAGCAGCAGGACAGTCCGTCGCTGGTCTATTTCATGACCATCGACGAGGCCAAGTTCCGCCGCCCGGTGGTGCCCGGTGACATACTGGAATACCATATGACCCGCATCTCCCGCCGCCGCAACATGTGGTGGTACCGGGGCGAGGCCAAGGTCCGCGGCGAGCTGGTGGCCGAGGCGCGGGTCGGCGCCATGATCGTGGGGAGCTGAGCGTGGCGAAGATCGATCCCACCGCCCGCGTTGCGGACGGGGCGCGGCTGGCCGACGACGTGGTGGTCGGGCCGTTCTGCATCGTCGGCCCCGACGTCACGCTGGCCGAGGGGGTTCGCCTCCACAGCCATGTGAATGTCCAGGGCGCCACCTCCATCGGCGCCCGCACGCAGGTCTTTCCGTTCGCCTCGCTGGGCACGCCGCCGCAATCGGTGCACTACAAAGGTGAGGCGACGGCGCTGGTGATCGGCGCCGACTGCCTGATCCGCGAGCAGGCCACCGCCAATATCGGCACCGCCGGCGGCTCCGGCACCACCCGCATTGGCGACGGCGTGATGATGATGGTGGGCTCCCATGTGGGCCACGACTGCGTTGTCGGCAACCATGTGATCTTTGCCAACAACGCGGTGCTCGCCGGGCATGTCAGCGTCGGCGACCACACCTTCCTCGGCGGCCAGTGCGCGGTGCACCAGTTCACCCGCATCGGCGCCCAGTGCATGATTTCCGGGCTCACCGGGGTGCGGGAGGACGTGATCCCCTTCGGCAACGTGCTGGGGCAGGCCGGCAAGCTGGTCGGCCTCAACGTCATCGGGATGAAGCGGCGCGGCTACACCAAGGCGCAGATGCACGAAGCCCGCGCTGTCTATCGCGACCTGTTCTTCGGTGAGGGCACCTTCGATGCCCGTCTCGAGCGGGTGCGCGCGGGATCCGAGGGCTCGCCCTTCGCGACCCTGGTGGTGGCGTTCATCGACGCGGACCGCAAGCGCGCCTTGTGCCACCCCTCGCGGGGCGTGATCAAGGAGGCCTGAGTGGTGCTGCCGCCGGAAAGCCGTGGGGCGGGTCCGGCGTCGCAAGCCGTGGCAGGCAAGGCGAGTCCCGCCGCAGACGGGACGTCGCCGGCCGCGGGCGAGGTGGCACCTGCCAGGGGCGGGATTTCGCCGGCTTCAGGCGATTTCAGCGTGCGCCGAGGCGAAGCGTCTCCCCCAACAGGAGAGACTCTTCCGACCGCAGGCGAGGCGGCTTCTGCCCGAGGCGGGATCTCTCCGGCAACAGGCGATGTCAGCGTGCCCGAGGGTCAGATGCCTCCCGCTACAGGAGAGACGCTCCCGGCCGCAGGCGAGGCCTCTCCCGCCCGAGCCGGGATCTCACCCGCCGCGGGCGAGAACATTCCGGCTTTAGGCGAAGTGCCTTCCCTGGAGAGCCAAAGCGCATCTGCCGCAAGCGCCACGCCCCCGGCTCGCGGTCCGGGCCGCCTGGTTGCAGGCGCTGCGGATCCGGCCGGGCCGCTGGGCATCGTCGCCGGCAGCGGCGCTTTTCCGGCGGCGGTGGCCGAGGCGGCGCTTGCCGAGGGGCGCGAGGTGCTGCTCCTCCTCATCCGCGGCTTCGCCGACCCCGAGCTGGAGCGCTATCCGCACCACTGGTTCCGCCTCGGCTCCCTGGGCACGGTCACCAAGCTCGCGCGGGCCCGCGGGGTTCGCGACGTGGTGATGGTGGGCGCGCTGACCCGGCCGCGGGTGCGGGACCTCGGCCTCGACTGGGCCACCATCCGGATGCTGCCGCGCATCGCCCGCCTGTTCCAGGGCGGCGACAATCATCTTCTGTCCGGCGTGCTGGCGCTGGTGGCGGAGCAGGGCTTCCGCCTTCTCGGCGCCCACGAGGTCGCGCCGCGCCTGCTGCTGCCGGAAGGGGTGCTGGGCGCGCACCCGCCGACCGCCCGCGACCGGGACGACATTGCCCGGGGCATGGCGGTCATCCGGGCGCTGGGGCCGCTGGACGTGGGGCAGGGGGTGATCGTGGTGGACGGCCTCGTGGCGGCGGTGGAGGCGGCCGAGGGCACCGACCAGATGCTGAAGCGCTATGCCGAGATGCGGCGCACCGGCCGGCTGCGCTTTCCGGCCGGTCGCGGCGTGCTGGTGAAGGCGCCCAAGCCCGGGCAGGACCGGCGCGTCGACCTGCCGTCCCTCGGCCCGGCGACGGTGGCGGTGGCGGCGGCGGCGGGCCTTGGCGGCATCGCCTTCGAGGCCGGCGGCGCCATCGTGCCGGATGCCCAGGCGCTGGTGGCGGCGGCGGATCGGGCGGGCCTGTTCGTGGCCGGCGTGGCATCGCCGGGGCCGGGCGCCGATGACGGCACGGCACCCACGCCATGATCGAGAGCAGCATGATCGCGGCCGGATCGGACGCGGCCGACCGTCGCGCGACGGGCCGGCCGCGGCGCATCTTCATGGTGGCGGGCGAGGAATCCGGCGATCAGCTCGGCGGCGCGCTGATGGCGGCGCTGGCGGCCGCGGCGCCGGAAGGGATCGCGTTCTCGGGGGTCGGCGGACGGCGCATGGCGGCGGGCGGGCTCCAGAGCCTGTTTCCCATGGAGGACCTCACCGCCATCGGGATCACCGCGGTGCTGGCGCGGCTGCCTACCATTCTGCGCCGGCTGCGGGAGACGGTGGCTGCGGTGCTCGCCGCGCGGCCGGACGTGCTGGTGCTGGTGGACGCGCCCGACTTCACCCACCGCGTCGCGGCGCGGGTGCGGGCGGCGGATCCGACCATTCCCATCGTGAAATACGTGTCGCCCACCGTGTGGATCTGGCGGCCGGGCCGGGCGGTGGCGATGCGGCCTCACGTGGATGCCCTGCTGGCGCTGCTGCCGTTCGAGCCGCAGGTCCACCGGGAGCTGGGCGGCCCGCCCACCTTCTATGTGGGCCATCCGCTGCTGGAACGGCTCGACGCGCTGCGCCCCTCGCCGCAGGAGGCGGAGATCCGCCGCGCCGGCATGCCGCCGCGGGTGCTGGTGCTGCCGGGCAGCCGCCGGCGGGAGATCTCCCGCCTCGCCGCGGATTTCGGGGCGGCGCTGGCGGCGGTGTCCCAGGCCGGGCCGCTCGACCTGGTCCTGCCCACCTTGCCCCATGTGGAGTCCCTGGTACGCGCAGCGACCGCGAATTGGCCAGTGCAGCCGCGCATCGTGGTGGGCGAGGCGGAGAAGCAGGCCGCCTTCCGCACCGCCCGCGCCGCGCTGGCCGCCTCCGGAACGGTGACGCTGGAGCTGGCGCTGGCCGGGGTGCCGCACGTGGCGGCCTACCGCCTCGGTTGGCTGGAGGCGCAGATCGGCCGGCGGGTGCTGAAGGGCACCACGGTGATTCTGCCCAACCTCGTGCTGGGCGAGAACGTGGTGCCGGAATTCCTGCAGGAATACTGCACCGTGCCCGCCGTCACCGCTGCCCTGGCCGCGGTGCTGGCAGACGGCCCGGCCCGTGCCCGGCAGGAGGCGGCCTTCGCCCGGCTGGATGCCATCTTCGGCATCGGAGCCGAGCCGCCGAGCCGGAGGGCGGCCGACGTGGTGCTGCGCCTCGCCCGGCATGGCCGCACCGCAGCCCTGCCGGCCCCGGACCACGCCTGACGCCGTCGCGGCAGGCCGGCGTCTGTCGCGCCATCCCTGGCGATGGACGAAACCATTCCCGATCAAGACCTGAGCGGTTGAGGCCGCGCGCCCTCGGGCGCACCCAAAGCCTGCTCCCAAATCCCGTGGCTTGACGCACCGGCCTTTGGTGTAGCCGCGCCGCTGGGCGATCGGGCCCCACGCCGGCAGCGCTCGCTGGTGTCCCGGCGATCCAGCAGATCTTCGCCCGCTTGGATGAAGGGGGGCGCCTTCCCCGTAGCCGACCCGGCAAAAGAAAAGGGCGTGCCCGCGGGGGCACGCCCTTTTCGATTCAGTCAGGCCAGGCAGCGGGGCCCGGCCGGCGCTCAGCTGCGCTTTTCGATATCCACATACTGGCGGAGCGGCGCGCCGGTGTAGAGCTGGCGCGGACGGCCGATGCGCTGGCCCGGATCCTCGATCATTTCCTTCCACTGGCCGATCCAGCCCACGGTGCGCGCCAGGGCGAACAGCACGGTGAACATGGTGGTCGGGAAGCCCATCGCCTTGAGGGTGATGCCCGAGTAGAAGTCGATGTTCGGATAGAGCTTCTTCTCGATGAAATACTCGTCCGAGAGGGCGATGCGCTCGAGTTCCACCGCGACGTCGAGCAGCGGATCGTCCTTGATGCCGAGCTCGGTCAGAACGTCATGGCAGGTCTTCTGCATGATCTTGGCGCGCGGATCGTAGTTCTTGTAGACCCGGTGGCCGAAGCCCATGAGGCGGAACGGATCGTTCTTGTCCTTGGCGCGACGGATGTATTCCGGGATCCGCTCGACGCTGCCGATCTCGGCCAGCATCTTGAGGGCCGCCTCGTTGGCGCCGCCGTGGGCGGGACCCCAGAGGCAGGCGATGCCGGCGGCGATGCAGGCGAACGGGTTGGCGCCCGAGGAGCCCGCAAGACGCACCGTCGAGGTGGATGCGTTCTGCTCGTGGTCGGCGTGGAGGATGAAGATCTTGTCCATGGCGTGGGAGAGCGTCGGGCTCACCACGTAATCCTCGCAGGGTACTGCGAAGCACATGTTCAGGAAGTTCGCCGTGTAGTCGAGCGAGTTGCTCGGATACACGAAGGGCTGGCCGATGGAATACTTGTAGGCCATGGCGGCCAGGGTCGGCATCTTCGCGATCATCCGGATCGAGGCGATCATCCGCTGCTGCGGATCCGAGATGTCGGTGGAGTCGTGATAGAAGGCGGAAAGGGCGCCGACCGAAGCAACCATTATTGCCATGGGGTGGGCATCCCGCCGGAAGCCCTGGAAGAAGCGGCTCATCTGCTCGTGAACCATCGTGTGACGGGTCACGGACTTGTCGAACTCCGCCTTCTGCGAGACGGTGGGCAGCTCGCCGTAGAGCAGGAGGTAACAGGTCTCGAGGAAGTCGCCGTGCTCGGCGAGCTGCTCGATGGGGTAGCCGCGGTGGAGCAGCACGCCCTCGTCACCGTCGATATAGGTGATCTTGCTTTCGCAAGACGCGGTCGAGGTGAAACCGGGGTCGAAGGTGAACATCCCGGTCTGGCCGTACAGCTTCGAGATGTCGACAACGTCGGGGCCGATCGTGCCACCGTGGATGGGCAGGTCCCAGCTCTTTTCGCCCAAGCTAAGCTTGGCGGCTTTGGCTTCCGTGTTGGTTTTGGCGTCCATGGATCCCTCATCCTTCGGCCAGGCTCGGCGGAGTTCGCCTCGGCGAATTCGCCCCACGGCAGTCCTAGCCCCTCCCCATTCTTGCCGCAAGCATGACCATGCTTCATTCCCGGGCATTCAGGCTTTTCCGGAGCTGGTCTAAGTCTTCCGGCGTATTGACGTTGAAGAACGGATCCGCATGCGGCGGCGGTCCGGCCGGGTTCCAGTTTTCTGATGCAGCATCAAGCTGTTGCACCAGCCGGGTCACGCGCCGCTCGCCGCCTTCCAGAGCCGCGCGCAGCGGGCCTCGGGCGCCCGCCGGCCACAGGGCGATCACCGGGTGAAGCCGCCCCGCGGAGGCCGCGCAGACCACGCCGCCGATCAGATTGTGGCGGGCGAGAAGGCGCGCGGCAAGATCATGCGGAAGGAAGGGCGTGTCCGCCGGCGCGCTGATCAGCAGCGCCCCGGGCCGGGTGTCGGCGAGGTGATCCAGGGCGGCGAGGATCCCGGCCAGCGGGCCTGGATGATCGGGCAGGGTATCGGCCAGGACGGGCAGGCCGAACCCGGCATAGGGCCCGGGCGGCCCGTTGGCGCTGATGAGGAGGTGGTCCACCTGCGGGCCGAGCCGGGCGATGACGTGGGCGATCAGCGGCCGCCCGTCGAGCATCGCCAGCGGCTTGGGTCCGGCGCCCTGCATCCGCCGGCCGAGGCCGCCGGCCAGGACGAGGCCGACGATGCCGGGCGGCGCGGGGAGGGGAGAACTGGATGACACCGCAGCCGGTTCCCGCCGGCGCGCCGCGGGCGCCGGATGCGAGGGCGGATGGCGGCTCCGGCCGGAGCGCCGCGGCCTCTCCTGGCGAGAGTGCCGCGCCCGAAGCCGGTTTGGAAAGCCCGCTCGGGCCGGCACGACGGGTCTTTTCAGCTGACGTGTTGCCGGAGCGGGCGGGGAATCGCCTTCCCCCGGAACGCCCCACAAGCCCCGGCTGCCCTCGGCCGAGGGACTTCCGGACAGGTGCTCGAAGCCGCGAAGTCCCGGTCGTTTTCCGCGGAATGGGGACATCGGCGTGGCCGATTCCGCCTCTCAGTCCCGAGCGGGAGCGTCGGCGAGGAGCGCCAGCCCGCACGTCCGGAGGCCTGCCGTCTACCCGCAAAAGAAAACGCCCGGCACCAGGCCGGGCGTTCTCATCTGGTTCCGAAGCGCGGCCGGGCAGGCCGGCTGCTCACTCCGCCATGGCGGCGGGCGGGGCGGCGTTGACCCGGCGCGGCAGCAGCGCTGCAACCCGGCCGCCAACCCCCCGCCAGGTGGCGAAGTCGTTGAGCCGCGAGGTCTCGAAGGCGCCGATCGCGGCGGCGGCAACGAAGGGCAGGCTCTGCACCATCAGGGCGATGCCGTAGAGGTTGATCTCCCGCACCTGCTGCCAGTCGTTCTTGGTCAAGGCGAGGCCCGGCCAGTTGTTGAGCGCCAGCAGGAGCAGGCCGGCCACCAGCAGCAGCGCGCCGATGATCGCCTCCGGCAGCGCCGGGAAGGAGCGGGCGGCGCCGGCCAGCCAGTTGTTGCCCTTGGCGGTGCGGGCGAAGGCGAGGTCCTTGTAGCGGAAGCCGTCCAGCACCGCCTTGGCCACCGTGAACTGCACCGCGCTGGCCGCCACGGCGGCGCCGAGCATGCGCAGCGGGGTGGTGGCCACCCGCATCCGGTACATGCTGACGAAGTGCAGCACGTAGACGAGGAAGGTGGCGATGATGGGCAGGGTCAGCACATGCGCCGGCACCGACACGCCCATGATGAGCACGAAGGGGACGAAGGCCAGCGTCGCCAGCGTGGCTGGCGGCAGGACGAGGATCGGTTCGGTTGTCGTCCAGGTGGCGAGCGGCGCGTCATCGGGACCGAACGCGACGCGGTAGCGCTCGGCCTGTTCCTGGAGCGGCGTGTCCACGCCATCGCGCCACAGCCACGCGCCGCGCGCGCGCCGGGTCCAGGCCAGCGTCAATGTGCCATCGGCGAGAAACGCGGCGCGCGGGTCGACTGGCGAGAGCGGGCGCAGGGCAATCCCGGCCAGCGCGATCTCCGCCACACGGCGGCTCATGTCGGCGAGGTGGATGCGGACAGTCGACAGCGCCGGCTGCGCCTCGGTCGCCGACACGACGTCGTTGAAGCCGGCGATAGACATGTCGCGCG
>CALMSN010000223.1 GCA_937872325.1 uncultured Xanthobacter sp. | reverse complement strand
ATCGCCGCCGCGGCGGGTTCCCCGCGCGACGACGTCGCGATATGCCCGGGCGAAGGCCTTGGGCTTGCGGCGAAACAGCTTGGCGTGGAGCCGCCGGGCGGTGCGGCGCAGCTCCTTCTGCTGGCGCTTCACGGCGTTTTCCACCCGCTTCGTGGCGGGCGGACCGAGGCCGCTGGCGATCTCCTTCACCAGCGGGCGCAGGATCTCCATGTCCTGGTGGGCGCCGAGCAGATCCCGCAGGGCCTGCGCCCGTACCGCCCGGCGCGCGCCGCGGCCACCGAAGCGGGCGGCGACGAAGCTCATCTGGTAGCGGTGGGTGACCACGTCCTTGCGGGTCTCGTGCACCGCCTCCGCATCGCCGAAGCGGCCGCGCCGGGCCCGGCGATACGCCTGGGCGAGGCCTTCGGCCAGGTCGGCCGCGACCGCCGCCGCGGCAAGGCCGGTGGCAAGGCGAGCGCGGGCGGTGACCACGAAGCTGTCCAGAGCCTCGCGGCAGGTTGCGAGGGTGTCCGGCGGCGGCGCCTCGGCGCCGATCAGCGCCTGGGCTGCCTTGAAGTCGCCGGCCCCGATGCGACGCGCCTCGTGCAGCGCCGAGAGCGCCTCCAGCGCCGCGGTATGGTCCCGGGCCGAGGCGAGGTCGCGGGCGGCGGTGGCGGTCTCCTGCCGGGCGGCCCTGGCCTCGCGGCCGGGGATGAGCCGCAGGAGGGCGCGGTATTCCTTCATCGCCTTGCGGGCGTCGTGGACCATCTCCACCGGGTCCGGCTCGCCGGCGGCGGCGGCGATCTTGTCCAGCGCCCCGGCAAGGGCGGCCACAAGCGGGCCGGCCGGCACCGGATCCGCCGTCGCGGAAGGCGCGGCGGGGGGATTGGGCGAACCGTCCATGTCGCTGTCGGGGGAAGCCGTTGGGGGCTCCGTCTCGTCGGGCAGGTGAAGGGTCATGGGCCTGACAGTGGCATGGATTTAGCCGCCCGTCTTCCCCTGCGGCGAAGGCCAGCCCTGCGCCGGGCGCGCAGCGGCATACCGCCGATCATTCCCGGGTAAGCAGCAGGGCGCTGGCGATGCCGCCCGCTCCGGCGATGGCCGCTAGGGCGGGCTCGCCGGCCGGATCCTCCCGCAGCGCCTGAGCGGCCCGCACCGCCAGCACCGCCCCAGAGGCGCCGATGGGGTGGCCGCGGGCGAGCGCCCCGCCGTCTGGATTGACCCGCGCCGGATCGAGCCCGAGCCGGCGGATGGTGGCCATGGCCTGTGCTGCATAGGCCTCCATCAGCTCCACGCGGCCGAGGCTGGAGGCGCTGAGGCCGTGGCGCTCGATCAGCGCCGCCATGGCCGACACCGGCGCCAGGGCCGGCATCAGGGGATCGCCGCCGCGCGCCAGGCTGCCGGCGATCGTCACGTCTCCGGCCGCGGCCGGCATAAGCAGGATCAGGGCGGCCGCATCGGCCTCCACCGCGGTGGTGGCGGCGGTGACGCCGTGGGACGCATCCCCCGCCAGCAGCGGCAGGCGGGGGCCCCCCCCCCGGGGGAGGGGGGGGGGGCGAAGGGACCGGCGGCCCCCCCCGCGACCGCCACGATCTCCCGCGGCGGCGGGGCGGCCCGGGCCCGGCGGTGGCTCTCGACAGCGAAGGCCTCCTGGGCGGCGCGGGTGAGGCCTTCGGCGGCGGCGAGGGCGGCGGCGGCCTCCGCCATGCCCGGCTCGCGCTCCGGCCAGGGGGTGAAGGCCGGCTGCCGGTAGAAGTCCGGCGCCGCGCCCGGCTCGGGCCGATGCGCCCGCAGCGGCGCGCAGGAGAAGCTCTCCACTCCGCCGGCGATGATGCAGCGGGCCTCGCCGGCGCGGATCCTGGCGGCGCCGAGGCGGATGGCATCGAGCCCGGCGCAGCACTGAGTATCGAGGGTCGCCGCCGGGACCGTCTGCGGCAGGCCGGCGGCCAGCGCCGCAATCCGCGCCACATTGCCGCCGCCGGAGAGGGCGTTGCCGAGGATCACCTCGTCCACCTCGACCGGGGCGAGGCCGGCATCGGCCAGCAGCACCGGGATCAGGGCCGCCGCGAGGGCAAAGGCCTCCACCGCCCGAAAGGCGCCGCCGCGCGGCACCACGGCGGTGCGCCGGGCGGCGCGGATGGCGACGGAGCTCATGGCAGCGGCCGCCGAGGGCTGCAGCGGAGCCGGGCGAGGGCGGGATGGGTCGGCAGCATGGGGATGAGCATCAGTACGAGAGCGGAAGCCTCCACCGCACGGACGGCGTCGCCGCGCGGGACCATGGCGGTGCGCCGGGCGGCGCGGATGGCGACGGTGCTCATGGCAGCGGCCGCACGGCACTGCCGCCGAGCCGGGCGAGGGCGGCATGGGTCGGCGGCATTGGGATTAGCATCGGTACGAGAGCGGAAGCCTCCACGGCCCGGAATGCGCCGCCGCGCGGGACCACGGCCGTGCGCCGGGCGGCGCGGATGGCGACGGAGCTCATGGCAGCGGCCGCACGGCACTGCCGCCGAGCCGGGCGAGGGCGGCGAAGTCCGATTTGCCGGAGGCGGTCAGCGGCCACTGCGCCACCACCCCATAGCGACGGGGGATCTTGAACAGCGGCAGATGCGGCTTCAGGTGGGCGATCAGCGCGGCGGCGGACGGGGCCGGAGCGTCCGGCGCCAGGGCGAGAAGGGCGGTGAGGCGCTCGCCCCTCTTGGCATCCGGCGCCCCGAGGACGCAGGCGGCGCGCACGGCCGGGTGGCGCTCCAGCAGCCGCTCCACCTCCTCCGGATAGAGATTCTTGCCGGAGGTGACGATCATCCGCTTCGCCCGGCCCACCAGGTGAAGGAAGCCGTCCCGATCCAGGAAGCCGGCATCGCCGACGCTCATGGCGGCACCGTGGCGCAGCAGGTCGGCGCTCGATCCCATGGCGTAGCCGTCGAACAGGAACGGGCTCTCCACGAACACCTGTCCGGTGCGGCCTGTGGGCCGGCGCCGTCCCGCGTGGTCGCGGATGGTGATGCGCACGCCGTGGAACGGCCGCCCCACCGAGCCCTCGGGGACGCTCTCATGATCCTTGGCCACGGTGACGAAGGAGAGTTCCGAGGCGCCGTAGAACTCGGCGAAGCCGGCGCCGGGGATGCGGCGGGCGAGGCGCGCCTTCTCCCCCGCGAACCACTTGGCGCCCGAGGACAGGACGAGCCGCACGCCGTCGAGGGTCGTGTCCTCCGCCTCCAGCGCGTCGAGGAGAAGCGCGAGCTGGGTCGGCACGCCATAGACGACGCTGGCGCCGTGCCGTCGTGCGAGGGCGAGCGTGGTCCGCGGGCTGAAGCGGCGGGCGAGCAGCACATGGGCGCCGGCATGGAGGCCGTGGGCGAGGGCATAGAGGAACAGGGAATGGGCGAGGGCGCCCGGCGCCAGCACCACGTCGCCGGGACCGATGCCGAACTCGCGCGCGTCGGCGGCGAAGCTCTCGTTCCAAGACCGGTGGCTGCGCCGGTAGCCCTTCGGCACCCCGGTGGAGCCGGAGGTGAAGCCCACATAGAAGGGCAGGGCGGGATCAGGCTCCGGCACGGCGCCGGCGGTCGCGGCGCGCCCCAGGGCGGCCGCGATGGCTTCGGGCAGGGCTTCGGGAGTGGTCTCGGGATCGAGGCGGATCGCGCGGACCGGCTCCGATGATGCGGTGGTCTCCGCGGTGCCGAGGGGGGAGGGCAGGCGCTCGAAAGGGGCGTCGGGATCGCGGCTGAATTGGAAAGGCAGAGCGGGTACCGGCCGGGCACCGGTGGTCTCCGCACCGCCGAGGGGGGAGGGCAAGGGCTCGAAAGGGGCGTCGGGATCGCGGCGGAATTGGAAAGGCAGAGCCGGTACCGGCGCCGCAGCAGCGGCCTTCGCGCTGCCGAGGGGGGCGGTGATGTGACCGGGCAGGGCTTCCGGGATGGTTTCCCGATCGCGGCGTCGCAGGGGCGCGACACGCTCCGAGCCAGTTCCGGTGGCTGCACGGGTGTCGAGGGCGGCGGTGTCACCGGGTCGCCCCTCGGTCGCGGCCTCCGGGTCTCGGCTGATCGTGAGGGGCCTCTCCGGCTCCGGCCCGGTTCCGGCGGGTTCCGCGGCGCCGCGGGGCGCGGATGCGGATCCGCATAGCGTTTCGGTGGCCTTAGGGTCGAAGCCGCTGCCGAAAGGCACCGCCGGCTGCGGCTCTGGATCGGCGGTCTCGGCGATGCCGAACATTGCGGCCGCGGATGAGAACAGAATGAAGTAGTCGAGGTCGTCATTGCGCGTGATAAGATCGAGATTGCGCGCACCGACCACGTTCGGTGCCAGCACCTTCTCGATACGCTCCGGCGTAAGAGACTTGATCAGCCCGTCGTCAAGCACCATCGCCGCGTGTATGACACCGACGACGGGCGGCATCGTTGCGTGGAGGTTACGGAACAAGGTCTCGACCGCACGCAAATCAGCAATA
>CALMSN010000222.1 GCA_937872325.1 uncultured Xanthobacter sp. | reverse complement strand
GTGATCCAGCCCGGCGGCTCCATGCGCGATGCCGAGGTGATCGCCGCCGCAGACGTGTGACCCGCAGAACCGGATTGGACTGGCGGATACCCGGGATTAGGTGGGATTAGGTGGGGACGGGCGGGCGAAGGGCGAGTGTTCGCGGGGTTTTGTGGCCGTTAACACGGGCGCCAATCGGGCGAAGGCCCCCGCAAGATCAGGCTGGACCAAAATCGGCGACGGCCCTATGCGCGCAAGATCAAACTGGACTGATCAGCGCCCACCTGTTGTGACCCGCAGAACCGGACTGCATTGGGGAGTTGACGTCGGATTGGGCCGGACCTCGCCGGGACCCGCCGGATAAGGTCGTGCGTACAAGGCGTTGAACGCGGGCAGCATGTCCATCCCACGAAAAGCGGCGCGCAGAATCAAACTGCACTGAAAACCGCCCTCAGCCCCGTCGCGCAAGATCGAATTGCACTCGCCAGCCACCACCAGAGGCGTGGAAGAATATCAGCGCTCACGGCAGTTAACCATCCTGTCTGACGTGATGTACCGGTATTTTGCCGCAAGTCGCGGCAGAAGCGCATATTATCGCAATATCAATGTGTTATAGGCACTTAACGGCCGAAGGTGCGCGGCTGGACTGCCGCGAACACATCGACGCCACCGGCCATCTTTGCCAATTCAGGAAAACGCTGCGCGACGCTGGTCGTATCTTCCGGGCTCATGTCGGCAGCCCGGAAAAAACCGGACCTAGCCCGGAAGCGCTTCCGACCTCTGAATATCTACTTAGATATCAGTATGATGGGAGAAAACTGGCCTGTCATAGACGCTCCGTAGGTCGGAACTGTAATAACGGGCTTGCTACGTGGCCACTGCGACAGCGGCGACCAGTCCGAAGGCTGGTGTAATCGCTAGATCTCCGCTGCCAGCAAGGCCGGCCAGCAAGCCCCTTCACTTGCAGGCTCGCGGCGACAGCCTGCAAAAATCAGCGATCAGCCTGCAGGTGCTTGCACCCTGCATAAAGCGCAATTGTACCAATGATATAGCGCGACATATCTCTAAATTTGTCGCTCCATAGCCTGCAAGTGAACTACGCAACGCCTGTGGGCGTTCATTTCCGTTAAATTTGGGCGAGGAGGGCCGGAGGGCGAATCGTTCCCCTAGCGGCCCGCCGGTCACTGCTGCAGCGCTCCAGGAGTGACCGAAATCCCGTCAGCTGTGACGCCGGTCACTGCTGGTGAAAGACAAATCTCCGCAATCACATAAGCCCGAAACGGCACGGTTGCGCCACTGCGCCAGCAGTGACCAGTCCGAAGGCTGGTGTAATCGCTAGATCTCCGCTGCCAGAAAGGCCGGTCAGCAAGCCCCTTCACTTGCAGGCGCTTCAGTCTTTCGCCAATCTTTTGATTGAGGCGCTGTGACTTTCAGCGGGATCAAGCATCGCTGAAAGTCACAGCGGTGTGGGTGAAAGGCATTTCAGCGGCCTTGCCGTGACCGGCAACCCACTGACAATCAGCCAAAATATCAAAATATCGGACTCTTTTCGCGACCGACGTCGCTGAAAGTCCGAAGGCTGGTGTAATCGCTAGATCCCCGCTGCTAGGAAGGCGGGCCAGCCTTCCGCGGCGCGGTCGGCGCAGTGCAGGTGCAGGGCCACGCATGTGCCCTGCAGAGCCGCCCGGCGGAGCGGGAGCGGCAACAGCAGGGCCTTGACCACGATCAGGCCGAGGCTTTGCGCTGTTTGGGGTTCTTGGCATCGGCGCGGATCTGGTCGCGCTCAACCTCGATCACGCCCATGAGGGCATTGAGCCGGGCCTCAGGCGGAACCGGCGAGCGGATGACCTGGTCGTAAATCCGCGCAGCCGTCTCGCCGAGGTCGATTGTCGAGATGGCCGCGCCCTCATCCTTATAGAGTGTCGACACGGCGTCGAAGATCCGGCCCATCAGGGCGCGGTCCATGCCGGTCGATGAGCTTTGAGGCTGCGCCTGGCTCTGGCCGCCAGTCTGGCTCTGCTGTTGCAGCGACGCGTGGGCGTCGGCGGACGGCGTGCACATGGGCTCGTCGCCCGCAATGAGCCACTCTAGGCGCACGTCTGCAGCGCGCGCGATCGCCAGCAAAACCGACGCTTTTGGCTCGCGCCCGGTGAGGTAGTTCTCGAGGCTTCGGCGCGGGATGCCGGACTTGCGGCTGAGCTCGTTCCCGCCGCCCACAAGATTGGCGCAATCCCTGATTCGCGCGCTGACATCGCCATCCGCGGTCATTGCGCGATCTCGGATAGCGGGGGGGCAGTGCGCGGATAACTGTCCGAGTTAATATAGCTCAATCGTGTCAATATATTAGCCCAATTAAGCGATGAAACAAACCGATCCAAAGTTGGATAGGCACAAATCGGCTTGATCATGTGGCCTAAACGTGCCAACAATCCCTCCCATAGACGCAAAAGCGCCCGCAAAAGCGCGCGCACAGAGCCGCAAGAACCCGCCCTGCCAGGCCGGTCGTTACGGAGGTTGAAACATGGCCAGAACGGCGCCTGTCCGGTGGGACAAGCACGCGATCACGGCCGAGGTGCGCAGGCGTGGAAGTACCCTGACGGAAATCGCCATCAAGGCAGGGCTCCACCCATCCGCCTGCCGCACCGCCGTTGTGCGCCGGCACATCGCCGGCGAGAGAGCCATTGCCGATTTCCTCGGGGTCGCCCCCGAGGTGCTTTGGCCGAAGCGGTACACGACGCCGTCACCCTGGGCCAAACGTATCCTCGCGGAGCGTGAGTCCGCTAGCCAAAACGGACGCGGTCCGGCTGACGTCGGAGCCGCCGCATGAGCGTGCATCGGTCAACCGCGCGGCGCCGCGCTGCCATCGATCCCATCGGGGCGCCCCTTGGCCCTGTGCCCGAGCTGCACCCCATCCATCGCGCGGACCGCCGCCTCGCCGAGATCCGGGCGGAGGCGCACCGGGCGCTCCTGATCGTGGCGGCCGCGCTGATCGCGGCGCCGATCCTCTCCCTCGCAACCCTGATGGTGGCCCGATGACCCCAATCCCCGACGAGCACGACGACGTCGCGCTCGATCTGCCCGCCCGCATGCTCGCGGTGCTGCTGCTGTACGTGCTCGTGCTCGGCCTGGTCGGGCTGGTGGCCGGGCTCTGGATGGGAGGCGTGCTGTGATGGACCGCAACCCGTCTGCCCCGGTTGTACCGGATGATCTGCGGCGTCAGATCGATCGCCTAATTGGATCAACCTCCGCGTTGCTCACCCACATCAACCCGAGCGCGGTCGCGGAAGACTTCAGCTGCCAATGGCTCGCGGTGAACGATCAGATCAACATCGTCCGCGATGCGCTGTCTGCGGCAACGTCCGTTGCTCCTCCTGCCGAGCCCTCTGGAGATGAGCGCCCGCAGCCCGTCGTCCACCACGTCTCCGGGCAAGGCTCCGGCGATCGGTGGTTTGCCGGCGCGGACGATGTCGACACCTACCTCCGCCAGCTCGTGCGGGACGGACGGGGCTACACGTACCGGGCGGTGCCGCTGCCGACGACGCCGGAGGCGCTGTGCGAGCTGATGGCGGCAGGCCCGCGCAAGCAGAAGGGCGCGACCGCCGCCGAGGTGGCGGCGATCCGCGCCAGCATCTTAGGGGTCGTCACGCAGAATCCCTACCGCCCCCAGGTCAAGGGCCGTGCGGAACGCGCTGCTCGGCAGCCGGCCGCGAGGATGAAGGCCGAGGACATCGCTCGCATCATCAGCTCCAGCTCCAGCTACGGCGAAGATCCTGACGACGACGCTCCGCGATCAAAGATCTGCGGGCCGAATAGCGAGGTGATGCCGAACTGGCGCGCCTACGAAGAGCAGGCCGAAGCCATCCTCTCCGCTGTGCTCCGCATGGCACCCCTACGGTGAAACCCGAAATGGCGCACCTCAACGCTTCTGCGCGCCTTGATGCGGCTGTCGGCAAGGTTGGTGAGCAGGTTGCCGCCGATCGCGCTCCGAAGGACGAGGTCGAACGCCTCGTCGCCGAGCATTTCCCCTGCCAGGAGGAGGGTTGGACCCTCCTCCTATTCCTTCTTTTGCTCGCGCTTGGCGACGCTGTCGGCGAGGTGTCGCATGGCCGCGCGTAGTGCGATATGCCCGGTTTCGAGGCGCATGTCGGTGCCAAGAACCCGGATGGTGGGTTGCTGCAGTCCCGCCTCCAGCACGCGGGTTACATCCTCTGCACTGATGGTTTCGAGGCTGGCGAACAGATTCAGCATCGCGTCGGCGAGGAGGGGCTTCCAGGCCACGTCCACCTCTCCCAGTTTTTCGATGGTCATCTTGGCGCGCAGAACCGCTTTCATCTGCTTTTCAGTCAACTCTTTCTCGGTCATTTCGGCTTCCCCCGACTCGTCTGTTTGCACTGCGATTGTCAGGGAAGCGCGCCACCTGCGCCAGTGGTGGGGCGGCGGGGCTACCCGCACATCCTCCCATGACTTGAGCCGGGCGGGCCTCGCCCGTCCGGCCCCTTTCGGGGGGGCCAGAAATCCAGAAAGCCAGAAATCCGGATCCAGCGCGCGCCTGTTCGCCCAGGCGCAAGCGGGGAAGACGGGCGCGCGGGATGCTGCCCTGACATCAGCCCCCGCGCGCCCGTCTCAGCTTCTCGTGGGGGGGGGTAATCTGATGCCTTCCCGCACCACATGGTCCTGGGCGGACGTCCAGCCCGAGGAGCCGGCGCCGCGCCGGCTCACCGTCGTGCTCGATGCCGAGACCCACGGGCAGCTCGCCGCCATCGCGGACGAGGCCGGCCAGACCGTCGCCGCCATCGTTGCCTCGATCATCCGGGATGTCGTTGCGGACGATGCGGCCGCGCATGGGCGGGAGGACTGATGGTGCCGCCTCGCGACCGCGCCACGCTTGATCTTTTTGCCGACTGGCAGCCGCAGGTGACGGTGGCGCCGCGGGCGGAAGACGTGCGCGGACCGATGGACCTCGTGATCGCGCGGCTGATCAAGCGCGCGGTGGAGAAGCGTGATCGCGCTCAGGTGGCCGCGGAGATGAGCGCCATGCTCGACCGCACGATCACTGCGGCGATGCTGGATGCCTGGGCCAGCCCTGCCAAGGCGAGCAACCGGATCCCGCTCGACGCTTTTGCCGCCCTGATCGAGGTGACGGGGGACACGAGCCTCCTCGGCTGGCTGCCGGAACAGCATGGATATGTGGTGGTGCCCGCCAAGTATGCCGACCTGATCGAGCTCCACCTCCTGGAAGAGCGCGAAGCCGAGATCGCCCGCCGCAAGGCTGCTCTGACCGCCCGCTACAAGGGAGGGCGATGATGCAGGATAGGTCCCACCTGCGCGGATTCACTGTCGCCGGAGAGGCGTGTTCGCCGGAAACATTGGCGCATCTCCGGGTGGCGCTTGAGGCAGCACTTTCCGATCGATGGTCCTGGCGCCGTTCAAAGCGAATTGTAGCAGAAGTGCGCGTGTCTGCTGCTGAGGGGAAAGCCCCTTCGGGAGGCGCGAGATGGTGACCCCACGCACCTCAAAAATCATCCATCGACCAACGGTTGTTGACGCGGCCGATCATCACCGTTTGCCCACGGTCCGCCGCCTTGTGCACCACGCTTCCGCATGCATGGCACTTCAGCTTGTCCGTGTGCGCAGCATGATCTTCAAATTGAAGTACAGACTTCACCTTGCGCTCGAAACAATGGCAACACAGGTAGGGCGCGCCGCTCTTCGCGCCTCGGTGCGCCTTATCCACGTACGCAAAGGCATCAGGGGCGAGCTGCTCAAGGATGTAGTCCTCTTTTTCGATCTCGAAATCTCGCAACTTGCGGTTTTCTGCCTCAACTTCGCGGAGGCGGTCGAGCAAAGACGTGTAGCGCTCCCTCATTTCCTGCATCGCGTCGATCAGGTCGCCGATCTGAATGTTGAGGCTATTCCGCATCTCCTGGTCGACCTCCCCGGAGAGCTTGCGGATGCCGTCGCGCACGGTCTTGGCGGCGGAGACCATTCCCCCGAAGACGCTCAGCCCATCGTTCAGAATACCCATGATCATCTCCGTGGCCTTGTTGAGGCGGGGATGGTCGGCGCCGGCCTGCTCCAACAGGCCGGCGCCAACACTTGCGCGGCGCAGTCTGACCGATTCCTTTGCGATGCAAGCGTCGCGAGCGCCCCGGCCGCAGATTCGCCCCCGGTCTCCACAGACGGAGGCCGCTCATGAAAGAGTGGTTTACCGCGCGTGAAATCGCAGAGCTGGCGCTGCCGGGATTGGCGGGTACAGAGCGAAACATCGGCCGCCGAGCCGGCGTCGAGGTCTGGCTGTCCCGCGCCTGTATCGGCCGTGGCGGCGGCCGGGAATACCCGCTATCGGCCCTGCCAGAGGCGGCCCGCCTCGAATACGCCCGGCGCGAGCTGGCGGCGACGGGCGCCCAGCTTTCGGTGGGCGTCACACCCGCCGCATCGCTCCCGGCCCCAGCCATCGAGCCGCCGGCGCCGGCGGCCGCGCAGCGCGATGCCCGCCTCGCCATCCTCGCCGCGCTCGATCGCTACGTCGCGGCCTCCGGCGTCACGCAAAAGCGCGCCGACGCCCTATTCTGCGCTGCGTATTGCGCGGGTGAGATCGCGGTTGCCGACTGGGTCCGCGCAGCCGTCAAATCAGTTTCCCGGGCGACCCTCTACAACTGGCGTGCGGCCCGCCGGGACGGTGCCACGCACCGCCTCGCCGTGGACAAGGGCGCCAACCGGCGGGGTAAGGGTGTGCTGGAGACCGCCAATGGCGGCAGGGTAAAGACCTTCGCCCTCGCATGCCTCTCGCGCAATCCGCTGTTCACCGCGGACCATATCCGCGACCTGGTGGGGGGCGAGTTCGGCGAGGAGCTGGTCGCCCCCACCGGCGAACTGATCGCCCTGCCGCCGATCCGTACCTTTCAGGCTGCCCTGAAGGCCTGGAAAGTGGCCCACAAGGTCGAGCTCAGCGCTCTCACCGATCCGGACGGCTTCAAGTCTAAATATCGGCTGTCGGGCACCAATTCGATGGCGCATGTGCGCGCTCCGAACCAGCTCTGGATGATCGACGCGTCCCCGGTCGACATGCTCTGCGTCGACGGCCGCCATAACGTCTATGTCGCCATCGATATTTTCACGCGGCGCCTCATCGTCTACGTCACCCGCACCCCGCGGGCGGAAGCCGTTTGCCTCCTCATGCGGCGGGCCGTACTCGCTTGGGGCGTCCCGGAGACGGTGAAGACCGACAACGGCTCGGACTTCGTGGCGAAGGCCACCCAGCGCGTGTTTGCCGCCATCGGCATCGGGCGGTGGCTGTCCGACCCGTTCGCCCCGGAACAGAAGGGCCACATCGAGCGGGCCATCCGCACCTTCCAGCATGGCGCGGTGCGCCTGCTGCCGGGCTTCATCGGGCATTCAGTTGCCGACCGGAAGGTGATCGAAGCCCGCAAGAGCTTCGCCCAGCGCCTCGGCGAGGACCCGCGCGAGGCGCTGTGCGTCGAGCTCACCGCCGCCGAGGTGCAGCGCTACGCCGACGAGTGGGTGGCGAAGAAGTACGACCACCGCCCACACGAAGGCCTTGCCGGCGCCACGCCCTTTCAGACGGCCGCCACCTCCCGCGACACCATCCGCGTGGTCGATGAACGCGCCCTTGACATGCTGCTCGCCCCCGCCGCCGGAAAGGACGGCCTGCGCGTCATCACCAAGCGCGGCATAAGGATCGACCACAGCCACTATCTCGCGCCGCACCTGATGCCTGGCACCCAGGTGTTCGTCCGCATGGACCCGGCCGACATGGGCCGCGCCTTCCTCTTCGGGCCGAACGGCGAGGAGTACCTCGGCGAGGCGACGTGCCCAGAACTCGCCGGCATCGACCCCAAGGCCGCCGTGGCCGCGGCGCGGGCGGAGCAGGCGCGCATCATCTCCGAGCGCACGGCGGATGCGCGGGCCGAAGCCAAGCGCCTCACGCGCGGTCCGCGGCTGGTGGACCTCGCCCTGCGCCATCAGGCCAGGCAGGAGGGCACCCTCGTGGCGTTCCCGAAGCGCACGGAAGTCCACACCACGCCGGCGATCGAGGCCGCGGCCCAGGCGGCGGCGCCGGCACCGGCGAAGCCGGCGATCTCCACGGAGGTCGAGGCTATGCGGGCGCGGCTTGTGGCGGAGGCGGCGCAGGAGCCGACCGTTCAGCCGCTGCATGCACCGGACACGCCGAAGGGTCGCTGGCAGCGCGCCCGCGGCCTGGAAATGCGCCTCGCCCGTGGCGAGGCCATCAGCCCGGACGAGACGCAATGGCTCGTCGGCTACGCGCAAGGACCCGAATACCGGGGCCTGCGGGCGACCTATGGGCCGCTCGACCTACAGAATCCGGCATCCGCCGGCTGACCAAAGACATCGTTGAGGGGAGAGTCAATGTTGAACCAAGATGCGGCGGTTCGGGGACCTATTGCGACAGCAAATGTCGCGGCATTCATGATGCTTGCGACAAAATTGATCGAGCGGGACCCGAACGTCAGTGGGATCGGCGTGTTTTACGGGCCTTCCGGCTACGGAAAAACCTACGCATCGATCTTCGCGCAGAACAAGACCCGGGCGCTGCGGGTCGAGGTCGGGGACTACTGGACAAAGAAGACTCTGCTGAAGGCGATCCTGGCCGAGGCCGGCCAGGTCGGGCGCGGCACCATCGCGGACATGGCGGAAGAAGTCATCCACCTGCTCGGCGACCAGCCGAGCCGTCCGCTCATCATCGACGAGGGCGATCGGGTCGTCGACAAGGGGATGATCGAGATGATCCGGACCCTGCACGACGGCTCGTCGGCCCCCGTCATCCTCATCGGCGAAGAGCGCCTGCCGGTGAAGATGGAGCCGATTGAGCGGGTGCATGGGCGGGTGCTGGACTGGGTCGCCGCCCAGCCGGCCGACCTTGACGATGCCCAGCAGCTCGCCGCCTCGATCTGCCGGGGACTGACCATCGCCGACGATCTGCTCGCCGCCATTGTCGACAAGTCCGGCGGCAGTGCCCGGCGCATAGTCACGAACCTCGTCAAGGCCGGCGAGCTCGCGCGCAACCGCGGAACGAAGAGCCTCGATCTCGCCGGCTGGGGGCCGGAAGCGTACTTCGTGGGCCGCGCGCCAAAGCCAAGGGCACGCTGATGAGCACCGACACACACATGGTCGCGGTGCACGTGCCGCGCGGCCCTGAACGCTGGTGGCCGGTCATCCTTGGCCTCGACACCGGCGGAACCTGGACGGTGGCGCACATCATGACCCTCACGGGGTCGGATCGCGCGCTCGTGCAGCGTTATGTCAGCCGCCTCGTGGCTGGCGGGTACGCGGTCCGCCAGCCCCAGGCAGGGCACCACAGGCTCGCGCGTCGGCCGGTGCAGGCGCCGGACCTGGACGACACCGGCAACCCTCGGCCGCTTTCCGCCCAGCAGATGATGTGGAACGCAATCCGCAGCCTGCGCAGCTTCAGCCATCTCGAAATCGCCCATGCAGCATCCATCGACACGCAACCGATCTCGCCTTCGGCGGCAAAAGACTATGTCAACCGCCTCGGCCGCGCCGGCTTTTTCAACGCCGTTTCAATGGCGAAACCCGGCACCCCGACAACCTGGGCGCTGAAGCCCAGCATGAATGGGCCGCTAGCCCCCATGATCATGCGGACGAAGTTCGTGTGGGACCCGAACACACGGGCGATCGTGGGCGCCGGCGACGACGCTCGGGAGGTCCAGTCATGACACTCTCCCGCGCCCGCACCCGCGCCCTCGCAGGCTGGGGCGCCCCGCTGTCCGACTGGATGGAGGCGCTCGTCGTCGCCTGCGAGGGCTCCCACTCGCAGGCCGCCGTCGCCCAGCGCCTCGGCATCACGTCGTCGTACCTGACGCAGGTGCTCGGCCGGACCTATCGCGGCCCCTACGACCGCGTCGAGGCAGCGGTCCGCGGCGCCTACATGGGCGAGACGGTGATCTGCCCTGTGTTGGGTGAGATCGGCCGCGACCGCTGCCGCGACGAACAGCGCCGCCCCTTCGCGGTCACGTCGTCCGTGCGTGCGCGCCTGTTTCGCGCCTGCCACGGCGGCTGCCCCCATTACCGTGGAAAGGAAAAAGCATGAGCTACGTCAGGGTCACACCCACACTGATCGAGCGCATCCGCGCTCTTGCAGCGGAGGGACGCACCGTCATCCAGATCGCGGCGGCGCTCGGCATCTCCGAGAGCTCGGTGCGCAGGCAGGCGGCGATGCGCAACATCAAGATCGCACAGAGGGGGGCGGCATGACCGAGATCGACCGCTCTCGCCTGCACCGCGCGCTCGACATCGCCACCAGCATCGCTCTCTCAGAGCGGCCGGCGCGTGCGGCCGAATCTGCCTCGGCCAACGACACGCTCGATTTAGCCTTGGCAGTGGTCGCGCTGGATCAGCTCGGCATCCTCGGCGTCAATTATCTCGTCGCCCAGGAGGAAGCGCTGCTGGACGCCAACGAGATGGGCTTGGATACGCCGGAGCGGCTCGCCGCGTCCGAGGCGGCCGACCTGGCAGTTGGCTCCACCCACGATGCCCTCTGCCAGGCACTCGCCGCATACGGATACGGCGTCATCGGGAACGCGGCATGAACGCGCCCATCACCCCCCCGAAGGTGAGCCGCGCCCAGGCCATCGCCCTCTCGCACCGGATCGAGGCGGCCGTTGGCATGTCGGCAAGAAGATTGGCCGTGATGGTCTCCGTTGATGAGACCGTCGCCATGGCGGCGGCCATCCACGAGCTGCACGACATCGCCCAGGCGGCCGCCGAACTGATCCTGGCCATCAGCAACCACGAGCGGGCCCAGCAGGCCGGCCTGCTCGCCGTCTCCGATGCGGAAGACGCGGTCATCACCGCCGAGGATCAACTCGGCCTGCTGCTCAGTGATGCCGGGTACCTCGCATTTGTCGGCACCGACTACTCCCCCTCCGAACCCAAGGATGAGACCGATGGAACCGCAAGCTGAATATTCCGCCCAACTGCCTTATCCCGACGGCATCATCGAAATCGGCGGCAAGAAGTACATGACGGACGCCAAGGGCGCCCTCATGCCGCTCGCCCTCGTCGAGGTGGCGGAGAAGCTTGAAGACGAGATGGTCCGAAAGATCATCCATTACGCCAAGGATCTGTCGGACCGCGTCACTCGCTTCAAGGGTCACACTTACGATGACATCTGCAGCCTGCAGGCATTGCTAGAGCAAGAGTACGGGGCGCCGGCCGGCGGAAAAAAGGGCAACATCACCTTCACGAGCTACGACAGCACAATGAAGGTGCAGGTAAAAGTTGCGAATGTACTTGAATTCGGGTCGCGTCTTCAGGTGGCAAAAAAGCTGGTCGATGCGTGCCTCTCCGAATGGGCGGAAGATTCACGCGACGAGATCCGCGCCATCGTCAACCGCGCCTTCCAGGTGGATAGCGAAGGCGCGGTAAATCGGTCCGAGCTTTTCATGCTGCTCCGCGTGGCGATTGAGGATGAGCGCTGGCAGCGGGCCATGGATGCGATCCGGGACAGCATCCGCGTCGTCGGGTCGAAGACTTACTTCCACTTTTTCGAACGCGAACACTCGGACGGCGAGTGGACCCCTATCTCCATCAGCCTCGCGCGCGCCTGAGGGGGATGGACATGGACAAAACCATTTCCACCGCGCTCGACCTGTTCGAGGAGGAGGTCCACCTCATCCTCATGTTCGGGTCGGCCGACGAGGCTGAAGCGGCATTCGATCGGATGGCGGCAGCGCTCAGGGACGGCACAGGGTTTACCGTCGGCAAGGGCAAACCCGTGGCCCTGATCGAGGTGGACGAGCAATGAGCGCTCCCCGAAATGCCTGCCGGACCCGCCGCCCCAGCCACTACACCACGCGCTATCCGCTCATGCGCAAATGGACGACGCCCCTTGCCGAGCGTCGCACAGCCGCCCGGATCGAGGACGCCAAGGCCGCCCTCCACGACATCCTCGCGACCTGGAATGAGGTCGATATGGGCGTCGTCATGGACATGGAGGAGCAGATCGCGGCGCTCGACGCGTGGCTCGACGGGCACCGGGCCGCCGTCAAGGAGCACCTCGACAGCGGCGGGGAGTTTGGGCGATGAGCATGGACTGGATTCGCAAGACCTATCGCGTGCCGGCGAAGCGCGGCGGCCGGGTGGAATACACCGGCGATGGTTGCGCCGAGATGGGCACCATCCGCAGCGCCCGCGGCGGTCGCCTCATGATCCAGCTCGAGGGCGTTCGGCACACCATGCCGTTCCACCCGACGTGGCGCCTGCGCTACCTGGATGATCCGGAGGGGCGCGCGTCATGACCATCCTCCCGAACGGCGCCCGCGCCGTCATGGCCTCGCGCATCGAGCCGCCGGACAGCCTGGAGTATTTCCCGACGCCGCCATGGGCGACCCGCGCGCTCATGGTGCATGTGCTCGGCAAGAGATATTCGCCGTTGAGCCTCCGTTATTGGATGGCGTTGGAGCCAGCTTGCGGCGAGGGCCACATGGTGGAGCCGTTGCGCGAGTATTTCGGCGGTGTCTTCGGCACCGACATC
This sequence comes from uncultured Xanthobacter sp., assembly GCA_937872325.1. Lineage (GTDB taxonomy): Bacteria > Pseudomonadota > Alphaproteobacteria > Rhizobiales > Xanthobacteraceae > Xanthobacter. The sequence goes on along the minus strand of CALMSN010000222.1, from coordinate 33,541 downwards.
TACGACTACGGCGCCGGATACCAAGCCGCCGACTACCTCGACCCATCCTATACGATCCCCAAGGTGGATTGGGTCATCACCAACCCGCCGTTCTCCGCCGGTGCCGACTTCGTCCGTCGGAGCCTCGACACCTCCGCCACCAGGCGCGGCGTCGCGATGCTGGTGCGCACCGCTTGGATGGAGGGTGCCGAGCGCTACAAGCGCCTCTTTGCCGTGCGCCCGCCCCACATCATCGCGCCCTTCGTCGAGCGGGTGCCCATGGTCAAGGGGCGGTGGGACCCGGAGGCCTCCACCGCCACCTCCTATGCCTGGTTTGTGTGGCTGCGCGGGCTCGCCTACGGGCGCACCGACGTCATCTGGATCCCGCCCTGCCGGGCCGCGCTGCACCGCGCCTCGGACGTCATCCGCTGGTGCCCGCCGGCGCCCCTCCCTCTCTTCGGTAGCGAGGTCGACCTCGTATGAGCGACATCAGCAAGATCAAGGCGCGCATCAAGGCCCTGCGCGAGATGACGACGGCCAAGGGCTGCACCGAGGCCGAGGCGATGGCGGCGGCCGACAAGGCGGCCGAACTGCTCTCCCGGCACGGGCTGACCGAAGAGCAGCTCGACATGGATCAGGCGGAGGTTGGCGTCAGCGGACGCCGCTCACCCATTGACGCGATCTGGCCAATGGTGGCGCACTTCGCCCACTGCACCTGCTGGCAGAACGGCAAGGGCGCCCGGCGCACCATCGTGTATTTCGGGCGGGCCGGTGATGTCATGGTCGCCGAATACGTCCACGATGTGATCGCCCGGCTCGCCCGGGAATCGGCTGCGGCATGCCGCGCGTCCGAGGTCTACAAGCGCCGGCGCACGGCAAAGACCCGCGCGCAGATCGCAAAGAGCCATGCCGAGGGCTTTGCGGCCGGGATCCGCCGCCAGCTCCATGACGGGCTCTGGCGGCGCCTGGGCGGCGAAGTGCCGCTCGATCAGCTCACCGGATATCTGGCCCTCCACATGGCCCCGGTCATCGCTGCGCAGGAGCGGCTCGGCCTGCACCTGACCCGGCAGCAGGCCATCGCCCGCGCCTCCGGCCGGGGCGATGCATCCAAGACCGCGCGGATCACCGGGTATCGCGCGGGCGTCCAGGCGCCGATCCACGGCCCGGTGGCCAAGGCGCCGGCGACGCCAGCGGCCCTGCCGCCGCCCGCCGGGGACTGACCGCGATGACCCGCGCCCTGCTGATCTGGGAGGACGCGCGGGACATGGAGGCGCTGCGCGCCGAGCGCGGCCGCCTCGTGATGGCGCTGCAGCGCTGCCCGCCCTTCGCGCGGCGCCGCACCGCCCTGGAGATGCGCCTGGCGGCCGTCACCGCCCGGCTGATCGCAACCGAGCTCGATGCGAGCCGGGATCTGATCTTGAGGAGAGATTGATGGCCAAGACCTTGGAGGGGACGGTGACCGGCCCCTTTCCGGCGGAACTCGCAAATAAGCTGTCGGATGCGATTGCCTCTGCAATTCGGTGCGGCATGGATCCGGACGTAGCTTGCAGCATCGCCGCCGCGGTTGTCGGGGATTACGCGCGGGGACATTACGGGGATCAATATCTGGTTGCCATGGCCCGCTTGGTGATGAGCAGGGCGGGGCAGCCGTTCCCGGGCCAGGCCTGAGCGCCATGGTGATCCATCCCATCATCCCCATGGTCGACGGCATCGTCGTCGACGACATTTACGCGCTGCCGGAGCCCGTGCGGCGGATCCTGATTGCCCGCAGCCTCGTCTGGCTCACGCACCTGCGGGTCGGCGACGCCCATCGCGGCGGCACGATCATCGCCGCCAGTTGGGCGCGAGCCGAGGAGATCGCGCTCGGCCGCGGCCTCGGCGAGGAGGTCATCGGCGAGATGGTCGGGGAGGTCGCCGATGTCTAGCTACAAGGTCCTCGGCTGGTCGGGCGATGAGGCCCGCCTCAAGCACTACACCGTCTCCGGCGGCAAGGGCGGCAAGGCCACGATCAAGATAGAGATCGAGGTGGCCAACTCCTTTGCGCTCGCCTCCATAGTCCGGTCGCTGTCCGACATGGACGCCGCGCAGCAGGTAGAGGCCCGGGAGGCGGTCCGCGCCGCGAAGGCGGCGGCCACCCGCCCGGTCAAGAAAATCGACAAGGCGCCCGAGCTGCTGCAGCTGACCTACAGGGGGGAGGACTGATGGTCGCCTCAAACCGCATCTCCTGCTGCGTCCCCTTTCCTGCCACCGCCAAGCAGATCGGCGCCATCCACACCATCTCCAAGCGCCTCGGCCTGGACGAGGACAGCCGGCGCGATCTGATCGCCTCGGTGGCCGGCGGCAAGCGCTCCTCGCGCGAACTGACCTCCGGAGAGGCGATCCGGGTCATCGACCGGCTCAAGACGATCCAGGGCGGCGCGCCGGCGCCGGCCGCGAAGGGCGCGCGCATCATGGACGGCCCCTATGCGCCCAAGCTCGTCGCCCTGTGGCTATCGGGCTGGCACCTGGGCGTCATCCGCAACCGGACCGACGCGGCGCTGCTGGCGTTCGTGGAGCGGCAGACCGGCATCTCGCATGTGCGGTTTCTGCGGGAGTCGGCGGCCGCCCGCAAGGCGATTGAGGCGCTCAAGTCCTGGCTGGCGCGCGAGGCCGGGGTGGAGTGGCCCCACAAGGATGACGCGCACCTCAACAGGCTGGCTGTGTGGGATGCGCTGCATGCGCGGCTCCAGGCCGCCGGCGTCGACGACGCGGACATGCCGGGACGCGGCGGCCGTCCGGATGCGGACATCAATGTCGTGATCCAGGCCGGAGGCGCGCTCCTGCGCCGCAAGCTGGAAGGGGGCAAAAATGGCCGTTAAAACCCTCTTTGACGCCATCGACAGCGCCCCCCTCCTCAGCTGGGACGATGAGGCGATGACCGCCTCGGGACCGGCCGGCATCACCGCCTATGTGTGGCGGTCCGCCGTCTCCGGCAAGCTGGTGCTGTCGGTGGACGCTCCTGCCGCCTGGTTATCGCGGACCCGCGTCGTCGATCTGGCCCACGCCAAGGCGGCGGCAGAAACCCTCGCCCGGGAGGTGCTCGCCCGATGAGCCGCCGCACCGGTCCCATCGTCTCGGATCACTGCCTGCTGCGCGAGATGGAGCGGGTTCATGGCGTCGATGTCGAGGCGATCCGCCACGCCATCCAGGACAAGACCCGTCAGGCACATCTGGCCGGCGCCGTGGGGATCATCGTCGACGGCTACCGCTACATCCTGCGCGATGGCCACGTGGTCACCGTGATCCGCGGCAACCGGTGGTCGCACGACGCCCTGCGAGGGGGCGAGGATGAGTGAGCCAAGCCTCTATGACGAGCTGGTGTCGGTGATCGGCGCCGATGCCGCGCTGATGCTGTGCAGGGTGCGGGGCGGGGCGCGGATCAGCATCCCGGCCAACGTGCCGCCGGGCCACTGGCTGGAGACGCTGCTGGGGCGCGAGGCGGCGCTGGCGCTGGCGCAGCACTACCGCGTGGGCTCCCCCTCCGGGGTGCTGCGGGGCGTGGAGCTGGATCTGCCGCGCGGGCCATCAGGTGTCATGGCCGAGACCGTCACCCCCACACTCGCCCGGGCGCGGCAGGTGATGGCCGCGGCCATGGACGGGGGCGCCAGCGCCGAGACCGCGGCCCGCGCCGCCGGCATGACGCGCCGAAGCGCCTACCGCCTCGCCAAGCGCCTGCGCAAGGACCCGAGACAGGGCGACCTGTTCTGAGCTAGCGTCCGCCGGGCGAATTGCCCGACCCGGGAACACCCGTCACCGGATGCCGCGTCCCCCCAAAAAGGCAAGGTCCCCGCGACCGACCGCGCCGCCTAGGCGCCCTTGCCCGTGGGGAGCGCCGACGTGTGACCAGCATCCGATACACAGATTTGCGCAGCGAGTATGCGGCCCTGTGGGCGAGCATGGTCATCGACAGGCTCGCCAAGATCGATGCCACGGCGCGCAAGATCCTGGCCGCAAAGACGGCCTATGACGTCGTTCAGCGGCAGATCGGCGTGCCCTGGTATGTGGTCGGCATCATCCACGCCATGGAGGCTGGGCTCGATTTTGCGAGCCATCTGCACAATGGCGATCCGCTGACCGCGCGCACGGTGCAGGAGCCCAAGGGCCGCCCGGCGGCCGGCGCGCCGCCTTACAAATGGGAGGAGAGCGCCGTCGACGCGCTGCGTCATGACGGGCTCGATAAGATCCGCGACTGGACGATCGAGCGCATCGCCCACGCCCTGGAGGGCTACAACGGCTGGCGCACCCGGCGCATCCAGGGGATGTCGACGCCGTATCTCTGGAGTTTCTCCTGCCATTACAGCCGCGGCAAGTATATCCGCGACAATGTCTGGGATCCCGACGCAGTCAGCGCCCAGCCGGGCGCGATGGTGCTGCTCCGGCGGCTGATGGACCTGGATCCCAGCATCCGCCCGCCGTCCGATCCCGCCGCCACGGCGGCCTTATCCTCCCCCGAACCCACGGATGCGCCCATGTCGCCCCCCTCGTCGGCCGACTGGCCGCTGCAGAGCGCCTGCAACGATTTTTACGGCAATCCCCGCGGGACAAACGGGCAGGCCAATCCCGCCTGGGAAAAAAACAACCTGGTGCTGGTCAAGGCCCCCTGGCAGCTGGTGCTGGCCTGGGAGCCGGAGACCAGGACGTCCGGGATCCGGGTGCACCGCAAGTGCGCCACCAGCCTCGGCCGGATCCTCGACGTCATCTGGGAGGCCTTCGGCCGGGATGAGGCGGCGATCCGGGAGGCCGGCCTGCACCTGCTCGGCGGCGGCTACAATTTCCGGGTCATGCGCGGCAGCAACGCGCTGTCCATGCACGCATGGGGTTGCGCGGTGGACTTCGACCCGGACCGCAACAGTCTCGGCGACAAGACCCCTGCCATGGATCGCCGGGTGATCGAGGCGTTCGCGGCGGAGGGCTGGGAGTGGGGCGGCGCCTGGTCGCGGCCGGACGGGATGCACTTCCAGGCGGCGCGGACCTCGGCCAAGGGTCAGTCGCTCCCAAAGACGGGGAAACCCGCCGCGCGGGCGCCGGCGACGCCCCTGCCGGCGGGCACGGCCCCGGGCGCGCTGCCGCTCTCGGAGGAGATGCTCCGCTACGTGCAGCAGCGGCTGTGGGATCTCGGCTACACGCTGGTCGGCAATGTCGACGGCAAGTGGGGGCCGCGCACCCGGGACGCCATCCTGGCCTACCGACAGGACTACGATCTGCCGGCGGTGACTGCGGTGGATCCGGACTTCCTGGTGGCGCTTGCCCGCGGCAAGCCTCGCGCTATCGATCCGACCCGGGCCGGGGCGACGCTCGATCAGATCGCCGCCAAGGTGCCGGCGGTCAAGGCGCTGCGGCTCGCCAAACTGTGGTCCTGGGCGCAGGGCCTCATCGGCATGGTGCTCGCCGCCGCCGCCGGGATTCTCGACAACATCACCGCCGCCACCGACAAGCTCGCCCCCCTGCAGGCGGCCCTCGGGCCGGTGCCGCTCTGGCTGGTGGTGATCGGCCTCGCCGTCACCTCGTTTGTGATCTGGCGCAAGCTTGGCGCCGCCGAGGGCGAGGCGGCCGACGACTACCGGCAGGCGAGGCGGATGTGAGCGTGGACGACGCGGATCGGGCGCAAGGCCTGGACGAGCGCCTCCGGGCCGGCGGTGTCGCGGCAGTGCGCGCACGGCTGCAACGGGACGGCGAGGACGATTGCGAGGATTGCGGGGCGCCCATCGCCCCGCTCCGGCGCGCGGCGCTGCCATCGGCGACGCGGTGCGTTGAGTGTCAGGAGCGCCGCGAGCGCCGGAGGACAGCGTACCGATGATCGAGTTTCCGCATCTGATGCAGGTGGTGATGGCAACGCTGTCGCTGTCGGCGATGGTGACCACCATCGTCATGACGCGCGGCAAGGCGAGCGCCGACACGATCAAGGAGCTGGTGGCGACTCTGGCCACCAAGGCCAGCGCCGATCGCCTGGAGGCCCTTGAGGACCGAGTGGACAAGGCAGAGGACCGCGTCTCGCGCGCGGAGAGCCGACTGGAGCACGTGCCGGACAAGGACGTCTCGCATCGCCTGGAGATGGCCATCGCCCGCCTTGAGGGCCGGATGGAGACCATGGACGAGCGGCTCAAGCCGGTGGCTGCCATGGCCAACCGGGTACACGAGCGACTCTTCGAGGAGGCGTCCCGATGAGCAACAGCCGCGAGACATGGCTGCGCGAGGAGGCGCGGCTCATCATCCTGCGCACCTTGGCCGAGGAAACAGACGAGACCCTCAGCAGCAACCTGATCGTCCGCGAGCTGCGCGAGCGCTGGATGATCAAGCGCGAGCGCCCATGGGTACATGCGGAGCTCGATTATCTCGCCGAGGTGGGGGCGGTCACGGTCATTCCCGCAGAATCCGTGAAGATCGCAACGCTTACCGACCGTGGCCGACGGCATCTCGATCGAGAAATCGTCCTCGACGGCGTCAAGCGCCCCTCGCGCCCGGGGACATGAAATGGCGGAAGGCCGCGGACGCCTCACTTTTTGGGACACCCTGCCGGAATGGGCTGACGAAACCCGAGTCTGGGCCTATACGGCGCTCGCCGAGCGTAAGCTCTCCCAGCTTGAAATCCTTGATGGGGTCAATGAGCGACTGCGTGCTGCTGCGTGGGCCGAGGGTATCACCTCAGATTTCCCTCAAGCATCACGCTCGTCGCTCAATAGGCTCGCGATGCGCCGTGCTGCAGCAATCCGCAAGATGGCCGAAGCGAAAGCACTTTACGAAGGGCTCGGCAGCCAGTTCGACCACAAAACGGCGGATGAGAGTTCCGTGGTCCTGGGTGAGTTCCTGAAGACGTTGGTGCTTGAAATCGCCGAGAACGGTGGTCTCTCTGCCAAGGAGTCCATGGAACTGGCGCGAGCCTATCAGTCGATCATCCAGGGCATGAAGATCTCCTCCGATCGCCGCCGGAAGCTCCAGGAGGAGTATGACGCTAAAACCAAGATCGTGATCGATCGGGTGGCAAAGGAAGGGGGCCTGTCGCCCGAGGCCATCGCTCAGCTGCGCAGGGACTTCCTCGGCGTTCGACCCAAGCCAAAGGCTACGGGCGATGGCGCAGGAGGATAAGCCCGTGCTGCCGCGCATGACCGCGGCCCTGCCGGAAGAGCTTCCACGCGGAGCTGAGATCCCGAAGGATCTTGACCCCCTCGCGGATGGCATCCTCATGCGCCATCAGGCTGAATGGCTGGAAGACGACAGCTTTCTGAAGCTGGCCGAAAAGGGACGGCGCACCGGTGTGACGTTCGCCGAGGCGCTCGACCACACACTCATTGCCGCCGCAAAGAAATCGGCAGGCGGAGAGAACTGCTTTTATATCGGCGACACGAAGGACAAGGGGCGAGAGTTCATCGGCTATGTTGGTCACTTTGCTCGGATCGTTGCATCAGAGTTGGGAACTATAGAAGAGTTCCTGTTCGATGATGAACTCAAGGATGGAACTATCCGGAAGATTCCAGCATTCCGCATCTGCTTCGCAAGCGGCTGCCGTGTCGAGGCTCTTTCTTCAAGACCTGAGAATATCCGCGGCCTTCAAGGTACCGTGTGCATCGACGAGGCTGCGTTCCACCGCGATGTCCGAGCGGTGCTCGACAGTGTCAACGCCTTGCTGATCTGGGAGAGCAAGATCCGTGTGATCAGCACGCACAATGGCATCCTCAGCCCATTCAACGAATTGATCCGGGAGGCCAAAGCAAAGCGCACCCCGTTCAGCCTGCACTTTATCCCGTTCCAGCAGGCGATTGAAAACGGGCTCTACAAGCGGGTGTGCCTGGTCAAGGGCAAGACTTGGTCGGCCGAAGCGGAGGCCGCATGGGAGATACGGATCCGTGCTTCCTACGGCCCGCGCCTTGCCATCATGAGACAGGAGTTGGATGGGATCCCGGCGGAGGCGGCAGGGGCTGCGCTCACCCGAGTGCAGATCGAATCCTGCATGCAGAGTGAGATCCCCATCGTCCGGTGGTCCCAGGACGACGACTTCAAGAATCTGCCCGAGGACATCCGGAAAGCGGCGGCCCTAGAGTTCTGTGAGCGTGATTTGGCACCGCTTCTCGCAAAGCTCGATCCGCATCGCCCGCATTATTTCGGCGAGGACTTCGCACGTAGCGGAGACGTGACGGCTATTATGCCAGCGGTACTTGAGAGATCATTGGTGCGCCGCGTAGTCTTCGTCGTCGAGCTCCGCAACATCCCGTTTGATCAGCAGCGGGAAATCTTGTTTTTTATCGGCGATCGGCTGCCGCGACTTTCCGGCGGCGCTCTCGACGCAAACGGCAATGGCGCCTACCTCGCCGAAAAGGCAGTGCAGCGGTACGGAGCAGAGCGAATCGTTGAGGTCAAGGCCTCGCCCGCTTGGTATCGCATCAACTCCACCGCCTACGTTGAGGCATTTACGGACCGCACCTTGATCCTCCCTCGCGATGAAGGGGTGCTGCAGGACCACCAGGCGCTCGCCTACGTGAATGGCGTCATCCGCGTGCCTGAAAATCATCGGTTCAAGGGGCCGGACGGATTTGATCGTCACGGCGACACCGCGATTGCCGGCGTGCTCATGTGGCATGCATCCACCCTGACGCCCATCGCCTACGGTTATATGAGCGCCCAAGACGTCACCGACGATGATCAATCAATTTTTGAGACCCCCGGCGGAGGCCGATCGCTATGGTGAAATCCTCCATCGTCGACCAGTATGGCCGACCCATCGAGCGGGGCGCGCTAGGCCGGGAGATCGCCACGCCGACGGTTGCCGGCGTCCGGGCGACCCTCGCCGACCGGGTCGCCACCGGCCTGACGCCGGAGCGCCTGGCCGCCACGCTGCGGCGGGCCGACACCGGGGAGATCCGGGACTACCTCACCCTCGCCGAGGAGATGGAGGAGCGCTACCTGCACTATGCCAGCCAGGTGCAGACCCGCCGCCTCGCCATCGAGACGATAGAGATGTCGCTGCAAGTCCCGAAGGGCGTGCCGGCAAGGATCGCCGATGCGGTGCGCGAGCTGATGGAGGACTCGCAGCTGCTGGAGGCCGCCGGCGCGCTTACCGATGGCATCGCCAAAGGTGTCTCGGTGGTGGAGATGGTCTGGGAATACGAGCGCGGCAGCCTGCGGCCGTCGCGCTACATCTGGCGCGACCCGCGATACTTCCGGTTTGATCGCGTCGCCATGCAGGAACTGCGCCTGGCCCGCGACGGCAGCCGCGACGGCGACCCGCTGCCGGAGTGGGCGTTCCTGCGGCACCTGCCGCGTGCCAAGATGGGCATTCCCATCCGCCGCGGCTTTGCCCGCGCGGCGGCGTGGGCCTTCCTGCTGCAGTCGTTCGGGCTGAAGGACTGGGCGGCATTTGCCGAGATCTACGGCGTCCCGCTTCGGGTTGGCCGATATCACCCCGGCGCCTCGGAGTCGGACAAGCGCACCCTGCTGAGGGCGGTGACCTCCATTTCCAACGACGCCGCAGCGATCATCCCGCAAGGCATGGAAATCGAGTTCCATGAGGTCTCCGGCACCCAGGGAGAGGCGGTGTTCGGCGGGCTGCTCAACTATATCGACCGCCAGATCTCCAAGCTGGTGGTCGGTCAGACCATGACCTCCGACGACGGATCTTCGGAGGCGCAGGCCAAGGTGCACAACGAGGTCCGCCTCGACATCCTCAAGGCCGACGCCCGGCAGCTCGCGAATACCCTCAACCGCGATCTGGTAGAGCCCTTCGTGGCATTCAACTTCGGCGTCCAGGACGTCTATCCGCGCATCGAGCTCCCGGTGGCAGAGCCGGAGGACATCAAGGAGCTGGCCGCGGCGGTGGGCGTCCTGGTGCCCCTCGGCCTGAAGGTTTCGCAGCGGGACATGCGCGAGCGGATCGGCCTGACCGAGCCGGCCGAGGACGAGGACGTCCTGATGCCGCCGGCCGCGGCTCAGGCGGAAGAGGATGAAGGATCGCCGCAAAAGCCCCCGCAAAGGCCCGTTAAATCAGGCGCGAAGGAGGATGAAGGCCGCGCCGGGCTCGGCGCCGGCCTGCGCCACCCGGGCGGATGCGCCTGCACCGGCTGCCGCGCCTTCGCTGCGCTCGCGGCCGACACTGGCGCGCTCGACGTCGACGCGGAGCTCGACACGGTCCTCGCCGAGGAGATGGCGGACTGGGAGGAGGTCGCGGACCCGATCTTTGCGAAGCTACGCGCGGGCCTCGCCCAGGCGCGTAGCTATGACGAGATCATCGCGCTGCTGCCGCAGATCGCCGGCAAGGGCGGAGGCAATCAGCTCGCCGAGCGCCTCGCCCGGCTGACCGCCATCGCCCGCGGCCTCGGCGACGTGGCTGACTGACCCCCGTGCGCCGACGCCAGATCTTCGCCCTCCTCCTTGCGGCTCTCGCTGGCGCGGTCCGCAAGGGCATGGATGCTCCCCCGGAGGTGCTGGATTTTTTCCGGCGCAAGGAGCTGGCTCCGAATTTCGACTGGCGGGACGTCTGGGGCGAGGAGCACGCGCACGCGTTCACGGTCGCGGGCGTCATCGACGCCAAGGTGCTCTCCGAATTCCGGGCCGGCATCGACAAGGCGATCGCCGAGGGCAAGGGCTTCGAAGCCTTCCGGGAGGAGATGCTCCGGCGCCTCACCCCGCTCGGCTGGTGGGGGCCGCGGGACGTGGCGGACCCGAAAAGCGGGCGCGTCAAGCGGGTGGACTTCTCGCAGGCTCGCAGGCTGGAGACCACCTTCTGGAGCAACATGCGCTCCGCCCGTGCGGCGGGCCAATGGGAGAGAGCGCAGCGTACGAAGGCGGCGCTGCCGTATTTCCTATATGTCCGCACCACATCGGCAGAGCCGCGTGCGGACCATCTGCGGTTCGTCGGCGTCATCCTGCCGGTGGATGATCCGGCCTGGCGCTGGATGTTTCCGCCCAATGGCTGGGGCTGCAAATGCGCGGTGAGGCAGATCTCCCTGAGCCAGCGGGATCGCTACCTCGACGCCGCGCGTGGCGCGGACGGGATCTGGTACACCGACGCCGCACCGCCCGAAGATGCGCGGCCCTACGTCAACCGGCGGACCGGCGAGCGCACGATGGTCCCGAGGGGGATCGATCCTGGTTGGCACACGAATCCCGGTATCGGCCGAGCCAAGACACTTGGCCAGCAGCTTGTGGACCGCCTGATCGAGCAGCCGCCAGCGGTGGCCCGCGCAATGGTGCAGCGACAGGTCGGATCTCCCGGGTTCGAGAGCTTCATCTGGCGGGCACAGCGCCGGGAGGCACAATGGTCGGCGCTGAGCAAGGCGGACCGGGCGGACCCGGCGGCCTATCTGAGGGTCTGGGATGATGCGCCGATGCCGATCGCCGTGCTCCCCGACGACCTGGTGAGCACGCTCGCGCCGGGGCGGACGGTGGTGACGGCGACGGATTTTTCGGTCGCGCATAATTCCGGCCACCACATGGCAGCGTGGCAATGGGCGCAGATCCAGGAGCTCATCGAGCGCGGTGAGGTGCGGCGGCGCAGGCGCGACGGCGCGCTCCAGATCATGATGCGGATCGCGGACGACGCGAAATGGACTTACCTGATCCTCGCGCCCGACGGAAAGGGCGGCTATCGGGTCGCCACCATGATGCGGGCACCGGAGAAGTACCTCGCCGGGCAGCGGGAGGATGGCGACGCGATCCGGGCGGCAGGCGCTGTGGCGGAGGGGAGGCCGTAACCCCTCCCCACCTGGGTTGCCCCTCAGTGCGGGACGGTGCCGTAAGGCAGTGGTTCCCCGCCACGCCTGGGAAAATAGATCATCGCCTGCTGCGGGGCAACGGGCTACATATGGCGGATGGCCGCCGAGAATGCCCTCGTCAACCATCCTTCGATCTGGGTCCGGCTCGCATGCGACCGCTGCGGCCGGCGAGGCCGGATGCGCCTTGCCCGGCTCGCCGAGCGATATGGAGCGGACGCCGCCCTCAGCGACGTCATCCACGACCTGACCAGGGACTGTCCCTACAGCTACAGCAATACAGGATCCCACCTCCTGCCCAAGGGCTGCCGCACCCGGCTCCTGCCGCCATACTTCGCAGATCGGCGCCCGGCTCCGGAGGGAGACTGAGCAAGATTGATAATAAGCGCGTCTGGCGGCCGATCTGCGCCGGGGCGCGGGCGACGTCGCCAGCAAGACTGATCAGCCGCCCACGGCGTTAAATGGGCCTTTAACTTCGCGATTGTGCGGGTAATGATCGCGCAGTCCACGCGAGACCGGCGCGACAGCCGCAGACGCCCCGGTGACGGGTGTCACCGGGAAGCAGGGGTGCGGCGGGCCTAGTGTCGCCCCATGCCGCACCGACACCAGCCCCGGACGCAGTCCTGCTATGCCACCGGCGTCATCGCCGGGGAGGTGGCCGATCTGGCTGCTGGCGGAGCGCTGCCGTCTGAAATCAAGATCGCGCCGGCTGGCGAGGTCCGGACCCGGGACGGCCGGACCTACAGCTTTGACCCAGCGGTCCTCGCTGCACGCTTTGCTGCCGATGGCATCGACATCCCACTCGACCTCGACCACGCCACGTCGCGCCGTGCGGCGCTGGGGGAGCGTGCCGACGCGGTCGGCTGGATCAAGGCGCTCGCCGCCCGTCCGGACGGGCTCTACGCCACGCGGATCGACTGGCTGGCGGAGGGCCAGGCGGTGCTCGCGGCCCGCACCCATCGCTACGTCTCCCCCACGTTCCATCACACGGAGACGGGGGCCGCGACCTGGATGCACTCGGTCGCCCTCGTCACCGCCCCCGCCCTTGCCATGCCGGCCGTCGCCGACGCGTCCGGTGCCATTGAGGAGTCCACAGTGCCCAAAGCCATCGCCCTGGCGCTCGGCCTTGCCGAGACCGCCGACGACGCCGCATGCCTCTCCGCGATCGCCGCCCTCGGCGCGGCCAAAGTGGACAAGGCGGTGCACGAGCAGGCGCTTGCCACGCTTGCCGCGGTGTCCACCGAGCTGGACACCATCAAGGCGGTAGGCCGTAAGGTCCGGGTTGAGACGCTGATCGGCGACGCACTGAAGGCCAAGAAAATCGTTCCGGCCCAGCGTAGCGCCTTCGAGGCCATGTGCGCGACCGACGAGGGTGTTGCCCAGGTCGAAGCCATGCTCTTGGTCACGCCGGCGGGCCTGGCGGCAAGTGGTCTCGATCACCGCGAAGTCCCGGACGACGCCGGCGATGCCGAGACGCCTGTGGCGCTGGCGGGGCGGGCAATCGCCTACCGCGCCCGGCTCGCGGCCGAGGGCGTCCAGATCTCTGCGGCTGACGCCGTCATCGCCGTCAAGGGAGGCGCCAAGTGACCCCGCTGCTCATCAAATCCTTTCCGGCGTCAGCCGCCGTCGCAGGTTATCGCATCGTCGTCCTCGGCGCCGGCGGTGCCGCCCAGGCGGCGGCCGCCACCGCAGATGTGGTGGGCGTCTCCGACTCCTTGGGGGCGGATGCCGGCGGCATGCTCGACGTTCTCATGGTCGGCCTCGGCGAGGTCACCTGCGGTGGCAACGTCGCCGCAGGCAAGCCGCTTGTCGCCGATGCACAGGGCCGCGCGGTGCAGGCGGTGGCCGGCGCCGGCGTGCGGATCGTCGGCTATGCGCTGGCCGCCGGCGCCGTCGGCGACGTCATCCCGTTGCACATCGCGCCGGGCTACTATTCCGCCTGACGGCGGCCCCTCTCATCAAACCGAGGTTCCCATGGCCCCCCGCCGTCCGTTTACCGTCGATCCGGTCCTTACCGCCGTCGCCATCGCCTATCGCAATCCCGCTGCCAACCTCATCGCTGACCAGGTGCTGCCGCGTCGGGATGTTGCGCAGGAGCGCTTCGGATGGACCGAGTACCCGCTCGCCGAGGGCTTTTCGGTGCCGGAACTGCGCGTCGGGCGGCGCGGACGGGTCGGGCAGGTCGAGTTCACCGGCTCCGAGAAGACCGACGAGGTCAATGACTACGGCATCGACAGTCCGGTGCCCAGCTCCGACATCCGGGCAGCTGCCGCGGCGCGCGCTGCCGGCACCTCCACCTACGACCCCGAGGCCCGTGCCGTCGAGGGGGTTATGGAGATCGTCAAGCTCGGTCGTGAGGTCCGCGTCGCCGGCCTGGTGCAGGACCCCAACAACTATGCAGCCAGCCGCCGGGTGACGCTGGCCGGAACATCGCAGCTCTCGGACTACGCGAATTCCGACCCGATCGGTGTCATCCAGTCCGCTCTCGACGGCACCTTGGTCTATCGCCCCAACGTGGTGACGATGGGGTTTGCGGCCTGGACGGTGCTGCGCCGGCACCCCAAGCTGCTCAAGGCCGTGAAGGGGGGCCTCACCGAGGATGGCCTCCTCACCCGCCAGCAGTTTGCGGACCTGTTCGAGATCCAGAAGCTGCTGATCGGCGAAGGGTTCGTGAACACGGCCGCCAAGGGACAGGGGGCGCAGCTCAATCGGGTGTGGGGCAAGCACATCGCCGCGCTCCACATCAACCCCCAGGCCAGCACGGATCAGGGGATCACCTGGGGCCTGACGGCCCAGTTCGGGGCTGAGGTCGCCGGCCGCATCGAAGATCCTCACATGGGCCTCGAGGGCGGCACGCTGGTGCGCGCCGGCGAGCGGGTCAAGGAACTCGTGGTGGCCAAGGACGTCGGCTACCTGATCCAGAATGCGGTGGCCTGACATGGCAGCCTCCAAGAATACACAGCAGGGGCGGTCTGGTACGGCTCGCAAGGCCCCCAGCGCCGGTAGCGGTCCCGCAGCGGAGGCGCCGGCCGAAGCTGCGGGCGGGGTTCAGCCCGCCGCCCCGAACTCCATACCCGAGGGGCCGCCGGCGTCCGAACGGGGCGGGGTGGGTTCGCCCGTCCCTCCTGCTCCGGGCGATGGCTCAGGCAAGGCCGCGCCCGACGATTCCGCAAGGTCGGAATCGCCCGGGACCACCCCGACACAGAAGGTGGCGGGGAAAGGCGGCAAGGCGTCGGGGGCGGCGACGGCCGTCGCCCCCGAGCCGACCCACGAATTCCTGGCGACCTCGCGGGTGCTGCTCGACGGCCGGTCCTACGACCCGGGCGATCCCATCGCACTGTCCCATGGTCGCCACGGCGAGTTGCGCCAGGCGGGCGCCATCTCCGGCGACTGGCCTGAGGCCAAGTAGTAGCGCGCGCTGCGATGGCACGGTGCCCTCGGGCGCCCCCGGACGGGACGGTCCGCCGCCCCGTCCACCTTTTTCGCAGCGAAGGGATCCTCATGTCCGACCAAGTGAGCTCCACGTCCGATCAACGCACCGTGAACAACGCGATGCGCCACCAGTATCGCGTCCTCTCCGCGGAGGAGAAGGAGCAGATGCAGGCCATCAAGGATCAGGGCGCCGGGTTCCTGAGCCTGATCCAGGCGGCCGGCCAGAGCCGCGAGCTCTCCATCGCCGCCACCAAGATCGAAGAGGCCGTCATGTGGGCGGTCAAGCACGTCACGCGGTGAAGGGCGAGCGCAAATGAGCTATGCCACCATCGCCGATATCGAGGCCGCCCATCCGGCACAGCTCGTCCTGCTGGGCGCCGACGAAGTGACGGGCGCGCTCGACACTGTTCGGGTCGAGCGGGCGATCGAGGCCGCCGGCGCCGACATCCACGGGATCCTGTTCCGCCGTTACACGGCGTCGGAGCTCGACAACCTGTCGGCGGCGTCGCGCGACATCCTGCGGACGTACGCGATCGACATCGCGCTCTACCGGGTGGCCTTGTCCTTTTCTCGCTCGTCTGAACGCGTCAAGGACGCCCGGGATGACGCCCTGAAGCGACTGGAAGCGATCGCCGCCGGTGCCGGTGGGCTCACGTTCGACGTGTCTCCGGGCTCGGGTGGTGTGGATGACGGTGTCACGGGCGGGACCGGCTCGCCAAACGAGGCGCTGGTTGTGGCGCCAGACCGCGTCATGACGCGCGACCGTCTGAGGGGCTGGTGATGGCGGCCGGCGGCGTGCGTATCGCGGTCGACGTGGCCGACATGGCGGCAGCGGAAACTCTGCTCGCCCGGATGGGCGATGCCGACAGCACCGACCTGATGACCAACATCGGCGCCTTGCTGGAGTCCTCGACCCGGGAACGGATCGAGGAGACCAAGACGGCCCCTGACGGCACCGCGTGGCCAGCCAATCGTGAAGGGACATCGACCCTGCTGCGCACGGGGCGCCATCTGCGCGATTCGCTCGCCTTTATCGCCAGCCGCGACCAGGTCGAAGTGGGCGCCGCCTGGGAGTTCGCCCATGTCCATCAGTTCGGCGCGATCATCAAACCCAGCAAGTCGCCGATGCTGGTCTTCCGGCTCCTGGGTCGTGTGGTCCGCGCCGCCAAGGTGACCATTCCCGCCCGCGCATTCGTCGGCGTCAGCGCCGCAGATGAGCGGGACATCGTCCACCTTGCCACAGACTGGCTTAACGCCCTGGGAGCGCGCTGATGCAGCCAATGACCCTGGCGCAGCGCCTTGCCGATGCCCGGCTGATGACCGCGCACAAGGCCATCGTCGCCACTCTCGGCCCCCTGTTTCCCGGAGTGGACGTGGTGCGCCATCCCGGTCGGGTCGACCTCACCGACCTCCTCGAAAAGCAGATCTTCAGGGCTCCGACGATTGCCGTGGCAGCCACGCGGGTGCGCGTGAGCCGCGAACTCGCCGGCCAATACGAATGCATCGTCGAGTGGACGGGCTACCTCATCGTGGAGGATCAGGTGGTGGGCGGCCGCCGGATCGAACGTGACGAGATCGCGCATGCGCTGGGCGTCGGCATCCTCAACGTCCTTGATGACCCGCAGACGGCGCGCTGGGGGCTGGATGACATCAGCGACCCCGCACTCAGTCCGCAGCCCGAGTATCGGCCGATCTTCGCGGTGCGCGCGCTTGAACAGGGCGTCGCGCTCTATGGCGTCACCTGGACACAGACGCTCTACGCACTGGGGGCGCCACTTTGGGATTTCGCCTCGCCGCCCCCTGATGACCTTGTCGGCGGCGTGTACCTGCCGGGCGATCCTCAGCCGGAGGAGACCCCATGAGCGCAGTCGCCAGCGAGCTCGCCCTGCTGCGGCGTGAGGTCGCCCGGCTGCGCCGGCAGATGGGGCAGATGCGGATGGCCGGAAAGGTCCACGAGGTCAAGAGCGAGGCTGGCGACTGGCGCGTGCGTCTCGACTTCGGGGAGGACCCGGAGAGCGGTCGCAAGGTGCTTTCACCCTGGGTCAGGGTGCAGCCGGCGAGCGCCGGGGCTCTCAAGATCAAGATCCGTCCCTCGGAGGGCGAGCAGATGTATCTGATGTCGGCGGCCGGCGTCGTCGGGGCGGACAGCCTTGCCCAGTGGGGCGCCTACGACCAGGACCATCCGGCGCCAGCGGGCGAGGAGGATGTCGTCATCGAGCGCGGAGGCGCCCGTCTCACCATCGCCGACGGCAGGATCGTCGCGACCGTGGGCGATGCCAGCATCACCATCGCCGACGGCAAGGTCACGACGAAGGCCGAGAGCATCGTTGCCGATGGCACCCTCAAGCTCGGCTCCCCCGATGCCGCTCGCCGCGCTTTGCGCGACGACTTGTCTCCCGCCGAAAAGGTCTATGTCACATGAGCCGATACGCTGTCACCGACCGGGCTGGATCCCGCGTCGCCGGCCGCCGCGCCAAGCCCGGGGATGTGCTGGAGCTCACTCCTGCAGAAGCCGCCTATGAGCTGCAGCAGGGCACACTTGTTCCGGAGGGGCAAACGTTGTCCCAGGCATGGAGCGAGGACAGTGCGCAGCTTCGGGATCTGAGGACGCGCGCCCGCGGCGGCGAGCCGTCTTCGTCCGAAGAGGCTGCGCAGGCACCGCCGGCTGGCGCGCCCCGCAAGGCCCGCAAGGCCTCATCCGGGACCTGACATGGCGATCCGCTACCGCACCGGGATCGATGGTCGCAACGGCCGCCCTCTGTCGGGTTGGCCGCACTGCGCCCAGTCCATTGGCATCATCCTGGAGACACAGGTTGGTGAGTGCGTGATGGCGCTCGATTTCGGGGCCGAGCTGGTGAGCCATCTCGGCGACAACCTGGTTGCTCCCGTGGTGCTGCGGATCTACCAGGACGCCACCGAGGCGGTGCACCGCGAAGAGCCTGAGTATCGCATTTCCCGGCTGCAACTGGTCAAGGCCGACCGGCAGGGAGCCCTGCATCTTGGCCTGTGGGGTGACTATTACCCTGAGGGTCGTCTCGGCAATTACGACCTTGTTGAACCCCGGGACGGTGTCTTCGTGCTGGCGGCCGGCGAGGCGGCCGGCGTACGGGCGGGGGCGTCATGAGCGTTCCCCTAAACACTTTCATCGACCTCTCCCGGCTGCCGCGGCCGCTGGCGATCGAGGATCTCGATTACAAGTCCCTTCAAAGCGGCTTTATTGCCCGCTTCAAGGCGGCGTGGGAGGTGTTGCGGACCAAGGACGCCACCCTGCCACCTTACGACGTGGGCGCGACGCGATCGGATCCCGCGGTGCTGGCGAGCCAGCCGTGGTCCTACCTGAGGCTCCTGGACCGCGCCCGTGTCAATGATGCGGTGGCGGCGGTGCTCGCCCCGCTGGCCCTCGGCCCCGACCTGGACAACGTGGTCGCCCGGCTCGGCGTCGAGCGCCTCACCCTGCGGCCCGCGACCGCGACGGAGCCGGCGCTGATGGAGAGCGACGCTCGGCTGCTCCGGCGCTACCTGCTCGCCTTCGCCCGACCATCGGCCGGCAGTGCTGCGCGGTATCTCTACGAGGCGCTCACCGCCTGGCCAGCTCTTCTTGACGCGAAAGTCATCGGCCGGGCAGTGCACGGCCGTCGGGGCGATACGGATATTGTCCTGGTCGGACCGGCGGGCGATGAGCCCACTCCGGAGCAGATCGCGCGGGTGCGCACTGCGGTGCGCCGCGACCACGTCAAGCCGGAAGCGACCTGCGTCAACGTCATGGCGGCGCAGCGCCGGACCTATTCCGTCGCCATGACCATCAGGATCCCCCAAGGCCCCGACCCGGAGGCGGTCCGGGCCGAGGTGGAGACGCGAGTCGGCGCCGCGGGCGCCGCACGGCTCTATGCCGGCGCGGAGGTGCCGCGAGACCTGTTGGCGAGCGCGGCCTATGGCCTTTCCGTGCTGCGCGCCGACATCTTTTCGCCCGCTGAGGACATCCCGGCTCACCCCTACGCGGTCCCGGTGCTCACCGCCGCGGACATCTCGGTCGAGGTTGCGGCATGAGCGGTGACCCCTCTGCGCTGCTGCGCAATGCCGCCACCCCCATCGAGATCGCGCTCGCCGCCGCGATGGCCGACGACCTGTCGGTGCCCATCCGCGCGGTGGTGGACCCGGCGATGGCGCCGGTGCGGTTTCTGCCTTGGCTGGCGGTTCACGACGGCGTGCTGATCTGGTTCGCGGACTGGGGCGAGGCGCGCAAGCGCCAGGTCATTGCCGAGGCGCCGCAACTGGCCGGGAAGGTCGGCACCCGGGCGGCTACAGGCCCGCTTCTCGGCTACGTGGATGCGCAGCTGCGCCATGTGGTCGCCTATCCGGCCCGCTTCGTGATGGGAGGCGCGCGTATCGGCCGCACGCCTATCGGCCATCCCGCGCATCTCGCCCGCCACCTGGTGGCGGTGGAGACCCGAACGCCGCGGCGCGCCCTTGTCCTCGGTCGCGGCAAGATCGCCCGTGGGACGTTGAACACGCCTACCCGGGAGCCCCTGCGCCGGACCCTCATCGCCCTTTGTGCCGCGAAGGCCCCCGAGACCGAGTACCGCGTCGACCACGGCAGGTTTCGTCCCTTGACCCTGGGCGACGCACCCGCGCTCGACGGCACCCATACCCTTGGCGGCTATGTGCCGCGCCACCGTCTGTAGAGGTTCGGATGAGCAAGATCATCAAGTTTGCCGAGGCGGAGGTTGCCCAGCCCACGGACTTTGACCGCATCGGCGAGTACGGCCGGGACGGCGACGCCGCGTTGGCAGGTGCGGCGCTGGGCTATCCGCACCATTGGTCGGCCTTCACTGTGTCGCAGGACAGCGCGGTGGAGATCCGCATCAATCCGGGGAACCTCTTCGTCGGCGATGTCCTCTACGCAGCCGACGTCGCGATCCCGCTCAACCTTCAGGTTCACCTGCCGCTCGTACTGGGCGACCGCCGGTGGATCGCCCTTTTGCTGCGCGGTGCTGCAGAGACCGTCTCCGAACAGCGCATGATCGAGGTCGACGCGGAGACCGGTGATACGGTCTCCCAGGCGGTGCCAAAGGTGGAGCGTCGCCATGTGGAGATCGTGATCCAGCAGGCGTTGGCTTCGCCCACGCCGCTCAAGCCGGTGATCGCCGCCCACGAGTGCTGCCTTGCTTACGTCGAGCTCGCGCCTACC
Organism: uncultured Xanthobacter sp.; assembly: GCA_937872325.1. Taxonomy (GTDB): domain Bacteria; phylum Pseudomonadota; class Alphaproteobacteria; order Rhizobiales; family Xanthobacteraceae; genus Xanthobacter. The sequence goes on along the minus strand of CALMSN010000222.1, from coordinate 13,204 downwards.
GGCATTGTGGCGGTGGAGATGGACAATGCGAGCCGGATAAAGGGGCTCTACGAAGTCGAGGGTCGTCTCGCCCGGATCGAGGCCGACGTCGATGCCACCATCCGGCGGACCACCACGCTGGAGACCGACGTCGCCAACATCGCCGCCCGCCTCGGCGACATCCCGCACCCGGACATCATGCGCCAGATCAAGCGGGATCTCGCGATCCTGCGGCGCGACGCGGCTGTGCCCGAAGATGCGGTGGCGTACTGGTTCGAGCCGGCGTTGCTCCCGGACGAATGGGATACGGCGCACGCAGCCTGGCTCGCCCGGGTTCATGAGGGGCTGCGCTTTGGCTGGGCGGCGGAGCGCGACGCCCAGCTTGCCCTGCTCGATCCGGCCTCGCCGGCGATCCGCCTCGCCGGCACGCTGCTGATGCCCGACTGGGAGGAGGTGACCCGGATCGAGGTCGAGGGAGACGGCGGCTCTGTCAACGTCTCGCAGCTCGTGCACACCGTGTCGACGGCGGTGGAGCGGCAGATTGCCCGCACCTCGATCGAATACGGCAAGACAGTCACCCGCTGCGACAACATCGCATGGTGGCTGCGCGACAAGGTCCCCGGCGCGCTCTTCACCCGCAAGGGTGAGACTTTTGAGGTGACGCGGGTCCGGGGCAAGATTCCGGGCTTCAGGTTTGTGACCTACGCCAAGGTGATCAAGCGCGAGTGGCTGGAGACATATTGGGACGAGGTGTCGGACGAGGTGGGCGTCAATGGCTCCACCTATGCGCAGACCTGGCTGAACGCGCAGCCGATGATCCTCACGTCCGTCGACCTGGACTTCGTCCGGGTAGGCTCCACCGGTGATGTGCATCTGATGATTTGCGAGTGCACCGAGAGCGGGGCGCCTGATCTCACCAAGGTGATCGCCAACACATCCCTTGCGCCAGCGCAGATCACCACCGGCTGGAGCAGGTTCGCGTTCCGTCCGTCTCTTCTCGACAGTGGCGCGCGCTACGCTTTCGTCCTGGTGACCACCGGCAACCACGCGCTGGCGACGGTCTCCGGCAACAAATTTGCCCAGGGCACCATGTTCTTGTTCACCGACGGCGCCTTCGCCATGGGCGAGGCGACGCGGGACTTCGCGATGCGGATCAACGCCGCCCGTTTCGCTGCCACGCGCACGGCGGTGGAAATGCAGCCGTTGACCCTCGAAAACGGCATGACGGAAATACGCATTCTCACCGCCGGGTGGGCACCTGGTGGCACCAGCCTCACCTGGGAGGTGCAGCCGAGCGGAGCGACCAGCTGGACGCCGATCGCGGTCGACGAGGGCGATGCCGATCCGCTGCCGGGCCTGCCGGCCCTGGTGCGCCTGCGTGCTGTATTCGCCGGCACGACCGACCTGATGCCCGCCATCGTGATGGATGCCAGCGCTCGCGGCGAGACGTTCCGGCCGCGCAGCACCATGGCGGCAGTTGCGAAGGCGCATAATTTCGGGATCGCGACATCCAACGTCCAGCTCGAAACCGTTGTGGATGCCTATGACGTCGCAAAGCATACCGCCGCCAACCGGCTGATGGTCGGTGCCGATGTGCTGACGCCGGCCGCAACCAGCATCAGCGTCGATCCGGACAACCCGGACAAGCGGCGGCTTCTGAGCACCTTCACCCTGGCGGCACCGGCCAGCTCGGCCCGCGCCCGGGTCGAGATGTCCACCACCGACATCTCCGATCTCCCGTTTGTGGAGAGCGTCGCGATGTACGCTCTTTAAGGGACCGTTCAATGACCTCTTACAGCCCGGAGCAGATCTACCGCGTGCGCCTCGCTATCGTGGTGCGCCTCGGCCCCATCCCCCTGCGCTTCTCGCCGCGCGCCGATCACGAGATGACAGGCGCGCTCCTCAACGACATCGTCAGGGAGCACGGCGCCGATGCCATCGCCTCAGCCGAGCCGATCTAACAACTATCAGGGCAACCTCGACACCCGCCTCGATGTCGCGACCTGGAATGCTGTTCTCGCCGACATCGCCGCCCGTCTCGCCGGCATGGAGGGGGTCACCGCAGACTTCGAAGGGCTGATCGCGACCGGAACGGGCCAGGCGCTATCGGTGATCGAGGCCAATGTCGGTCCGCAACTCGCAGCACTTTCCGCTCAGGTTGCAGCGCTGGCGGCAGCCGCCGCCACGGCGCAGGACGTGGTGGAGCAGATCAACAGCGGCTCGATTCCTGCCTCGGCAGTGGCCGAGACGGCCGCGCGCATCTGGCTGACGCCGGCGCGGCGCGCGGATTGGGACGCTCGGCCGACCACAGAAGCGGTTGAGACTCTGGTCGACGCCGCATCTGCCGCGATACTGGGGGGCGCGGCGCCGCCAGGTCTTGCGACGATTGTTGCACTCGCGGGAGCCGTGGGCAACGACCCCGGCTTTGCCGCGGCGGTCGCGACATCGCTCGCTGCGCGGCTACGGGTCGATGCGGTCCAGGGGCTGACCGCGCCGCAGCGGGCCCATGGGCGAAGCAATCTGGGCCTGCCTGGTCTCGCCGAGCCGGTGCTGGCCAGCCAGGAGCAGGCGGAGACCGCAGCCGTCTCCGACGTGCTGATGACCCCGCTGCGGACCGGCCAGGCCGTGAACGCGCTGCTGCCTGCCTCGATCGGCGTCAACGGATTCCAGCGGCTGCCTTCGGGGCTGATCCTGCAATGGGGCAGGTACAGCGGCGGCGCCGCCGATGCCACGATCGCGTTTCCGCTGCCCTTCCCGGTCGCCTGCCTCACCGCCACGGCGACCGTCCATGACCCGGACGCGACGGCCAACGGCAATTCCTGGTCCCTCGCCATCGAAGCGATCGACACGACGTCGATGCTGGTGCGGCGGCGCAAGTCTCTGGGCGGGGTGACCGCCAACTATGAGTGCAATTTCGGCTGGATGGCCTGGGGACACTGACATGGCGACTGTTGATACGACCGAGACAGTGGCGCAGGCGAGCATGGAGACGGCCCGCGCGCTGCTGGACGAGGCCGCCCCTCTGCTGGAAGAGACCAAGGCTACCGCTGCGGCGATCGATGTGACCGCTGATCAGGTAAGCGTCAGCGCCCAGGCGGCGGTCACGAGCGCAGAGGCTGCGGCGACCGCCGCGAGTTCGGCCGCGACAAGCGCGGAGGCTGCGGCCACCTTCGCCGCTTCCGCCTCCGCGAGTGCTGCGCAACTGACAAGGGCTACCGATGAGGATGTCTCTGCAGGCGCGGGCGATGGGTATGTGTCCTCCGGACAGATCGGGATCCGAACTGCCACGCAGAGGGATATGATCGAAGGCGCCGTGACAGATCGGTGGGGGACCCCTGCAGGGTTCAAGGCTGCGCTGGATGATCGGTTCGCGACCATGCGAGCCCGCCCTCTGGCGGAGGGTTATGACTGGTCGTGGCCTTGGATTGATATTACCGGCGGCGTTGCCGGGGGGCTCAATCTGGCCGGCGAGCTGCGGGCCAAGCTCGCGGCGGATGCCATCATCCCGGCGGCGCCCATCGAAGCCGCCGTGGGCGGGCGCCTCGCCCCGAGCGGATCTGGATGGCGGGAACTGGCGGCGGCCGGTGGGTACATATCCGGCGCCTGCGACCGCGACGGGAGGCTGCTGTATGGATTTACCCAGAAAGGGCGCATGGTGGTGGCCCTGGATGACGCAGCGATCATCCCGTCGGCCGTAATCGCCTCTGCCACCGATCCACTTCTATCTACGTTTTTCCCGACCCCCGACGTGGTCGCGTTCGGCGACTCGATGATCCAGGGCAATGCGGCCTGGGGCACCACTTTGCCCGCTGCCGTAGCCGCTGCGCTCGGGCGGCCGGTCGAGAACCGAGGCGTGGGCGGCCAGACGTCGACACAAGTCGCCGGCAGGCAGGGCGGCATTCCAATCGCGGTCACCGTGTCAGGTGACGCGATCCCTTCCTCGGGCAGCGTCACCTGCACTTCGGTGGCGCCGCACGTCCTGCACAACGTGTGGTCCGTCGTCGGGACGCTGGCCGGTGTGCAAGGGACGCTGACCATTGATGGCAGCCTCGTCTACACCTTCAGCCGCATCGGGAGCGGTGATGCGGTCGCATGTCCACCCGGCTCAATCTTTGTACCGAGCTGGGCCAGCGACAACCGCGTGAAGACGCTTTTGATTTGGTCTGGCCGCAATAACCATGCGAATCGCGCCACGGTTATCGCCGACATCCTCTCGATGGTCGACTACCTGTCGACCCGGCAGGTGCGTGTGCTGGTTCTGTCGGTCGTCAATAGCGTGACCGAGGTCGCCGGGTCCTCAGCCCACACGAGCATCCTGGCACTCAACGGTGACCTCTCACGTCTCTTCGGCGATTGCTATGTCGACGTGCGGCGATACCTCATCGACAGCGGGCTCTCGGAGGCGGGCATCCCGCCGACCGCCGACGACCTGACAGACATGGCCGCCGATACGATCCCCCGCTCGCTTCGTGTCGGGAGCGGCGACACCCTCCATCTCAATGGCTCGGCCAACATCGTGGCCGGCACTTTCATCGCTCGCGTCATGCGGGCCAAGGGCTGGTGATCCATGATTTTTGCAACCGTCATTGACTATACTCTGCCTGCAGCTCCCTTCGGTTATCTGATGCCAGACGGAGGAATGTCCCCCGGCACACTCCTTCTCGCTGATTGTCGCCATCCAGCCGGTGGATTCACTACGCCCAATGTAGTCCCAACCGCAGGCACCATCCCGAACGTGGCCCGCGAGGTGGCGGCGCTGCGGACCGGTGGGGTGGCGGCGAATATGGATTTGCCGCTGATCTACACACGCAGTGCCGGTGACGCTTCGCTGCGAGTGGAGCGGACCGCGCGCGGCGGGGTCCATGTGGTGTCCTCGCAGGTGGGTCAGACCTCCGGCACGGATGCGTGGGGCATCGATCTGCCGAGCGCGCTGGACCAATACATCCTCGACGCGATTCCCGGCGGGGCACTGTATTTTTCCATGTGGTGCGTTCGCACCCGGGCCGAGGGGGCAGGCAACACGACGCCCATGAGTAACCTCATGTATTCGTCCCATGCCACAAGCAACCCCCTCGGGAACACGATCTTCCGAGCCGAGAACCTGATCCCGCCTGCCGCGGTGGCCAATCTGGGGCGCACGCCCGTCGCAATCCCGGCGATCGGCACGCCGGTCCTGGTCGCGGGCGCGGTCAGTGCATGGACCGGTACGAAGCCCGCCTCCATCTCGACGGTGCGATCGGCGGCAGCGATCATCGGGCGAGCTTATGAGTGGGCCACCGCCAACGTGAATAAAGCGTCGAGCCTGGTCTGGTATCGGAGCAAGATCGAGGATCTGCGTTATACATCTCGTGCCCACGGCGGGACGGGAGGAACTCCGGCGGAAGAATTTGCCACCGCTCTCGCCAAGGATCAGGCAATGTTCGCTGCCGCCTTCGGCGCTGGTGGCGACCTCCATGGCGACACGTGGACGACGCCACAGACGCTGCTGCCGTAGCTGATCCGCACGCCATCCGGTGACCAGCGTCACCGGATGGCGTGCGTCTTGGCGCAACTACACCAGGTGGGCATTGCGGAGATCTTGCTCATGCCCGTCAATACCCCGCACGCTGGCGTGCGCACGTTCCTGCAGACCACCGAGCAGCAGCCGCTCATCATCGCCGACATGTCGACTATCGGCGGGGCGTTTTCAGCGCCTGACTGTGATCGTGACCTCTTTCCCGTCGACACGCCGGTGCATTTCACGACCGACGACACCGAGATGGTGACCGCGATCGGGGCGACCGGCACGCTTGCCGAGACGGTTGACGCAATCACCCGCGAGGGCATCGTGGCCTCGGTGGTGGCGGTGGTGCCCGAGGTGCCCGCGCTCGACGATGATCACGACATCGATGACCAGATGGCGGCGATCGTCGGCTCGGCCGCCAACAAGACCGGCCTGTGGGCGCTCCTGGACGCGCAGTCGGAAACGGGAGCGGAACCCGATCTCCTGATCGCCCCGGGCTTCACCTCCCAAAGATTGGGCGCTGCCGCCAACCCCGCGGCCACCGCGATCGATGCCCTGTGCGAGCGTATCGTCACAGCCATCGGCATCTGCGACACGCCGTCCAGCAACAAGACCGCTGCCGTGGAGTGGGCCGCTGATTTCTCCGAGAGCATGAATCTCGTCGCTGTGGGCCAGGGTGCTCGCTACCAGAGCGGCGCGAACATCGTTACCCGGCCGGCCTCCGCCGCCATCGCCGCACTCATTGCCCGCAACGACAAGGCCCGCGGCGCGCCCTACTACAACCCCGGAAATATTGCGCTGAAGGGCATTCTCGGACCTTCCCGCTCAGTGCAGTTCTCGATCCCCGATCCGGACAGCGAGGCGAACTTCCTCATTCAGCGCGGCGTCAATTCCCTGGTGCAGATCACCAAGGATCGTACCGCCCGCACCGTCAACTCGCCGCAGGGCAAGACGTTCTGGGGGTTTTTCAACACGTCTTCCGACCCGTTGTGGCGGGCGATCAACGTGGTGCGCACCCGCAAGGCGGTGCGCGAGGTCGTGCCGCGCACGCTCGTCAAGTACGCCGGAAAGAACCTCGGCGTCCATCTGGTGACGGTGCTTTTGCAGGCGGTGGACGACTTCCTGGGAGAGCTCAAGACGTTGCCGGAGCCGGCAATCCTCGGCGGTCAGGTCAAGTGGGAGCGCAATCTCAACTCGAACGCCATCCTGCGCAGCGGCGGCCTCAACGTGACGATGAATTTCGAGGAGGCCCCGCCGGTCACCGACATCGGCGTCTACATGGGCCGCTACGAGGCCGCCTTTGATCTCCTCGCAGACGAGATCGAGGCAACGATGCAGCAATACAACGTGCGCGGTGACTTCACCGCCGCCGTCTGATCCCCACCTGCACGCCGGAGAGCGACGATGGACAATGTAATTCGCGGCGCCAACTGGTGGTTTGATGCCCTGAACACCTGGAAGGCCCTCGACGAGGTGACGCTTCCCGACTTTGCCAGGGCGACCGAGGCCTTCGGGTCTGCAGCGGGCAACTGGGAAGTCAACTGGCCCGAAGGCTGGCAGGCGATGACCGCGACCATCAAGCTGCGCAACAACGACCCCGACATCCGAGCGCTGTGCGGGCGCGAGCCGGGAGACTACATCACCGCCTATTATTATGAGTACCTGCGCAACTACAGCAACGGCGAGAGCAAGGGGCGGGTGATCATCCTCAAGGGCCTCATCAACTCCATTAAGGATGAGACCAAACAGCGAATGAAGGCCACTGGCATCGAGTACGAGATGTCGACGATCGTGCTGTACCACGACATGTTCGAAGGGCGATCGGTGCACAAGCTGGACTACTTTGCAGGCCCTGGCTCGACCATCATCGACGGCAAAATGCCCTTTGGGGACATGGCCCGCATCCTCGCGATCGGGGGCGCGTGATGAACAACATTCCCAACAAGCCGATCGACCAGTACCCCCAGGTGCCGGCCCACGAACTGCCGCCGGTGCCGCCGCGAGCACCCGCTGACGAGCCCGATCCACCGCCGCAGCAGGCGAGCCGGCCCGGCAAGGCTCAGCCCGTGGCTACACTTGACTTCGTGGGAGAGCGGGAGCGCTCCGTGCCGCTGATCTGGCCGTTCGTGTGGGACGGGCAGCGGGTGGACGTGATCACGGTGCGGCGGCTCATCACCACCCAGGTGGCGAACCTCACCGCTGGCGGCTCCTTGCCTGACATCTTTGATGCGTACGCCGCGATGACCGGCTTCCCGGCCGAGGTGCTGCGCGGGCTCGATGGTGAAGACGGCGTGGCGGTGGCGGAGGCCGCCTACGATTTTTTGCCCCGAACGTGGCAGGCCGTCTACTCCGGCTCGACCTGAACGACTGGCGGGAGATTGCCGGGCGGGTGGCTGCAACCTTCGCGACGCCACTCAGCGAGGTGATGGGGATGCCCTGGGACGATTTGATCCGGTGGTGGGCTGTGGCGCGGGATATTGACGGCGAGCGCTGGGCTTTCCTGCGACGTCTCGCGGGAGGGTGATCGTGTCCAGTCTCGACGTCTCCCTGCGCCTCAGGCTCATCAACGCTCTCAAGGGGCCGGCTCGCGAGGCCAAGGGCGACCTCGCCGGCGTCGGCGCCGCGGCCCGAAAGCTCAATGGGACCGGCGGCGGCGACAAGCTCGCCCGAGATCTGAAGAAAATCTCCGGAGAGGCCGACCGGGCCAATGCCAGCGTCAAGCGACTGGATCAATCCAGCCGGGCGCTTGGTCGCGGGGCGGGTGCTGGTGCGGCCGGGGGTGCGTTCGGGCGTTCGAGCGGGGTGGCGAGCGCCGCGGTGGGGGCGCGCCTCGGCCGGGTCGCTGCTGCGGGCACAGAGGTCGGCTCCGCCCTCGGTGCCGGGGGGGCCGCTCTCGGGGTCACGGCGGCGACGGGCGTCGCCACGGGCGGGATCATCGCCGCCGGTCTGGCGATCAAGGGCGCTATCCGCGAGGCGATGCAGTTCGAGGATGCCATGGCCGAGGTCCGAAAGGCCGTGGACATGCCGCAGGACGAATTCGCGGCGCTGGAGCGGGAGATCCTCAAGATCAGCCGGGCGACGCCGCTGGCCAAGGAGGAGATCGCCCAGCTGGTGGCGCAGGCGGGCTTCGCCGGCCGGCCGACAGAGGACCTGGTGCGGTTCGGCACCTTCGCCGCCAAGGCGGCCGTCGCCTTTGGAATGACGGCGGAGCAGGCGGGCCAATCTCTGGCCGAGCTCGGTACCGTCTTCGGGCTGACCCAAGACAGAATCGAAGCGATAGGCGACGCCATCAACGTGCTCGGCGACAACACCGCATCGAGAGAAGCAGACATTGTTAAATTCCTGACCAAAGTGGGGGCCGCAGCCAAGACGTTCGGCTTGGCGGAGCGAGAGACTGCCGCCTTTGGCGCGGCGATGCTGTCCATGGGCACTGCTCCGGAGGTGGCGGCCACCGGCTTCAACGCGCTGATTTCCAAACTCCAAACTGCCTCGAAGCAGGGCAAAAACTTTCAGGTGGGGTTGAAGAGCCTGGGTCTTAGCTCCAAGCAGGTTGAACAGTTGATTAGAAAAGGTCCGGTCGACGCTATCCTTGGAGTGTTGGACCGGGTCGCCAAGTTGCCCGACGACAAGCGTATGGGGGCGCTGCTGGATCTGTTTGGCCTGGAGTATGCGGACGATGCCGCGCGCCTCGCCGGATCGATCGACCAGGTCCGGCGGGCGCTGCAGCTGGTCAAGGACGAGGTCGGCAACAAGGGCAGCGTCGAGAAGGCGTTCAAGATTTTCGATGATTTGACATCGTCGAAGCTGGAGAAGCTCGGCAACCAGTTTGCGGTGCTCGGCACCCGGATCGGCAAGGCGATCACCCCGGCGATCGGCGCCATGGCGGACGGCCTCGCGTCAGTCCTCGAAAAGATCAACACGACCCTCGACCGCGCCGCCGACGTAAAGGCATTGTCCGACAAGTTGACCGGCGGCCAGTCGCTGTCTCCTGAGGACAAGGACAAGCTGAAGCAGGATCCGGAGCTCAACCGCCAGTTCCAGGGGGCGATCGCGGCCAAGGATCATCCGGTCATCGGCATGGTGCAGCAGTTGATCGAGCTCGAAAAGGAGCTGGCCAGCGTCCAGGCTGCCGCCGACAAGGGCGACCTCGGCGCACAGAACAAGATGCTGGCGCTGCAGGCCGTCATCAACACCCTTAAAAGCGAGCTTGAAAGCGCCATGAAGATGCCGGGCGCCGCTGAGGCGGTGGCCCAATCCATGCGCGCGGTCGCCGCCGCGGTAGCCAGCGAGGGGGAGGCGGCGGTGCAGGCCGCGCAGCAGATCGCCGAGCGGATGAAGGCCATGTTCAACTTCACGGTCTCGCCCACGATCGCGCCGCAGTTCGCGCCATCTGGCGGCAACGCCGCCCCTCCGGCCTCGGCGCCACTGCCGCCGCGCAAGCCCAAGATGAGTGCCACCGGCGGCGGGCAGCGCGTCGCGGTCAACCAGACCATTCACGTTCACGGGGTGCAGGATGCGGGCGCTCTGCACCGCGAGCTCGCCCGCGCCGAAGGCCGGGCCGTTCGGGAGGCGCGCAACAGGGCGCTCTTTGACACAGGAGGCGCATTGGCATGAGTCACCCTCTGGCCAGTGTCGGCACGGCACTTTTCGAGATCATCGGCCTGCAGACGGAGCACGCCGACTATCAGAGCGAGGCCAGCTGGCCTGACGGTGAGTTGTTCGGCCGGGGGCCGTTCTACCAGCCGACAGGTCTGGGCGAAGCGGTGCTGTCGTTGCGTGCCGCGTGCCGCCCCCATGTCATGGACGGGCTCACCGCATACGCGGCGATCAAGCGCCACCATGAACGGCAGGATGTGGTGTCCTATATCCGGCTCGGCCGTGGGCTGGTGGGCGAGGTACAGGGCAGCGTCTTCGTGCGACGCCTCGGCCACGCCGAAGAGCGGTTCGCGCCGGACGGGCTTGGGCGGCATCATACCTTCGACTTCGAACTCGTGTTCGTCGGCCGCGGGGTGATCGGATGACCACCGTGACCGTGGATGAGGATCTGCTCCGCGTGGACGAGCTCGCGCGACGCGTTTACGGCACGGAGGGCAACGGAAACACCGAGGCGATCCTCACGGCCAACCCGGGCCTTGCCGAGCACGGACCGCTGATCCCCCGTGGCACCGTGGTTGAGATGCCGGTGCGAACGGCTCCCCTGGCGCCGATCCCCACCGTGAACCCGTGGGATTGAGAATGGCGAGCTGGCGGCGTCCCATTCTCCGTGCGGTACGGCAAGGCGGAACCCTGGACATCTTCTCAGGGCCTGTGGGCCAGCGACTCATCTCGGTGAAGGTGACCGATAACAAGGGCCGGGAGAGCGACAGCGCGACCATCGTCTGCGCTGATCCCGGCCGCCAGCTCGCCCGCCCGCGTAAGGGAGAGAAATACAGCATCTATATGGGCTGGGCCGACCAAGGGCCGGTGCTGATGGGGATCTACCAGGTGGAGACGACCTCCCACAGAGGCGGCTCACGGGAGGTGGAGGCCCTTACCATCGAGCTGAGGGCCGCGGATTTCGTGGACAAGCTGAAGGGGCACGCCCGCAAGCACTACGATGAGGATGCCACCGCCGGCGACATCTTCGGCGATCTCGCCCGCGAAGCGGGGCTCGGCCTGTCGATCTCGCCCGAGCTCGCGCGCATCAAGGTCGGGTACCGCATGCGGTGGGATCAAAGTGTGATTGATTTCGGATCGGAGCTCGGGGCCGAGATCGGTGCCATCGTAAAGCCGGCCGGGGGGAGCCTGGTGGTCATGGCCAGCGGCTCCGGCGCGGCTGGGAGCGGGCAGGCATTGCCACCGATCATGATCAGCAAGCGCGCTGGCTACGGCTGGGAGATCGAGATCGACCCACGCCCGGTATATGGCCACGTGGCGGCGGCCTGGCACGACAAGGCCGCCGGCCGCCGACGCATGGCGAAGCGGGCAACCGGCCGGGATGGGCCCTACCACGTGATGCAGCAGATCTATCGATCCGAAGCGGATGCGGAGCGGGCGGTAGATGCCGAAGCCTATGCTCTCGGGAACAACAGCGGCAGCGGTCATTTCGAGATGCCGGGCGCCCCTACCGCCCGCGCAGAGGCGCACGTCATTGCGACAGGCTTTGGCGACGGCATCGATGGCCGCTGGGTTGCAGAGAGTGTGGAGCATGAGTGCACCAAGGGGCGCGGTTTTGTGACCACGGTGACGGTGGGATCAGGCGAGGAGGCCAAGGACTGATGACTGAGGAGATGACGACCGCCCCCGCAGGCTTTGCGAAGGAGCATCTCAAGTCGTTCATCGAGCGGATCGAGCGGCTTGAGGAGGAGAAGAGTGCACTGGGGGACGATATCAAGGACGTCTTTGCCGAGGCCAAGGCCAACGGCTTCGACGTGAAGGCGCTGCGCACCATCCTGAAGATCCGCAAGGAAGACATCGACCAGAGGAAGGGGCACGAGGCCATCGTGGACCTGTACATGCAGGCGCTGGGGATCTTCGTGTAGCCGGATGAGTGGGGCGGGGCGCTGATGAGGCGCCCCAACGCGGGAACGCCGGCAAGCACAACCCGCGCGACCGGATACAGCTCACGGTCCCCCGCGAGGGGGCTTAGGGCTGGATGATTAAGGAGTGATGGACGTAAGATGCAGATGCGGCGCTCTCCTGTTCCGCGCCGACGCGCGCGCCTTGAGCGGGCACGTGGAAATCAAGTGCCGCCGCTGCGGCACGCTCTCTCATCTGAGGCCGGCAGAGCCCGCACCCGAGCGCCCCGAGCGTCGATCCTCCGGAGACGACGCATGCGCCGCGAAAAAGTGACCATCGGCACAGCCACGCTCTATCTCGGCGATGCGCTCCAGATCCTCGACGATCTGGAGCCAGGATCTGTCGGCGACGTGCTGACGGATCCGCCATATTCGAGCGGTGGCGCCCATAGGGGCGATCGCTCCGCCCCCACAAGCGCCAAGTACCAGTCGAGTGCGCATCGCGGCCTCTACCCTGAGTTTGCGGGCGACACACGGGACCAGCGTGGCTATCTGGCCTGGTCGCGGCTCTGGATGGAGCGGGCGCGCACCCTCACCCGGCCGGGCGGCCTGCTCGCGGTGTTTTCGGACTGGCGCCAGTTACCGATCACCACGGATGCGGTGCAGGCGGCCGGCTGGGTATGGCGTGGCATCGCGCCCTGGGACAAGACCGAGCGGGGCCGACCGCAGCAGGGCCGCTATCGCGCCCAAGCCGAGTATGTGATCTGGGCGACCAATGGTCCACGGCCGCTGGCCGGTCCGACCGCCCCGGGTGTGTTCAGGGCGCCTGTGCCTATGGTCAAGCACCACATCGCCGGTAAGCCGGTCAGTGTGATGGACGGGCTTCTTGCCATAATGGGAGGGCCGATTCTTGACCCCTTCATGGGGTCGGCGGCTGTCGGCCGCGCCTGTGCCGCTCGTGGCCTCCCCTACATTGGGATGGAGGTCGTGCCTGAGTATTTTGATATTGCCTGCCGGCGGCTGGAGGAGGCCGCAGCCGAGGGGCGTTAAATGGGCGTTTCAAACACGGGCTTCCGCTGCAGTTTGATTTTGCGCGCTACACTTGGGGTGGTCCAATCCGATCCTGCGCGGAGTCCAGTTCGATTTTGCGCGCTACACATTGAGGGTGAGATTCGTGTAGGTTTCTGCCGCGGCCCCACACCCCAATCTCTCGTAGGTTTCCTCC
>CALMSN010000221.1 GCA_937872325.1 uncultured Xanthobacter sp. | reverse complement strand
GGGGCGGGGCTGGCGTCGCCCTCGCCCAGATAGGCGGCCTTGAGCCGGGGGTCGGCGGCGAGCGCCTTGGGATCGCCGGCCATGATGACCCGGCCGAGCTCCAGCACCGTGGCGCGATGGGCGTAGGCCAGCGCCTTGCCGGTGTTCTGCTCCACCAGCAGCACCGAGAGGCCCTCGCCGTTGAGCTCGCGGATCAGCTCGAACAGCTTCTGCACGAACAGGGGGGAGAGCCCGAGCGAGGGCTCGTCCAGCATCATCAGGCGGGGCTTGGCCATCATCGCCCGGCCGATGGCCAGCATCTGCTGCTCGCCGCCGGAGAGGCAGGAGGCCAGCATGTGCCGGCGCTCGGCGAGGTTGGGGAAGCGGGTGTAGATGGCCTCCATCTCCCGCCCGATCGCCACCGTGTCGGTGCGCATGTGGGCGCCCAGCAGCAGGTTCTCCTCCACCGTGAGGGTGATGAGGATGCGCCGGCCCTCCGGCACCAGCACCAGCCCATCGCGGATGCGGGCGTGGGGCGGGGCGCGGGTGACGTCGGTGTCGGCGAAGGCGATGCCGCCGGCCTTCAGCGGCACCACGCCGAGGATGGCCTTCAGCAGGGTGCTCTTGCCGGCGCCGTTGGCGCCCAGCACGGTGACGATCTCGCCCTCGCCCACCTGCACCGAGACATCGGTGAGGGCACCGACGCGGCCGTAGGAAACGCTGATGGCGGAGACATCGAGCAGCGCCATGGCTCAGGCCTCCTCGTCCGCGCCGATATAGGCCTCGCGGACCTTGGCATTGCGGCGGACCTGCGCGAGCGGGCCCTCGGCGATCTTCTCGCCGAAATTCAGCACCACCACGTTGGCGCAGACGCTGTCGACGAAATGCATGTCGTGCTCCACCACCAGCAGGGTGACGCCCTTTTTCATCAGCGCCCGCAGGTGGTCGCGCAGGGCGTTGGTCTCGCTCGGATTGAGGCCGGCGGCGGGCTCGTCGAGCATCAGCACGCTGGCCCCGGCGAGGGTGGCGCGCACCAGGTCGATGCGCTTGCGCACGCCGTAGGGCAGGGCGCTCACCGTCTCGTCGGCCCAGCGCTCCAGGCCGTTCTCGGCCAGCGCCTCCCGCGCCTCCCGCTTCCAGCGGTGGTTCGGGACGAGCCGGTAGGGGGTGAACAGGGCGGCGAGGGACGAGGCCCGCACATGCTGGCCCACCAGCAGGTTCTCCAGAACTGTCAGGTGGCCCATCAGCCGGATGTTCTGGAACGAGCGGGCGATGCCGGTGCGGATGCGCCGGCGCGAGGGCATGTGGGTGACGTCGATGCCGTTGACCGCGATCCGTCCGGCATCGGCGCCATAGACGCCGCTCACCATGTTGAACACCGTGGTCTTGCCGGCGCCGTTGGGGCCGATGAGGGCGGTGGACACCCCCTTGGGCACCTCGAAGGAGAGGTCGCGGATGGCTCTGACGCCGGCGAAGGACTTGGACAGTCCGGTGATGGAGAGGGCGGCGCTCATGCCGAGGCCTCCGGAGTGGGGGCTTGCGGAGTGGGGGCTTGCGGGGCGCGGCGGCGGAAGGGCCGCAGCAGCGCGGTGGTCACGAGCCCCTGCGGGCGGATCGCGATGAACAGGATGACGAAGACGGCGAACAGGGCGTAGCGCCACTGGTCGGAGGCGCGCAGCAGCTCCGGCACCAGGGTGAAGAAGGCGGCGCCCACCAGCGGGCCCCACACCGTCTGGGTGCCGCCGAACAGCACATAGAGCACGGTGAACACCGAGAGCAGGACATTGAAGTGCTGCGCCTCGACGAAATTGTAGTGGTGGGCGTAGAGCGCGCCGCCGAAGCCGGCCACCGCGGCGCCCAGCGCGAAGGCCGCCACCTGCATCCCGCGCACCGAGACGCCCAGGAGGTCGGCGACGGTGGGATCGCTCTTCACCGCCGTGAGGTAGAGGGCGAAGCGAGTCTGGGCGATCAGCACCATCAGCACCACCACGCCGAAGGCGGCGGCGAACACCACGTACGGCCCGGCATAGTCGGTGACCGGATAGCCGGCCGCCCCGCCCACCACCTCCAGGTTCAGGAACACCGCCGAGATCACCTGCCCGAGGGCGAAGGTGGCCATGGCGAGGTAGATGCCGTGAGTGCGCAGCACCGGGATGCCGATGACGAGGCCCACCAGCCCGGCGGCCGCGGCGGCGACCGGGATCGCCGCCCACATGGGCCAGCCATATTCGTTGGTGAGGAAGGCCCCGGCATAGGCGCCGATGGCCATGAAGCCGGCGATGCCGAGGTTGAGCTGCCCCGCCGCCAGCGGCAGGTAGACCGCATAGGCGGCCATGACGTTGAAGGCGAGGACGACGAGGACGCCGGTCTGGTATCCGCTCATCACAGCTTCTCCCGGCCGGCGGGGCGGCCCATCAGGCCCTGCGGCCGCACGATGAGGATGAGGAGGAGCAGGCCGTAGACGGTGATGTTCACCACGTCCGCCCCGATGAAGGAGATGGAGAGCACCTCGGCGAGGCCGATGAGCAGGCCGCCCAGCACCGCGCCCCAGATGGAGCCCATGCCGCCGACGATCATCGCCGCCACGCCCTTGAAGCCCACGCCCTCGCCCATGAAGGGCGACACCTGCTGGTAGTTGACCGCGAACAGGATGCCGCCCAGCGCCGCCAGCAGCGCGCTCGCCACGAAGAGCTGCGGCACCAGGCGGGCGATGTCGATACCCATCAGGCGGGCGGTCTCCGGGCTCTCGGCCACGGTGCGCACCCGCCGCCCGGCATTGGTGGCCGACAGGTACCAGGAGAGCCACAGCACCAGCAGCAGCGACAGTGCCAGCGAGACCAGCTGCGCCATGCCGACGACGAGGCCGCCGACGCGGAAGTTCATGTCCGCCATCAGCGCCGGGAAGGCCTGCATGTCGGAGCCGAAGCGGATCAGCATCAGGTTCTCGAGCAGCACCAGGAAGCCGAGGGAGGAGACCAGCGGCACCTCCGGGTCGCCGCCCTGCATGCGGCGATAGGCGAGGCGCTCCACCAGCAGCGAGACGAGGCCGGCGGCGAACAGCGCGGCGGCGAAGGCGAGCAGCCAGGGCCAGCCCGCCTTCATGAGGCCGAAGGCCAGCATGCCGCCGAGCATGAACAGGCCGGGAATGGAGAAGTTGAGGAAGTTCAGCACCCCGATGGCGAGGGTGAAGGCCACCGCCACCAGCATGTAGATGGCCCCGAGCATGAGGCCGTTGATGATCTGCTGGGCGAGCATGCGCGGTTGGGATCCCTGACTGGAGCTGATCATCCCGCCGGGCTGGAAAGCGCGGCGCCGCCGATGAGGGCGGGCGCTGTCTCCCGTCGAATTAGATAATAAACAAAGCTATTTTCATGCCCGGATCAAGCTGAAATTTCAGGCGGATTTCAATTCGAAAATCGCAATCCGGCGGGGCAGTAAATGCCTGATAATAAATTGATTTATAATGATATTTTAAATTGACGCGATCGCCGCCTTTTCGCCGCGCACTGCCTTTCGCGCGTGCGAGATGGCGCGGGTTTGGGCATGTCGCAATGCACGGTGCCCAATGCTGTGGCGCAGCATCAGCCGGCCGGCGGAGGACCGAAAAACGCGACCGTCGAGGCAAGAAAAAAGCCCGGGCCGAGGGGCCCGGGCTGAAATACGCTGCGAGCGGGCGGTCGCTATCGCTTGATGAGCCGGTAGGCGAAAATCAGGACGCAGGCGCCGATGACGCCGGCGATGAGGTAGCCGATCCAGCCGGCGAAATTGACCCCGAGCACCCCCAGCAGGAAATTGGCGATCGCCGCGCCGACGATGCCGAGGATGATGTTGGCGAAGATCCCGGTTCCGGTGCTCATGATGCTGGAGGCGATCCAGCCTGCCAGGCCGCCGATGATGATGGCGGCGATCCAGCCGATCTGCGCGTCTTCCATGAATTGCCTCGCAAGCCTTGAGAAGGTGTCGAGCGGCTCGCCCGTCCGGATGGCTCCGGCCAAGCTTGCCCCCACCGGGCGCAACGCAGGGCGCAGCCCTGGGTTCCCGTAGCGCCGGCCGGCGGAGCATGCCCCGATCCTGTGACCCCGCAAAGCGGCTGCGCTCACGCTTGGGGCGAAGCCGGCTCAGAGGCGGCCGCCGGCTCTGCCTCGGCTTGCCGTCGGCCGGTGCTCGGGATCGGCCCCGGGGTCGCGCGCGGATCGGCCCGGCGGCCGGGCGTCTCCGCGGCCGGGACGGCTTTCGGCCGGCCCCCCGATCCGGTCGCGGGCCCGCGTTCCGGCGGCGGAGCGACAGGGCGCTTCAGCGTCGCCGTGACGCACCAAAGCGGCCGGGCGCGTCGGCGCTCGCAGGCGCATGGGCGGTGCGGAATCAAAACCCGCCGACCTCGGACGCGCTTGGTGCTATAGGCTGCGGCGTCGCCGTAATGGTGCCGCCTTCGCGCGCTCCCTTCCCGGGGCCCGCAGGCGGGCTCACTCTCGGGGAGAACTCATGCCCAAGTCCATTCGCCGCGCCGTCCTTCTGCCAGCCGGGGCCCTTCTGCTTGCCGCCCTGGCCGGCCCGGCCTTCGCCGCGGCCTCGCTCACCGTGGTCGGGGAGGCGGCGCGCTCCGCCCGTCCGGACATGGCGGTGCTGTCGACCGGCGTGCTGACCACTGCGAAGACCGCCGACGAGGCGCTCGCCGGCAATTCCAAGGCCATCGGCGACGTGATCGCCGCGCTGAAGGCCGGTGGTATCGAGGCGCGGGACATCGCCACCGCCAACTTCTCGATCCAGCCGCAATATTCTTATCCCCAGCCGCCCGCCCGCGAGGCGCCGAAGCTGGTGGGCTACGAGGTGCGCAACGCCGTACGCGTCACCGTGCGCGACCTCTCCAAGCTCGGCACGATGATGGACAAGGTGATCCAGGCCGGCGCCAACCAGTCGTCGGGGCTCACCTTCAGCCTGTCGAACGCCGCCGAGCTGGAGCAGGAGGCGCGTCTCGCCTCGGTGAAGGCGGCCATGGAGCAGGCCAAGGCGGTGGCCGCCGCCGCCGGCCTGAAGCTCATCCGCATCAGCTCGATCCAGCCGTCCGAGCTGGAAGGCCGGCCCATGCCGATGGCGGCGTCGATGCTGATGAAGTCCGATGCCGCCCGTGCCCCGGTGCCGGTGGAGGCCGGCGAGATCGAGGTCCGCGCCCGCACGACCGTGGTCTACGAGGCCGAGCCGGAATGATCCGGCCGCGCGCGGCCTGAGGCGGCGTGCGGGTCCAAACGATGCCGGTCCGGTCGTTCCGGGCCGGCATCGGGTCTCCTTCGGCCCGGCCGCGGGGGAAAGTGGGACGTGCGTCGTCCCCACAAGAATATAATATGATTTTCAATGTGTGATTCTCACCAGGCTTGGCGCGCCTGCTTGTCCGGGACCTCCCGGCCGGGCAGCGCGGGCGACGGGTTGGTGTGATGGGCAGCCTCATCCGCGGCGGGGCGGAGACGGCAGGGCGCAGGCGGCGAAGGCGCTTTCCGTGTTTCATCGAAACGCTGAAGAGCTAACGCTTTGGTTAAAGGGTGCTTTTCTCCAACCGGAGACAGCCCCCGGGCCCGCGCCCGTTGGTCTCATTCTGGCTCAGGGGAGAGGTCGAGCCATGCCGTTTCCACGAGGCGCGCAGGCCGGACGGCGGATGCAATATGCCGCCCTGCCGTATCGGATCCGTCGCGACGGCGAGGTGCAGGTGCGCCTCATTACCTCGCGCGAGACCCGGCGCTGGGTGATCCCCAAGGGCTGGCCGATGAAGCACCTGTCGCCGCCCAAGGCCGCCGCCCGCGAAACCTTCGAGGAAGCCGGCCTGATGGGCGCCGTCGCGCGCGAGCCGGTGGGCATGTACACCTACGAGAAGCGCCTCGGCAGCCGATCGGTGCTGTGCGACGTGCTGGTGTTTCCGCTCAAGGTGAAGCGCATCCTGCAGAAGTTTCCCGAGCAGTCGCAGCGGCTCGGCTTCTGGTTCTCCATCGAGAGCGCCGCGGCCGCGGTGCAGGAGGAGGAGTTGAAGGCGCTGATCCTGGCCTTCGGCGACCTGATCGCCCGCAAGCAGGCCGAGGCCCGCGAGAAAGCCGGGCGCAAGCGCGGCCTCCTCGATCAGCCCGCATCCGCCGCCGCCAAGGCGCAGGACGATGCCCCGCGGGCGAAGAAAAGCGCCGGGAGCAAGAAGCCGGCGTCACGGCCGGAGGCTGCCCAAGTCGAACCGCCGGCAGCGCCGCCCGCCGCGATGACCGTTGCAGCGGCGTCGCCGTCGTCTGATGCGGAGGGGAAAGCGGCGAAGGCCGGGACCGCCCTGCGCAAGAAGCTCAAGGGCGCGGCCGCGGCGAAAAAGGCCGTTCCGGCGAACGGCAAGAAGGCGAAGACCGCCATCGCGGCCCCGCCGGTGCCGGATGCCGCCCCGCCGGCCGCGAGCGGAAAGGGCGCCAAGGTCGCTGCCAAGGTGTCATCCGCGGGCGACAAGGAGTCGGCCGCCAAGCAGGCACAGGGTCCGCAGGGCGCGAAAGCCGCCAAGGGCGCCGCTTCTGCCAAGGCCGACAAGGTCTCGGGTGCTCCGAAGCGGGCCAGGGCCATCAAGGCATCCGATGCCTCCAAAGGCGACACCGCCTCCAAGGGCGCGGATGTCCTCAAGGAGGTCAACGTTTCCAAGGGCGCGGATGCCTCTAAGGAGGCTGATCCCGTCAAGGGATCAAACGTGCCCAAGGCGGAGCAGTCCTCCAAGACCGCCGACGCTGCCAAGGGATCCGATGTCCCCAAGGGCGACAAGGGCTCCGATGCCGCTGGCGGCGCCCAGGCGCCCGGCGCCGCCAAGCAGGCGAAGGCCAAGCAGGCCAAGCCCCTCAAGAGGGCGAAGGCAGGCCAGGATGCTGCCCGCGTCGAGTGATCGAGGCCGCGAAGGACCGCCGGCCGCAGCCGGCGGATCGGTCTTGCTGCATTCCCCGGCCTGATCGCGCAGCCCGGGCCGGGCGCGCCTCAGGCCAGCGGCACCACCGTGCGCCGGTAGAGATGCCAGGTGGTGTGCCCAAGCACCGGCAGCGCCAGCGGCAGCAGCAGGAAGGCCGGGATGCAGCCGAGCGCGAGGAAGAACACCACCACCAGGCCCCAGCCGAGCATCGGCCCGGGATTGGTCACCACCGCGTTGACGCTGGTGATCATGGCGGTCACCACGTCCACGTCCCGGTCCATCAGCAGCGGGAACGAGATGACGGTGATGGAGAACATCGCCAGCGCCAAGGCGAGCCCGACGATGTGTCCCACCACCAGGAAGCTCAGCCCGTCGGTGGTGGTGAACAGCACCCGGGCGAAGTCGTCGAACGTCGCGTAGTTGGCGAAGCCCAGGAACAGGGCGAGCAGCAGCCGCACCTGATACAGCCATATGATCATCGCGAAGATGGAGATGAACGCCATCCAGCCCAGCTCGCGCTTGCGCTGGGCGAAGATGGTGCCGATCACCTGCGACCATGTGGGGGTGCGGCCGGCTTCCAGCTCCCGGCTGACCTCGTAGAGGCCGGCGGCGATGAACGGCCCGATCAGCACGAAGCCCGACAGCAGCGGATAGGCGAGATAGGAGAGGTGGAAGGCGAAGACCGAGGCGAGAATCGCGATGCCGCCCAGCGCATAGATGCCGCCCAGCACGAAGCCGAATCCCGGCACCGTGACGAAATCCTTCACCCCCGCCGCCAGCGCGGCTTGGACGTCGTCGAACGTGATCTTGCGGACCTGCGGCGGCGCGGTGGTCATCGCGCCCGGCCGCTCGACGGTTTCTGCCATGGTGTGCCCCTCCCCGAGGCATTTTATCCTTTGTCAAAAGAGTGGGTGTTGGCGGGCACGTTGTAAAGCCGGACGGAAGGAGAACCCCCCGGCCGCCGGCGCTGCCGGGGCGACTGCGTCTTTTCGGGCACGGGGGCATGCGCGCATGCATGCAATCGCCGGTCCGGCGAGGTTGCGCGCCGGCTGCGGACAGCGGGGTGCGGCTGCCGCCTCAGCGGGCCTCGGCCAGCATGGCCGGGCGGCCCTCGGCATCGGCGGTCCACAGGTCGAAGCCGCCCTCGGCTTCCACCGCGCACAGTCCCATGGGGGTGCCGTCGAAGATCGGGCGCACCGAGCGGAACGAGAAGCGGGCCGGCTGCCGCCCCATGAGCCGGGCCGCGAAGCCGCACAGCAGCGTCGCCTGCAGCGGCCCGTGCACCACGAGGCCGGGATAGCCTTCCTCCTCGATGCAGTAGCTGCGGTCGTAATGGATGCGGTGGCCGTTGAAGGTCAGCGCCGAGTAGCGGAACAGCAGCACCGCGTCGGGCACGATGCTCTCGCGCACCGAGGGAGCGGGCGGCGGCGCGCCGGAGCCGGAGCCGCCCACCGGGGCGTCGGTGCCGCGATAGACGATGTCCTGGCGCTCGCGCACCGCAAGGCCACGCGGGGTGTGGATCTCGTGCGCCACGGTGACGAAGCAGAGCAGGCCGGTGCGGCCCTCCTTGGCGGTGACGTCGGTGATGGTCGAGCGGCGCTCGACGGTGTCGCCCACCCTGAGCAGATCGGGAAACTCCAGCGCGCCGCCGGCCCACATCCGCCGGGGCAGCGGCACCGGGGGCAGGAAGCCGCCGCGGGCGGGATGCCCGTCCGGCCCCAGCGCCGATTGCGGCGCCGCCGGCGGGGCGAGGCACCAGTGGGCGGTGGCGACGGGCGCCGCCTCGCCCGGCTGCGGGTCGCCGGGGGGAAGGTCCAGCGTGGCCCGCAGCTCGCGGATGCCGCGGGCGGTGACGAGGTCGCGCGCGGTCTCGGTGCGGCCGATCCAGCCGCGCAGGTGATCGAGGTCGAGGCCGGGCGCCACGGGGGGCGCCACGGGGGGCGAAGCGGGCATGGCGGGCCTCAATAGGAGCGCGGCAGGCCGAGGACGTGCTCGGCGATGAAGCTCAGGATCATGTTGGTGGAGATGGGCGCCACGAGATAGAGCCGGGTCTCGCGGAACTTGCGCTCCACGTCGTATTCCTCGGCGAAGCCGAAGCCGCCATGGGTCTGCACGCAGGCGTTCGCCGCCTCCCACGAGGCTTCCGCCGCCAGCATCTTGGCCATGTTGGCCTCGGCGCCGCAGTCGCGGCCGGCCTCGAACAGGCTGGCGGCGTGGGGCACCATCAGCTCGGCGGCGCGCATCTGGGCATAGGCGCGGGCGATGGGGAACTGCACGCCCTGGTTCTGGCCGATGGGCCGGTTGAACAGCACCCGCTCCTTCGCGTAGCCGGTCGCCTTCTCGATGAACCACTTGGCGTCGCCGATGCATTCGGCGGCGATCAGGATGCGCTCGGCATTCATGCCCGAGAGCACGTAGCGGAAGCCCTTGCCCTCCTCGCCGATGAGGTTCTGCGCCGGCACCTTCACATTGTCGAAGAACACTTCGGTGGTGGCATGGTTCATCATGGTGCGGATGGGGCGGATGCTGAGGCCGCCCGCCGCCTTCGCCGCCTTCATGTCGAGCAGGAAGATGGAGAGGCCGTCGGTCTTCTTCGCCACCTGGTCGCGCGGGGTGGTGCGGGCGAGCAGCAGCATCAGGTCCGAATATTCGGCCCGGCTGGTCCAGATCTTCTGGCCGTTGACGATGTAATGGTCGCCCTCGCGCCGGGCGGTGGTCTTCAGCGCCGTGGTGTCGGTGCCGGAGGTGGGCTCGGTGACGCCGAAGGCCTGCAGGCGCAGCGCGCCGGAGGCGATCTTCGGCAGGTACGCCGCCTTCTGCGCGTCGCTGCCGTGCCGCAGCAGCGCGCCCATGATGTACATCTGGGCGTGGCAGGCGCCGCCGTTGCAGCCGGCGCGCTGGATCTCCTCCAGGATGGCGGCGGCCGCCGACAGCGGCAGCCCGGCGCCGCCATAGGCCTCCGGGATCAGCGCCGCCAGGAAGCCGGACTGGGTGAGCGCGTCGACGAACTGCGAGGGATAGGCCATCTCGCGGTCGAGCGCGCGCCAGTATTCGCCGGGAAAGCCCTCGCACAGCTTGCGCACCGCGTCGCGGATTTCGGGATAGGTCGTCTCGCCGCCGCCCGCTGGGGTCCCGCCCATGCCGTTCTCCGAAGCATTTCGTTGCCGCAGGCGAGCCGGGGAGGCCGGCGCCCGCATGCCCTCTGGTAGCAGGTCGCCGGACCATCGTGGAAGGCGATAAAAGTGATCTGGCGTATCGTCAAAAGCTATGACCGGAGTGCCGCGGCCGGTGCGACCCCATGATCCGGAGCACGGTCCGCGGGCCGGGTTCATCCCGATGGCAGCGCGCCCTGGGGATGTGCGGCGATCCAGTCCCGCCAGAAGGCCGGGCCGCTCTGGTGCACCGACTGCCCGTCGGCGGAGACGGCGACCGTCACCGGCATCGCCTCCACCTCGAACTCGTAGACGGCTTCCATGCCGAGGTCGGCGAAGGCCAGCACCCGCGCCGACTTGATGGCCTTGGACACGAGGTAGGCCGCCCCGCCCACGGCGACGAGATAGGCCGCCTTGTGCCGGGCGATGGCCGCGATGGCCTGCGGCCCGCGCTCGGCCTTGCCGATCATGGCCAGCAGCCCGGTGCCGAGGATGGCATCGGTGAAGCCGTCCATGCGGGTGGCGGTGGTGGGGCCGGCGGGACCCACGGCCTCGCCCGCCACCGGGTCCACCGGGCCGACATAATAGATCACCCGCCCGGCGAGGCTCACCGGCAAAGGCGTGCCCTCGGCGAGCATCCGCGCCATGCGCTGGTGGGCGGCGTCGCGCCCGGTGAGCATGCGGCCGGTGAGCAGAAGCTTCTCCCCCGGCTGCCAGCCCGCCACCTCGGACGGGGTGAGGGTGTCGAGCCGGACGTGGCGGGGGCCCGCCTCTGCACCGTCGCCCACCGACCCGGCCGACCAGGCCCGGGGCCGCGGGTCGGGCCGCACCGGCCCGGAGCCGTCGAGCACGATGGTGGCGTGGCGGTTGGCGGCGCACTGGGGGATCAGCGCCACCGGCTTGGAGGCGGCATGGGTGGGATAGGTGGCGATCTTCACGTCCACCACCGTGGTGAGGCCGCCGAGGCCCTGGGCGCCGATGCCGAGGGCGTTGATCTTCTCGTAGAGCCGGATCCGCATCTCCTCCAGCGGGCTTTGCGGCCCGCGGGCGAGGAGATGGGTCATGTCGATCTCCTCCAGCAGCGCTTCCTTGGCCAGCAGCATGGCCTTTTCGGCCGAGCCGCCGATGCCGAGCCCGATGACGCCGGGCGGACACCAGCCGGCGCCGAGCCGGGGCAGGGTGTCGAGCACCCAGGCCTCCACGTCGGCACCGGGATCGAGGCAGGTGAAGCGGGCCTTGTTCTCCGATCCGCCGCCCTTGGCCGCGACCGTGATCTCCAGGGTGCGGCCGGGCACCAGCTCCACATGGACCACCGCCGGGGCGTTGTCGCGGGTGTTGCGGCGGGCGAACAGCGGGTCGCCCACCATGGAGGCGCGCAGCGGGTTGGCCTCGTCGAGATAGGCGCGGCGCACCCCGTCGTGGATCAGCTCGGCGAAGGGGCGCTCGGTGTCGATGCGCACCCCCATCCCGACCTTGGCGAACACCACCACGAGCCCGGTGTCCTGGCAAATGGGCCGGTGCCCCAGCGCCGCCATGCGGGAGTTGAGGAGGATCTGGCCGATGGCGTCCTTCGCCGCCGGGGCGGCCTCGCGATCGTAGGCCTGGGCGAGGTGGGCGATGAAGTCCGCCGGGTGGTAGTAGGAAATATATTGCAGGGCATCGGCGACGCTTGCGACGACGTCCTGCTCGGCGATGACGACCGGCGGCTGCATGGTCTTCTCCTGGCGCCGGACCCGCCCATATCGCCTCGCGCGTGCGGTGCGAAAAGGGCGGATGCGGCAGCCATAAATAAAGTCGAGCGCGGGCCGGGCGAAGTCCGGCAGCGGCTGGCGGGAAACGCTCCGGATGTCGAAAGCGTTTTCCTGACGCGAACCGGTGCCCCTTCGCCCGAGAACGCTTCCGTCCTACATCTCCATCACCATCGGGGCGGGATAATAGCGGAAGCCCTCGCCCTGCGCCGCCACATGGCCGAGGCCCGGCCAGGCGAAGTGATAGGCCAGCACCGGGATGCGGTTGGCGGCCAGCATGCCCAGCATCTTCTTGCGGGTCTGCGCCGACTGCTTGGGATCGGTGTCGTAGACGAACTCGGTGAGCGGGCGCTCCAGCAGCAGCACCGGATGGTGGGCGAGATCGCCGATATAGGCGAGCTGCCGGCCTCCCGAGGAGATCATGAAGATGGTGTGCCCCACCGTGTGCCCGGGCGCGGCGAGCGCCTGGATGCCGGGCAGGAATTCCTCGCCGTCCTTGAAGAAGATGGTGCGGTCGCGGTTGGGCAGCAGGTTCTTCTGCGCGGTCTGCAAAAAGACCTTGAGAGCCGGGGCGACGGTCTTCTCGTCGGTCCAGTAGTCGAAATCGAGCTGGCTGATGTAATATTGCGCATTGGGGAAGTTGCGCGCGCCCTCGGCGCTC